>NZ_CP135965.1:9620796-9931194 GCF_032460545.1 Umezawaea sp. Da 62-37
CGCGACCGCGTCCCGCAACGGTACACCCGCCGACACCCGGTCCAACTCCTGCCCGGTCGCCGTACCTGGCACGGCGATCACCGCCACTGCGCACACCGCCGCACCCGCCACCACACGGACCGCTGTGATCCACCACGACCACGCCACGCCAGACTCCTCGGTACCAGTACCCGTCCCATGCGGGCTCGTGATGATCGGCAGTACCGGCGTTGCGTTGTCCGCGCCCACCGACCGGGCGTACTCCACCCGATCAGGACCGCAGCGAATGTTTCACACCTCTCCGGTAGTACCTCTCGCCACCCCGCCACTTGCGGCGCGACCGGGCCGACCACGGCCGTGGTGTTCACCGTCGCCACGCGATTCCGGCTCGTCCCGGCGGCGTGGTGGGCGCCGGGTTAGAGCAGGTTGGCGGCTTCGGCAACCAACACGTCGATGTTGTCCAGCACGAAGCCGCGCAAAGCTGCGGGCTTGAGGTCGACCGTGTCGACCTGGTGGATCGGGACCCGCACGACCTCGTAGTCGCCGCGGCGGGCGTCGGTCCACTCCTCACCGGTGTGCGCGGCCTCGTCCAGCGTGCGCAGCCGCGCGAGGAAGACCTCCTGCACCGATACCCCTCCCTCGGTGCGGGAGGAGATCCGCAGGACCCGGTCGCCGATCGCAGCGGTCACGCCGAGCTCCTCGGACCTGAGCGTGAGCCATAGCAGGCTCCACAGCGCCTCGGCGAAGCCGAGGACCGTGGTGTGCCAACCGCGGGCCGCAGCGACCTGCTGCGCGGTCAGGACATTGGAGTGTTCGACCTCGAACATGCCAGGGCCGCAGCAGGGGTGTCGAAGGTGGACATGCCGAGTCCCTTGTGGACCATTCTGGCACTGAACTGGAACGGGTTGAGGGTCCTGCCCGCGGTAGCGGTCCGGGCCAGGTACCAGTCGATCATCGCGCGCTGCGCCGACAGTATCCGGATGCGCGTGGCATCACTCTGCTTGTGTTCGCCCCCAACGATCACGTCGGGGCGTCGGTAACGCCCGGCACCGATCTCGGTGATCAGACCAACTGTCAGCAGCCGGTCCAGGCCGTTCTCGACCTCGCCAGGAGTTGTGGTGAGGGCGGCGGCGATCGGCTCCGAGGTGAACTCGTCACCAGGGTGCAGGTCGAGCATGAGGCTCAGCCTCGTAACGAGGTCTGGGACGGAGTCTGGCATCAGCGGCGTTCTTTCGACGGAGGAGGTTCCGGCACAGGCTCTTGTGATCGATTACGGTCTAATACCGTCAGGCAACGGCGGACGACATGTCACAAAGCGGACGCGCGACCTGCGGGGTGTGACCGTCGGGCACGACCGGCACGGCGCGCAGTACGGTCGTCGTCGTGTCCACGGGCCGCTCGCAGGGAGTGGTCAGCGCCGGTAGTGGAGGCTCGCACCGCACAGCGCCTTGGCGCCTGGTCCGGCGCGAAGCGCCACCTGTGGCCGCATCGGGAACAGTCCTGCGCCGATGACCGCCACGACTCCTCCGGTTCACGAGCAGCAAGCTGCCGAAAACAACGAGTACTACCAGAATTCTCCAGTCGCCGAGGACATTCGTGCCCGGTTCTCCGGTTGCGGCTGACGTGTCCGTCAAGGACACCTGGGCGGTCGCCGCGTCTGTGCCGAACATCAGGATGCCTTGTAGGGCAAGGGCGAGCAGCACCGCTCGGACTGTGAACGATCCGGTCTTCAAGGTCTTCGTCCCGTGGTGTCGAAAGGTCGGGACTCCGCGAACGAGGTCGAGGGCCTTCGAGCCGTGTGGTCCGGCGGATGGAGCAGCCGGACCACACGGCTTCGCAGGTGGCCTATCTGCCGGCTGTCAGTCCTGGATCACGCAGCCGGGGAACCCCATGATCGTGACCTCACCGAAGGTGTCTGCGGTCTTGGGGTTGACGGAGTCGGGTGCCATGCACCACGGCCGCATCGGGTTGTCCGCCTTGGCGTCGCCGCTGGGGGCGGTGACGCCCTGGTCCTGATCGTCGATGCCGTCGATGACCACGCCGCTGCTGGCCAGCTCGGGCTTCTCGGGCCTGTGCTCGACGCCCCAGCTGTTCATCGGGTTCGCCACCGCGCTACCGGGTGCGAGCGCCATGATCACCGCCGCCGCCAAGCCCGCGAAGCACTTCACTGCCATGGATCGCTTGCTCACTGGTTCTCCGATTTTATTTCTCTGTCGCCGCTCCGCCGGTCGGCGGCGCGGGTGCTTGGGTGCCGCGAACGTCAGGCAGCGGCGAAGGCGACAGCGTCGTCCCGCGGCTGTGCTGGTGCGGCGATCGGGAGGACACCCACGTTGTCCCGCAGCGTGACCGGCGCGGTCGTGGTGATCGGGATGCGCGGGTGCGGGATCGCTCCGCCCTGGGCGGCGGTCAGCGGCAGATCACTGCGGATCTTGCCGCTGGTCACCGCGTCGGCCCACGGTTTGTAGTAGGCCACACCGGTGGCCACGTCCGGGGTGACCCCGCACAGCTCGGATCCACCGCAGCTGATGATGCCGAACTGGTACACCCTGCCGCGGGCCTTCCCGATGACCGGGCCGCCGGAGTCGCCGTTGCAGTCGCCCTTACCGGGCTGGTGCTCGTTGGTGCAGATGTCGTGGGCGGTGATCGCCCCGTCGGCGCCGCACCGGTCCGCGGGCACGACTCGGGTGTCGAGTTGCTGCAGCGTCATCGACCCGGTGGTGGCGTCGTTGGAGGTCCGGCCCCAGCCCAGCGCCCGCAGCGGGAACCCGACCTGGGGCTCCCAGCTGGCCAGCGGAACCGTCCGAGCCTTCGCTGGCGAGGCCAACTGCATCAGGGCGAAGTCACCCGCGGGGACCTCGTCCCTGGGTACGGGACTGGTATCGGCGATCCAGTCCCAGCCGGAGAACACCACGATGCGCTTGACCGCGACCGCCGCGGCCTTCGATCGGTCGACGGCGCCGACGCGCACGTGGAAATCGCGGTTCTCCACCGGTACCTACACCGGCGGGGCGTGGAAATCCGGCCGGGCACCGAGGCCCGTCGCCGACAGACCCGCCGCCGACACGTCGGCGGGCAGGTTGGTCGCGCAGTGCGCGGCCGTCACGACCCAGTCCGACTCGGTGGCGGAGTAGGTCCGCAGCAGGTTTCCGGTGCAGTTGAGCCAGTCGGTGCGGGCCGGGGTGGTGCTGTCGTACTCGATGGCCGCCGTGGTGTAGGGCTGGGTGGCGGGCCAGCCGCCCACGATCTGGGTACCGATGTCGCCATCCGGATAGTCGGTCTGGGCCGCGACCTGGGCCGTTGCCGTGCCGCCCAGCAGCATCGTCATGGCCGTGAACAGGGTGATTGCTCGCGTCCGTCCGGCGTGGTTCAAGATTCTCCTTCGGGTGTGTGCGGATGGGGGGATGTGCGGAGCGTCGGCGTTGACCGTGGCTCCGCGTCGATGTGGGACTGCAGGAGCGGCAGATCGCCGCAGACCAGTCGGAACGACCGGACGGTTCGCGAGGTTGTGTGGACGACACCAGCCGGTCATCGATCACACAGCCCCGCACGCTCCTACCGGCCGGCGCTGTCGATCACCACGCCGCCTGAGCCTCGGGGGCGACCGGCCCGTGCTCGTTGCAGCTCCAGGGCCGCATCGGGTTGTAGGTCGTGGCCTCCGAAACGGCAACGGTGACCCCGCAATCGCTCCAGTACTTCATCGGCTCCGCCGACGCACTACCCGCACCGAGCAGAGCAATCGCCACCGCCGCGCCCGCAAGGCCTGCTGCCGCACGTCGAATGATCACTGGTTGACCCTCACTTCTCATCGTCTCGCCGAACTGTCGACCGGCGACATGTGCTGGTGGTGCTACCGCGTGATGCGGCGGCGATAACCCGACGTGGTGCGCTACCGGTGAGTGCTTCGCTTGCTGTCCGCAGGTGCGGACGACGCGAGCGAAGCCGGCACGCACACCGTGTCCGAGGTCGCCCTAGGACGCGGTCGGTCTCCTTGGGAAAACGGGAAGTCCGGTTGAAGCCGACGCATCGATCGTGCGACTGTCCGAGTTCGAGTCACGCATCGGACAATGACGATCTTGAAGGCAGCACAGGGGTGACGTAAGTACACGTCGCGTTTTGCACCACGTTCTGCACCGCGCTGACGACCCGCCCGCCGAGTACCCGCGACACCGGACAATGGTCCAGCTATCAACGTCCTGAGTGGAGCGTCCAGGCAGTTCGGGATCGCCGAGCGCATCGCTCGCGCAGCGGTGACATGGGGACACCGCCATCGGGAACAAGAGTTGGTCGTCCCGCAGCCTGTGAGAAGCACTGAGACACGACTTCACGTCATCGAGACAGATGGCGCGCAGCACTTCGCGCCGGTTCGCTCGGCTCGATCATTCCGCCGAGTCGGAACCGTTGGTTGTGTGGTTCGAGGTCATTCGACAGTGCCCAGCACAACACGTGACAGACGGGCACTGTGGTCACTACCCGCCGGGAAACACGCCTGAGGTCACCTTCGACCGGATAGAGCCGACCGCCCGGCAGTCACGTCATCGTTCACACAGGCCAGGCCGGCGTGTCACAGTCCTTCCCTGTGGAGCCGAGCCGGAACGAGGCGAGAGCGTCCAGGAACGCCTGGACCTCCGGAATGGCCTGGTGCTGGGACAACTCGGTGCCCAACCTGTCCAGGCGGACCTGCACGCGCGTGGACGCCACCGTCCGTGCGACCATGATCACCGCACATCCCGCGTTCGCGGCTTCCGCGATCCGGCCGCTGTCCTTGAGCACGGCGGCGAGCGTGAGGTGAGCCAACGCTCGGGACCGGACCCAGTCAGCCGGCAGCAGTCCGAGAGTGCGCAGTACTTGCGTCTCCGCATCATCCACATCGCCAAGGAGCTGCAGACACAGCGCGCTTTCGGCGGCCAGCGTCGCGTCGTCGAAGCCGGAAATCCCGCCGTCGACGACCTCGTCGGGACGGTCCTGCAGTACGGCGTGGGCTTCCTCGAGTGCGGTCAGACAGGACGTACGGTCCATGCGCATGGCGTGCGCGCGGGCCGCCATCGTGTGCAGTCGCGCGACCAAGGCGGCGGTTCCCGATGTTTGTCGGGCATGGGACAAGCCGGTTTCGGCCAGTCGTGCCGCGTCCTCGCCGTGGCGCAGTTCACCTGCCAGGTAGGACATCGAGGCACATGCCATCGCGGTCTGCGAAGCGTCCGCGGCTGCGGACGCCAGACGGAATGCGCGGTCGAAGTGCTGGCGTGCCAGATGATTCCTGCCAGTGTCGTGGGCCAGCCACCCGGCGCACTCGGTCAGCGACGCGGCCGCGGAGAACACCGCGGCGGCATTGCCGCTGTCCGGGTCGAGCAGCAGCGGAGCGACCTCGGCCTGCAGGTAGCGGCGCACGTGCGGGTACAGCAGACCACCGCCCCTCTGCTGGTCGGCGATGTAAAAAGCGGCGGACACGCCTCGAATCGTCGCCACCGCCGCGGGTTCCGGGCCTGCGGGTGTCGGCACAGGGAGATTGTCGGGTTGATCCGATGCCGTGAGCAGTGGCTCGCGGACGCTGGAGATCGGAGGAAAGAAGCCCAACTCGGCATCGGTGGCCGCGCCCAGGACATGGCGGAACGCCGCGCGCCGCGAGTTCCCAGGCCACCGGACGTACCCGTTCTCGTATTGGCTGATCAACCGGTAGGTGACCAGTTCCCTGTCGGGCGCACCGCTGTCGATCAAATACCGGTTGATCGCGTCCGCCAACTCCACCTGGGTCATGGCGGTGTTCGGATCGGTCGGCGACCTGGTTTTCAGGCGGGCAGTGTGCAGCTGGGTGTTGATCTCGCGATTGCTCGCGGAAACCACCGTGTCATCTCCCTTGCATGGTGGTAACGACAATCGGGCCAGGGCCATCGCACCGGGATGGGGGCGGTAGCCTGTGACGCCGCGCGTCGAAGGGTGACGCAGAGCGCGACACCGAACGCGCCGGTGATTGGCGGGGGTGGTTGGAAGCGTCTACGACGGTGTGGCGCGCCTGCCGAACGGTCTCGTCATGACCGCGGTCCGGCAGAATCCCCGTGTTCCGGGTCGGCGGTGGCTGTGTCCGCACCGACCAGGTGTGTGCGGTCACGGTGTGCCGCAGGCGGGTGGAGCAGTTCGAACAATCGCAGTCCTTCCTCGTAACGATGCCGCGCTTCGATGATCCGCCCACAACGGACATACAGCTCCCCGACGCATCGAGTGTGTCGCCTCCTCCGCGCGGGCACCGTCCTTGCTCGTCGCCTCAACCGCACCCAGCAGGTACTGCTCCACGCGGGCATGATCGCCTGCGGCGGTGTGCGCTCGACGCAATGCGGTGACCACACGGCCCGCGTTGTAGAAGTCGGGAGGCGCCAGAGCGGTCGACAGACGGGTGGCACGGTCGAGACGACTGATCGCCTCCCACAGGCGGCTGGCGCGGGTGAAGGCGGGGCGTCGGGTGGCCATCACGCCCACCATCGCTGCGTCATCGCCGTCGTGGCCTCTCCGATGCTGCGCACCACCAACAGTCGATCGCAGCTGGCGTAGTCACGGGCTGATGAGGTGTCGTCGGTGATCCACATCGCGTGGCCGCCCAGTTCGAGAACAGGGGCGATGTCCTCGAACCAGCTGTCACCGACGTGGACCAGGTCTTCGACGCTGGCCCCTTCGTGGGACGCGGCGGTGTGAAACGCCTGAGGATGGGGTTTGACGACCCCGTGTCGCCACGACGTGTGGATTGCGGCCAGATGGGGCGCGAGCCCCTCACGGACAGGATCGAGACAGCTCTCGGCGAACACCGATGTGTTGGTGATCAACACGACCGGGGCATGGACAGCGGCTGCCGCGACCGCGTCACGGGCCCCGTCGAGCAGCCGGTACGGGGCGAGCGGCACCGTCCCGAAACCCAGATCGTCGACGTCGATCATCAATGCCGTACACGTGCGTCGTACCAGTGCGGGCGTGAGAGCGTCACGGGAAGGCAGCGTCTTCAACCCCAGCACGTCACGCAGGATCCGCCGAACCTCGGGCGCGGGCAGCGGGGACAGGTCGGTCAGCGCCTGGGTATGGCTCCGTCCGACCAGCTCGGCCAGGGTCCCCGCCACATCGAACGAAATCAGCAACGGTGGCATAGATATCTCCGTAGATGAGAGAGCGAGAGGGCCGACACGACCGCAGCGGTCGCGGCAGGGGATTCCGATCACTGCGGGGACTCGCCCCGTGACTCCGCGGGGTGCGGTGTCGGCGACAGGACACCGAGCTGGACCAGTTCCTCGACTTGTGAGGGATAGAGGTCACCGCGTGCGGCCTTGTTGCGCGTGCGCCGCAGCCAGGCATGGAGGTCGAAACCGGTGTCGGTGCGGGTGCCATTGCGCACGGAGGCGATCGAACCGTGCTGCCGCACGTAGGCGTTGACTTCCTCGATCGCGCGCGTCCATGTCCCGCGGATATCGGGGGTCCAGTCGATGTTCAGCGCATCGAGCAGTGCTTGGCGATCCGGGGCGAGGCGCCCATAGGCTTTCAGCGAGCGTTGCTTTTTCAGCCACGTCGCCAACCGTGCACTGTCGGGATCGTCATCGTCAGGGGTGACGTCGACAGTGCCGGTGGTGGCGAGTCGTTGCCGGACGATCTCATAGGTGTAGAGCCAGTGGCGCTCTTTGACACGCTCGCCGGTCCAGTCGATGCCCAGCTGGTTGAGGGCGGCCACATGTTCTACGGATGCGGTGCTGTTGTGGTGGCATTCGCGTTGCCAGTCCAGCCACTTGGACAGGGCTTTGGTGTTGACGTCGGCGGGTTGGGTGTCGGTGGCGAGCACGTCGAGGTGGCCGTGATGTGCTCGATAACGTTCGGCGTCGGCCAGGTACGCGATGGCACGCCTCATGTGGGCCTGCTCGGCCCACTGCATGCCGAGCTCCTCCAGGACGCAGACCCGTTCCTGTGGAAGTTTCCCGTCCCGTCGCAACCGTCGTTGACTCGACATCCACGAGTGGACGCGAACACCGGCGGGCGTGACCGTGTCCCACGGCACGGTGATGGTCCCGTGTCGGTCACGGCAATCGCGGAGAAACGCGATCATGTTCCGCCAGGATGTCTCGGACGGATCCCAGACGATGCCCAGCTCCTCCAAGGCCTCCACGCGGGAAGCGTCAAGCTTGTCGGCGCGGTACGCGCTGCGCAGATTCGCGAGCAGGTTGCACATCTGCGTGTAGTTTTCGTCGTCGACGCAGGGAGTCAACGATCCGTGACGGGCATGCAGAGCGCGCAGTGCCGAGAGCTTGGTTTCCCATCGGCTGTCCAGCGGCGCCCAGTCGATGCCCAACGCGTCCAAGGCCGCGATCTGCTCCTCGCTCAAACGATTGGCGCGGCGGAACGCTCGCTGGCGGTTGATCCACTTGTGCAGGTCCCACTCCTGCCCCCGCAGATCCAGGCACGGCGGGTGCTTCGGCGGCACCCGCAAGTGGCCGTGGTGGGTGCGAAACCGGGCTGCGATGTCGATGCGATGTTGCCAGTCGGCTTCGAAGACCTGCTGCCACACCATGCCCAACGCGTCCAGAGCATTCCTTCGCCGATCCGGGACCTTGCCCTTCTGGTGGTCCTGGCGTTGCTTATGGACCCAGTTGCCCAGTGCGAAGCCGGTCTCGTCGACGTAGTCGGCTTCGGGCAGCAGGTGCCCGACGCGGGCGTGGTAACGCTCGGCCGCCGCGATTCCGGCTTGTTGCGCTTCTTCGTTGGGCTCCCACACGATTCCCATGGAATCGAGCGCCGAGACCAGATGCGCGGCCAACTTACCCTTGCGGTGACGGCCGCGGCACCGCAGCAGCGCCGTGGCGACGGCTGCGATCCGCGGGTCCGGGTCTCTCTTGGAGGCCTTGAGATGGCCGTGCTCGGTGTGGAAGGCGGAGATCTTGTCGACCAGGACGTCCCACGGGTCAGGGGTGGACCAGTCCAGCCCCAGCTTGTCCAGCGCAGAGCCCCGGTCGGCTGTGAGTGTGCCGTTGTGGAACGCGCGACGGCTGACGCCCAACCAGGCTCGCAGATCCGTGCCGTCGGGCATCAGGACGCCCGACGGGGGATCCAGGTGGCCGTGCGCGGCGTGGAAGGACGTGGCGACGGCCAGACGCGCCATCCACGCGGCCTGGGCCCGGTCGAAGTCGAAATCGAAATCAAGGTCCAGAAGGGCGTGGACACGATCGGGGGCGAGGCGACGCTGCCGGTACTGCTGGCGGCAGCGGCCGACCCAGGCACCCAGTTTGTAGCCGGCGACGACATGATCGACGGTGGGGTAGGGGTGCCCGTGGGATTCGTGGAATCGTTTGAGGTGTCCGTAACCGTCCCACCACTGGCTGGTGGCGGACTTGACGATGCGGATGGTGAGGTGATCGAGAAACCGGGCGTTGTCGTAGCCGCCGGGCAGATCGACGGTGATCTTCGCCCGCACCTCGTCGGCGCCATCGAACCGGTCAGCTCGACAGCGGTCCAATACAGAGCCGAAGACCTCGTCGTGGGCCCGCAGCGCGACGATGACCTGCCACAGCACGTCATAGCGGCCCGCGTCGAGAATCTCGTCGACCTCACCCGGGTCATCCGGCAGCAGGATCGGCACCAGGATCGTCGCCACGCCCGTCCCGTCGGGGTTGCGCCGCAATGCGCGACCGACACCCTGCACGATGTCCACAACGGACTGCCTGGCCTCGGTGAACACGACGCAGTCCACCGCGGGCACGTCGATCCCCTCACTGAGGCACTTGGCGTTGCTGATCACCGCCCAGCCGTCGTCGGGCGGATCGGCCAACGCGGCCAGCACGGTGTTGCGGTGAGCCTGCTTCATCCGCCCGTGGATGTGCTCGGCATGCAAGGGGCGCGAGGGCCGATGGTGCGGGGCCAAAGACTCCAGGGTGGCGGGCAGCGTGTCGGTGAACTCCCGAGCTGTTGCGATACGGGGACAGAACGCGATGACCCGACGCAGACCGAATTCCACCGCCGCACGAGCCAACGCGGCCTGCACCATCGCGGTGTGCTCGGAGGGCATCTCCGCCGACACCGCGGCGCCGGGACGAGGAGGCGAGGCGTCGCGCAGCACAGCGAGAACCTCGGCTTGGGAGACACCGATGACCGCGAGCCGGTAGTCATCCAGCCACCCGTCCGCGATCGCCTGGGAAAACGGGTAGGAGAACAGGACCTTCCCGAACACCTCCTCGTCGTCCATGCTCACCAAGGCGGTGTCCTGCTCGCCTGGGCTGCGGCGTGCCTGGACTCGCGGAGTGGCGGTCATGTAGAGCCGGCGGAGCGCGGGCAGCACCTCGTCGTCATGCACCATCGCGGTGTGCTTGTCGACCCGACCGGCGGTACGGTGCGCCTCGTCGACCAGGAGCAGATCCGCCACGACACCGGCCAGTTGCAGGCCCTCGCCGACGACATGGGCGGACACGTGCGTGCCGACGATCAACCGGATCGCGGCGTTGCTGGGCAGCCGCAACCACGTGTCGACGACGTCGGCGTTGGTGGTGATCGGCTCGAGGATGTCCTTGGTGCCGGCGAAGTAGTCCTCGTCGATCGAGGTGTCACTGCACACGGCCAGGGCGTCGTAGTCACCGTGTTCCTGCTTCCAGACCGCGAGGGTCTGAGCGACCAGTCCCACGGTGGGGACGACAATGGCGACGATGCCGCCGGGCGGCACCAGCCTCAACGCGGCCCACAGCGACATCTTGGTCTTGCCCGTGCCGCACGCCGCCCGCATCTGGCCGCGGCCACCTGCGGCCAACCCGGCCTGGATGTCGTCAACCGCACGAACCTGGTAGTCGCGGGCATCGGCCAAAATTCCGGGCATCGCACGCGCTGCGGGACCAGTGTCCTTGCTGGATACCTCGTGAGCCGGAAACAACGCCTGCTGAACGGGATGGTCGGTGTCGCGGGAAAAACGAGTAGAGGCTTGCAAGGTTTTCTGTGCCAACAGGATTTATCCTCGGTCAACGCACACGTTCGGTCCGCGGCGGGGCACCGGCCGTGGTGCCCGACGGGACGCATCGCGTGGCGTGTGGTGGGTGACGATCAGCCGCCGATCTCAGCCGGCGGGTGTGACCACACGTCAGGACAGTGACGCGGCTGCCAGCGACCGGGCCGCCGGCGAACTCCACTGCATGCCCAACCGGTCCAGCGCCGCGATTTGAGACTCCGTCAGCTCACGGCGTTTGCGCTTCATACGAGTGCGCACCAGCCACGCGCCCAGACGCCCGTCGTCGGTGTCGGGATCCGGGGTGATGTCGATGTTGCCGTGTCGCCTGTGGTGCTCGGTGAGCGCCACGAGGTAGTCGGCAAAAGTGTCCAGACGCGGCGTCCACCTCATACCCAGTGCGTCCAACGCGGCCCTGCGTAATCCGTCCAGTTGACCGTCGGTGGCGCGTGCGCGTTGCTTGTCCAACCACGCCAACAGGTCCACATCCAGCACACGCAGCGAGCTGACCGGCTCCAAGTGGCCGTGTTCTGCGTGGAACGCGGTCGCCGCCCGGATCCCGGTCTCCCACTCCAATGCCCTGGGCAGGAAGTCGAAGTTGAGTTCGCGCAACGCGGCCATCCGATCCACGGCCAAGCGACCCTGGCGGTACGCGGTGCGGGTGGCATCCACCCAGGCACCCAATCGGACATCGTCATCGGTGACGTGATCACGGGGCACATTGGTGGTGCCCCGTGTGGAGTGGAATGCTTTGAGAGCGATATAGCCATCCCACCATCGGCTACGGGAGGAGGCGATGATGCGAGCCGTGAGGTGCTCCAGCACCGCGCCGTCGTCATAGCCCTCAGGCAGCTCGATCAGCACATGGTCCAGCGGCCGCTCCTCGTAGGTCGGGCGACCGGTGTTCTTGGCGGGATACTCGGCACGGTCGATCGCGGCGCCGAACACCGCGTCGTGAGCGCGCAGGGCACGCACGACCTGCCACAGCGTCCGGTAGTCCTTGAGGTCGGTGTCCCCGATTTCCTCCGCATCGTCGGGCAGCAGAATCGGAACCACGACAGTGGCCACTCCGGTGCCTTCCGGATCACGGCGTAAGGCACGACCGATGGCCTGGACGATCTGGCTGATCGACGTCCTCGGGTGTGTGAACGCCACGCTGTCGATGGCCGGCACGTCCACCCCCTCGGCCAGGCAGTGCACGTTGGTGACCGCCGTCCACCCGTCACCCGGCGGATCGGCCAGCAGGCTCAGATGGCGCTCACGTTCAGTGTTGTCCATCTCGCCGTGCACGTGCGTGGCGGTCAGCATCCGGTCGGGCTTCATGGACGCCGGGAGCCCCGACAGAGTCCGGGCCATGGAGCGGGAGAACGCACGCGCTTCGTTGAGACGATTGCAGAACACCAAACACCGTCGCAGCCCGTACTGCCGCGCCGCCTTGGCCAACACGGTTTGCACCATGAGGGTGTGCAAACCGGTGGTGGACTGCAGGGTGATCGCACTGCGCGGTAATACGGCCAGGTGCTCGTGTAACTCCTTGCGTGTCACACCCATGACGACCAACCGGTAGTCGTCGAGGTAACCGTCCTCGATCGCCTGGGCGAACGAGTAGCTGTATAGCACCTTCCCGAACGTCCGCTCGTCGTCCATGCCGATCATGAACTCATCAAGTGGACGCTTGCGGTTGCGTTTGGCCGCCTCCGAGATCAGTCGCGGCGTGCCGGTCGCGTACAGGCGACGCTTGGCGGGCAACCGACTGTCGTTGTGCACCAACGCGGTGTGCTTGTCGACCAGCCCGGCACTGCGGTGAGCCTCGTCGACCACCAGCAGTTCGGCGGCCAAGCCCGCCAGTAGCAAGCCTTCCCCGATGACGTGAGCGGAGCGATGCGTGCCTACGATCAGCTTCCGCGTCCCCGCGGGCGCCGGGCTACGCAGCCACCGCGAGACCGCCTCCGGGTCCGTGGTTACCTCGGCTGGTAGGTCAGCCAGGTCGCTCGCGCCGTCGACCACGGTCTCGTCGCCACACACCGCCAGCGCGATGTGCTCGGTGCTGTTGGACGACCACTCCCTCAAGGTCTGTCCGACCAGCAGAACCGATGGGCAGACCACGACAACGACACCACCGGCCGGGCACAGCAACTCCGCGGCCCGCTGACACATCACCGTCTTGCCGGTACCGCACGCAGACCACAACTGGCCGCGACCGCCATCCCGCAGTCCCGAACAGATGTCGTGCACGGCATCGACCTGGTAGTAACGGTCGGCCAGCTTCTGCCACGAACCATTGGTGATGGAGTCCACCGCGAGTAAGGGGTTTACCGCTTCGATGGTCTCGTCGCTCCGCGTCGTTCGTTGTGCTGCCGGATTGGGCGCTGTTGTCTTCGTGACCACGTGGTGCCAGGTTCTTTCTTGTCGAGCGGTCGGACGTGTGAACACGTCTCCAGGATGATTGGATGTCGAGCTGTGAGGCGCAGATCGCGGTCGGATGGCGTCCTAAGAGAGTGTCTCACGTGGTTTTGACGTGGTCATTGGCATGATCGTCGGTCGTGGACGATTTGTCGCAGCGTTTGGTGCCCGATGAGCTATGGGCTCTGGTCGAGCCGTTGATCCCTGGGTTCGCCGCCCGTCCTCAGGGTGGCGGGACCGCCCCCGTGGATGACCGAGCGGTGTTCACTGCGATCGTGTTCGTGCTGACCAGCGGATGTCCTTGGCGGTTATTGCCGCCGTCGTTCGGGGTGACGGTGCCGACCGCGCATCGCCGGTTCACCGAGTGGACCAAGGCCGGGGTGTGGCGGCGGATGCACCGGGCGGTCCTGGACGAACTCGGTGCACAGGGGTTGATCGACTGGTCCCGCGCGGTTCTGGACGGAGCGTCCGTCCGGGCGAAAAAAGGGGATCCATGACCGGCCGGAACCCGGTCGACCGCGGCAAAGCCGGCTCGAAGATCCACGTCCTGACCGACCGTCAGGGCATCCCATTGTCGGTGGCGATATCGGGCGCCAACACCCATGACTCCCAGGCGCTCAAGCCTCTGGTGATGGCAATCCCCGCGATCCGGTCCCGACGTGGTCGCCGCCGCCGCAGGCCCGACAAGCTGCACGCGGACAAAGCCTACGACAGCCGCGAACTGCGTGAATGGGTACACGACCGCGGCATCGGCGTCCGTATCGCCCGCAAGGGCATCGAGTCCAGCGACAGCCTGGGGCAACATCGTTGGGTCATCGAACGCACGATCGCCTGGGTGTTCAACTATCGCCGACTGGCCACTAGGTATGAGCGGCGCGGCAACAACTTCTGCGCGTTTCTCACTCTGGCCGCAGCGCTGACCTGCTTCAAGAAACTATCCACGTGAGACGTCCTCTAAGTCGACATCAAAGGATCTTTAAGGAAGCTGTGCGACGGCGCTGCCGGCGAAGGTCAATATGAGGTCGTACTCAGCGAATGCTGCTGCAGTCCCGTCATTATGACGGGGTGTCGGGCGTGGGGTAAGACCTTGTTAGTGGGTGCGTTAGTGGGTACGGATAGCTGTCTTGACGCGCACATCGACTCAGGCCGTCATGGCCACGTTGCGCATCCGAGCGACGCCTCGGGTGGCGTGCCGGACACCATCGCGCCTGCAGCGACAGTTTGCGCAGGATGCTCCATGGCTTCATGTGTACCGAGGCATAGCCCACCTGTGCGCGGACACTCCTATGGACGGTGAGTTCTTCCTTTTAGAGTTCCTAACAAAGTCTTTGGACGTAGCTATTCAGCTGGGGCGAGTGTTGGGGGTAGCCACGCGCCGGTCGTGAACAACTGTCGGAGCGCGTCGAGTTTGTCCAGACCCCACTTCGTGGCCGTGTCGAGGTAGGACTGCACCATCGCGAAGTCGGTGAGCCCGGCAAGAGTGCGCCACGCACCACCGGAGGTGCGCTGCTGGACCTTGACCGGACGAACGGCTCGTTCCGCCGTGTTGTTGGTGAACGGGACCGTCAGATCGGTGACGAACCGGAGGATCATGTCCTCGAATCGACGGAACCGGCGGATCAGCGTTCTCGCGTCGGCGGCGAGGGCACCCTGTTTTCCCTGGTTGTCGTCTCGCCCTCGGGCCAGCGCGCCGAGATAGTGGTTGCGGAGGTCTGCCAGCACCACGGAATCGAGCACGGTCGCTCCGCGCTCGCGGGCCTCCCGCGCCGCGTGATGGGCCTCGATCAGGGTGTCGGCCATCGCCAGCGCCCACAACTGCCCGTCGGAATCGGCGTCGGAGATCGACCTCAGGTCCCGCAACAGGTGCGCCCCGCACCAGGCATGCACGGACCGGGTCAGGTGCTCGTAGCCGGCGTAGCCATCACGCACCAGGACCCCGGTGAACCCCGGCAGCACACCACCGGCGTCGATATCGCCCTTGGCACGGCCACCGACGTGCATCAGAGTCAGGTACTCGGTGCAGGCGACATGCACATACGACAGTCTCCCCGCGGCCCGACCGGTGGTCTCGTCGGCGTGCACCACCGGCGCGCTGGCAAGCAACGCCCGCATGTGCGCGGTGAACCGCTTCTCCAGCCTGCGGGCCGCACGTCCACGCACACCCGCGAGGAACCCGGTCGACACATCCATACCGGTCAACGCTTCCAACAGCGCCCGCCCCCGCCCGATCGGCAGGAAATGCCCGCAGGTCAACAAGGCGCACCGCGCGAGGGTTTCCGGGCCGATCCGCACCGGCGACCCCGGCGCGGCCACCACCTCCCGCAGCGGGTCGTCGGCGGGCACCGCGTCCCAGCCCGGCGTGGTCACCGCCCCACAACACGGGCAGGTCCTCGACACCCGCTGATACTCCACCACCACCGGCGGCGGAACCGGGCGCACATCGACCACCTGACGCCGCTCACGCCCGAACTCGGCCGCATCGACCAGCGACGACGCGCATCCCCGACACCGGCCGGGTTCGATCACCATGGTCCGGTCCGGATCATCGACCAACGACCGCGAGGAGGACGACGCGCCGGGCTGCTTGCCCGGATCGCGCCCCGAACGGCCCCGTGACGAGCGTTTCCTCGCCGGCTTCTTCTCCCACGGCCCATCCGAGGAAGGCGGACGCGACGAGTTCGACGAATCCGCCGACAGTCGCCGTTCCAGCTCCGCGATCCGCTCCGCCTGAGCGGCGACCACATGCCTCAACTCGACAAGCTCGGCCAGGATCGCATCGAGGGACACACCCTCCGGCAACCCTGGAACCGACACCCCAAGATCATCCCAAAGCTGGCTGCCGCCCACACGAGCGGGCCCCCACCAGGCACTCAAGTCATAGCTGAATAGCTACCTTTGGACGTGCCGGTAGCAGATGATGCAGGTGGCGAGGCCAAGGAAGGCTTCGTGCATGTCGTCGCGGCGTTCCCAGCGGATGCGCAGGCGTTTCATACCGTGGTACCAGGCGATCGTGCGCTCCACCACTCACCTGACGACACCCAGGCCCGAGCCGTGGGGTTCGCCTCGACGGGCGATCCGAGTACCGATTCCCCTGGCACGCAAGCGCCTGCGGTACTTGTCGTGGTCATAGGCCCGGTCGGCGTAGACGGTCGTGGGACGTCGGCGGGGACGTCCACGTCTGCCGCGCACGTTCGGCACCGCGTCCAGCAGCGGTTCCAACCCGATGACGTCGTTGCGGTTGCCGCCTGTCAGCAGCACCGCGAGCGGGATGCCACCGCCCTCGGTCAGGACGTGGTGCTTGGAGCCCGGTCGAGCGCGATCAACCGGGCTCGGACCGCTTTTGGGCTACGACGCGCCGCCCTCACATGCGAGGAGTCGACCACCGCCCGGTCCCAATCCAGCACGCCGGCGCAGTGCAGTTCGGCCAGGAGAATCTCATGCAGCCGCGCCCACACACCGGCTTCGTTCCAGTCACGCAGCCGCCGCCAGCACGTCATGCCGGAACCGAAGCCCAGTTCCTGCGGCAGGAACTCCCACTGGATGCCGGTGTGCAGCACGAACAGGATTCCTTGCAGGCACAGCCGGTCGGGCAACCTCCTGCGGCCTGGGTTGCGGGTCCTGCGCGGCACCACGGGCAACAACGGCTCGATCCGCTCCCACAGGTCGTCCGAGACGATCCAGGGCGGCGACTCACCCCTCCTCATGTCTGAACATGATCTACAGCGGTCGCGACCGATGCCACTACGTTGATCATTTTGTTAGGAACTCTTAGCTTGAGTTTTAAGGTCTCGGAGCCCGATGGGACACCCGGTTGATCATGGATGAAGCCCTTGGTTGATCATTCTTCTTGCGACAGAAGGAAGATCACAACCAAGGGCTTCGATGATCAGTATGCACCACCCCGGCACGGCCGCCGCGCTGAGGGACCTCTCCCAGTTCCGCCACGCCTTCCACCAGTGCCTGACCGCGCGAGCGGACGCGTTGTTCGAACTGACCGACAGTGCACTGTGCGCTGACGGGCCGGTCACATCGCTGGTCGAACTGTCGCTGGCCACCGAGCACCGTCGTGGCCACGGCAGCCTGTACGACGGTCTGAACCAGGGCCGGATCGACATCGGTCGATTCCGTAATGTCATAGCCCGCCAACAGATTCCGCGTGGTCACGATGGTCGGATCATGCTGGGGATCGACGTCAGCCACTGGCTACGTCCCGATGCGAACACCAGCCCCGACAGGCTGTTCTGCCACACCTACGCACGCGGCAAAGGCCAAGCCCAGATGATCCCCGGCTGGCCCTACTCCTTCGTGGCCGCCCTGGAACCCGGCCGCACCTCCTGGACGGCGATGCTCGACGTCCTCCGGGTACGCCCGAGCGATGACCACACGGACCTGGCCGCCACCCAACTGCGCACCGTGGTGGACGCGCTGATCACCGCCGGACACTGGCGCGAGGGCGATCCCGAGATCTGGATCATCGGCGACAGCGGCTACGACGGCCCCCGCCTGGCGTTCCTGCTGGCCGATCTCCCGGTCCACGTGCTGGTACGGATGCGCTCGGATCGGGTGCTGGCTTTCCCCGTACCACCACGGCGACCCGGCACCCGTGGCCGCAGTGCCCGGCACGGAACCCGGTTCGCGTTCGCCGATCCGGCGACCTGGTCGACCCCCACGCACACCACGACGACCGACACCGCCCGCTACGGAGCCGCGCACGCCCGCTCGTGGGATCGGTTGCATCCCACGCTGACCCGCACCGGCGCCTGGACAGGCCACCATGGCCCGCTCCCGATCATCGAGGGCACCGTGATCCGACTCCAAGTCGAGCGGCTGCCCGGAACGGGAACACCGAAACCGTTGTGGCTGTGGCATTCCGCCACCGCGACCACCGCCGCACAGGTGGACCGCCTGTGGCAGGCGTTCCTGCGTCGGTTCGATCTGGAGCACACTTTTCGGTTCTTCAAGCAAACCCTGGGCTGGACCACGCCCCGTATCCGGACTCCCGAGGCGGCGGATCGATGGACCTGGCTGGTGATCGTTGCCTACACCCAACTTCGGCTGGCTCGTCCTCTCGTGGAGGACCTACGGCGTCCCTGGGAGCGGAAGGCGGTCACACCTGACAGGTTGTCCCCGGCCAGGGTCCGACGGGGATTTCGTCGAGTTCGACCGGCGGCAGCCTTGCCCGCCGGCGCGCCGAAATTCTCCCGACCCGGTCCTGGGCGTCCAGCAGGATCACGAAACGCCCGCCGAGCCCCACTCCATGCCCCCGGCAAGACCCCAAAAACGGACATCAATGGTTAAACAAAAAGCTTAGAGGGCGTCTGATCTACTTTTGGACATTTATGTCCGTTTGATGTAGATCGTTTCGCCAGGTTTGGGTGGATTCACCGGTCAAATCAAGGCTCATTTTGTTAGTCATCGCCCAGTGGACCATCGCCCGCGAGCGCTGCGGCAGGGCTTCGTAGTCGCGCACGAGCCTGCGGTGCTGCATCAGCCATCCCAGGGTCCGCTCGACCACCCAGCGACGGGGAAGCACATGAAATCCTGTGGCGGCAACACGTTTGACGACCTCCACCTGAATACCGGTCCTGGCCCCGTGACGTACGACCGAATCGTTGTAACCACCGTCGACCCAGGCGATCGAGACACCGGGATGCGTGACGGCCAAACAGTCCAGGACATCCTTGCCCGCGGCCGAGTCCTGGATCGAAGCGGCCGTCACCATGACCGCGAGCAACAATCCGAGCACGTCGGTGGCGATGTGCCGCTTCCGGCCCTTGATCTTCTTACCCGCGTCGATGCCCTGACTGGATTCGTTGACGTTGCAGGAAGTCTTCACGCTCTGCGAGTCGAGGATGGCCGCCGTCGGACTGGTCGAGCATCCACTCGCGACGCGAACCCGGTCCCGGAGCAAGTCGTGCAATGCTTCGGTGGTCCCGTCGGTCTCCCACTTGGCGTAGTAGTCGTAGACCGTCTTGTACGGCGGGAAGTCGTGGGGTAGATAAGCCCACGCGATCCCGGTCCGGCACACGTACAGGATCGCGTTCACGATCTCCCGCAAATCGTGCACCCGCGCCGCGATCCCCGGCCCGCGCCTGGCAGTCCGCCACGCCGCAAACGTCGGCTCGATCAACGCCCACCGGGCATCGGATAAGTCGCTGGGATACACGCGTCGAGGGCTCACAGTTGATCAACTCTAGAGCGACCATCAAACCGGACAGACCACCCCAAACCAAGATCAGATGCCCTCTTACTGCAGCAGCGGTGGTTGTCCCTTGCGGGTCTGGGTAGGGCATAACAACCTCGGGATTGCCTTGGTAGACGCCGTCGGCCATTACCATCGCGCCCCGACACTGCTGGTCGATGCGCGAGTCGTTATAGGCCCGGCCGTCGTTGCAAGTTGCCCGGCGTGGGGTCGCTGACCACGGCGACCAGTCGGGTGTTGGCATCGATGACGCCCTGCATGTCCACCGAGTACCGGTAGTTCTTCGACGGGGCGGACACGCTCCGGCCGTGGGTGAGCACCAGCGTGCCGTCCACGACCAGCGCGGCGTCCGGGCCGCGCTTATGAGGCACCGGCGCGAGCACCGGCAGCGGCGCCAGGTGCTCCATCACTCGGCCCGCGGCCGACTTCGAGTCCCCAAACGACAGTGCGACCTGCCAAAACATCAGATTTGTCCGGTAGTACACCGCCACCTGCGACACTCGATCCGCCAGCGACGGCCCCCACCGCTGACCACACCGGTCTGCTCACAACCCCGACGGGTCCACAACCCTCACAAGCTTGCGGAACACTCGCACTGAGTCACGAGGGGCCACCCCGCCTGTGCGGGGAAGACTCCTTCGACTGGGACATCTGCGAGCGGCGGCACGGACCATCCCTGCCTGCGCGAGGAAGACTCCCGGCCCTAAACGTCGAGCTTGCGGTACACCGGACCATCCCCCGCCTGCGCAGGGAAGAGTCAACCGTTGACGACCCCGAAGTTCGGGACTGGAGACCACCCCGCCTGCGCGGGGAAGAGCCGAACGACTACCTCAACCTAACCGACGCGCGGGGAATACCCCCGCCTGTGCGGGGAAGACGGCCGGTGGTGCGTATTCGGGTCGGATAGCTCGGGAACACCTCCGCCTGCGCGGGGAAGGCTGGCCACGTACGCCACAACCACGGACGTGGCCGGGAACACCCCCGCCTACGCGGGGAAGACCCTTCCTGAGCAGCCAGTTTACTGGACCGGAGGCAGTTCTAGCATGGACTTGGGTCGGCGGCGGGCTGAGAAGATCCGCTGCGTGGCCGAACGCAGGCCGCCGACCTCCGCGGACCGCCTTATCGGCCGGAGGCGTGCTCAGCTGTGGGCCGCCTCGAAGGCGCTGATGACCACGGCCGGGATACGACCGCGCTCGGCCAGTTCCTGCCCGTTGGCCTTGGCCCAGTCCCGGATGGCCCTGGCCTGTTCCTTACTGTGCGCCGTCGCCGAGGACTTGGCGCGGCTGGCTGCGGATGTTCCCCGTCCGGCCCGCCCGCCGATGCGACGGGCGTTCGCGACGAACTCGGCGAGAACGTCCCGCAGTTGTGCGCTGTTGTCCGGGCCGAGGTCGATCTCGTAGGTCGCACCGTCCACACCGAAGCGCACCGTCTCGATGTCCTCTGCCGCGGTGCCATCCAGGTCATCGACCAACTGAACGAGAACTCTTTGTGCCATGATGCGTGAGGATAGGGCATCCAGTCGATGCGTGGCCTGCGTTGCGTGACGGCAATAGGTTCATCGAATTGCAGGAAGTCCCTAGTACACATCGGATTTCTGCCATGTCATACAGGTCGGCCGTGTGCCGGTCACCCGGAATTCCAAGAGGGCCTGCCGCACGATGTCCAATGGCACCATGGCATCGGCCGGAAACTCGGTCCGGATCGCCTCGTCGATGAACAACAGTCCGCACCCTTCGGCAAGCACGTCCGCGCGCGTGGTCCAGCTGCCGAGGTTGGCCATCGGATCACCGCCGGCGGGCAGATTCTCATCCGGGCCGCGGTAGAGCAGCGCACCCACGTCGCGTCGCCGAGAGACGTCGAGTTCGAACATCCGGTCCGGGATGTTCAAGACCCCGATCGTGGGCAGCTCGTGCGCGGCGACCTGCGTCGGATGCGGTTGGTCGTGCACTTTAGGTACGCGAGGATGTCGTCGAGCTTGCTGGCCGTTCGGACTGTCTCGGGGCTGTCGGCGCGGTTACCGCCCCGCTAGTACCACACGTTGAGCGTGAACATCGTTCATCCTTTTTCGTAAAACACGGTCGACCGTACCGGATCGTGAACGGTGAGTGTCTGTCCTGTTCGCAGTGTGAACGGCAGAAGCATCGCGCAGGACAGGACACCGCGGCAGACCTCGTTGTTGACCGCGAGGTGAACGTCATCGTCAGCTCTGGGTGAAGCAGCGCAGTGAGCGTTGTGAGCGCGGATGCCCTGCCCTGGCGCGGGACTGCGATGAAAGTCGGTCAGTCTGCATAGTGGTGGCGGCAGGTCCATCAGCCCTGGGGAGACGCGAGCAGTTCGCGGATGGTGTGGGTATAGGTGTGTGTCAGCCCCATTACCTGGGCTACTGCGGGGAGTAGTGCTTCGAGCTTTTCTCGGCCGCTGTCCTGATTACCATTGTCGATGTGGCACAGGGCGATCTGGTAGCGGACGTCGAGTGTGTACTTGTCATCTGGCCCCAAGGTTCTGGTGATGTCGGGAAGCAGAGCGAGGAGAACCGTCAAAGCTCTGGCGTGGTCGCCAGTGTCCCGGAGGTAGCCTGCGAGGCTGTGGCGTGTGTTGAGGGTGTCGGGGTGGTCGGTACTGAGGACCCGGAGCTGGTCGGCGAGAAGTGTTTCGAGCTCGGCGATTGCCCTGGCCGGGTTGCCGTCGCGGTACAGGCATCTGGCGGTGTCGCGGCGAACGGTGAAAGTGAGGAGGTGTTCGGGGCCGAGCACCCTGGCCACGTCCGAGAGCAGCGGCTCAAGTTCGGTCAGAGGCGCCTCGGTCCCTTTTGCGGCGCTGCGCCAACGGGTGAGCTGAACGCGGCTGTTGAGTGTTTCAGGGTGGTCTGTGCCAAGAACTCTGGCCATGTCGACCAACAAGGCCTCGAGCTCCCGCACGGCTTTTACCGGGTTGCCCGCGTCTCCCAGGAGTCCGGCGATGTTGTTTCGGGTTACGAGGGTGTGCAGATGTTCGGGTCCCAGGACTCTGGTGCGGTCGGCCAGCAGCTGTCGATAGGCGGCGAACGCTTGGGCGATATGGCCTGCGCAGTGCAGCCAGAAGGCGATGCACTGGCGGTTATTCAGCGTGTTGCGGTGGTCAGGGCCGAGCACTCGGATGAAGTGGGGAAGAAGGGCTTGCAGTTCGGCCACCGCGCCCGCAGCGTCGCCGTTCTCGCCGCGGAGGTAGGCGGCGTTGTTGCGGGTCATGAGACTGAATGGGTGTCCGGGTCCCAGTGTCCTGGCCAGATCGGGCAGAAGTTCGCGCAGTCCGGCCCACGAGTCCGCGATGTTCCCTGCCTGCGCCTGCCAGTGGGAGATGCTGTTGCGGCAGTTAAGGGCGTCAGGGTGATCGGGTCCGAGCTGGTCGGTGGCGTCCGCCAGCAGTCGGCGGAAATAATCGATGGCGGCACCGTGCTGCCCGGACTCACCGAGGCTGACCCCGGACAACAGCAGGATTGCGTGCAGGTCAGAGGTATACAGCTCAGTTCCCGCCACTGCGGCCAACGCGGTGGTGTTGGCCCGCAGGGTCGCTTCACCGTCGATGTCGGCCTCCGGCCACACCGAGTACAGGGCGTCGGCGGCGACCCGCGCGATCGACGGGATGTCCGTGGTCGCCTCGCGAGTGGCGCGTTGGGTCAGTGCGTGGATCCGGATCAGGTCTGCTTCCCAGGTGATCAGTGACACCCGTGCCAGGCATCCCACGGCGTCAGCAACGTCCTCAGCCGTGCTGCCGAGATACTGTGTCACCGGCGGCGAGGTCACAACGTTCATCGGTATGCCATGGGAGTCGAGCACTGAGACGATGGCCAGCACCCGCCCGGCCAAACCGACGGGCTCCAGTTCGTCCGCCAACTCCACCGACAACGCCCACGTGAGCGCGACAGCGCGTTCTTCACGAGTCAGCTCGCCGGCGGGTGGGAACAGTGACGCCAGTGACCGCTCCCGCCACCGCCTCGAGTACTGCTCGCAAGTCAGACCCCGGTCGGCCATGTAGGCGGCCGCCTGACCCACCGCGAGCGGGAGGTGCCCGACCAGCTCCCCGATCTCATCCACCCCCACCAACTGCTCAGCCGACAGCCGGTCGACCAGACAGGACCGCGACTGCTCCGGGGTGAAGACACCCACCTCCACCACGCGGCGGTCCCGACTCCGGATCGCCGAATCCCGTCGTCGAGTGGTCACCACGACCCTGCCGAACCGGGAGTCAGGCGGCCACAGCCCGTCAAGGTCGCGGGGGTCCTGCAGGTCGTCCAGCACCACCAGCCATGGGATGTCGGTGGTGGCCAGACGGTCCAGAACCCACTCCGGATCCGGATCACCCCCACACCAGGCCCGTCCCAAACCTGTGAGCCCTGAGGCTGCGGCAGAACGGTTCGTGGCCGAAAGCCACCCCAGGATCCCTATCTCGCCCGTCGACCACCGGTGACGCGCGTATTCGGCGACGAGTTGGGTCTTGCCGACACCGCCCGTTCCCGCGACCACCGTGCAACCAGGTGTGTCCGGCAGGGCCTCGCGCGATTGGAATCCGGGGGCGACCGCAGGGATCAAGCCGTAGCGGCAGGGTGATCCGCCTCCGGAAGCGCCGTGGAAGTGCACACTGCCGTTGACCGTCCCGACCTGGACGACGTTCTGGGCCTGCCCGCTGAAATCGTTGCGCACCCATTGGGAGTCCTCACCCATGCGGTGCATTGTCCCGACCATCTCCCTTCGTGGCGAGGGCGTGCTGGACGACTGTGGTCAGGCATAGTTCCCGGCGTGAAGTTCCCCCAAGGCCAACACGAAGGTTACCGAGAATGTCGAGGAGTTGCTCGCGTTCTATGACTACCTCGCCGAGCACTGGATCCATCTGCGTACCACGAACCTGATCGAGTCGACCTTCGTCACGGTGCGGCATGGGCCCAGATATCCGTCGGCGTTCGCTCCGCCGAGCTTTGTCGCGAGGTGCGAGCCCGGCCGTCGCCAGTGGAAGGCGGCCGGAAACCGGCGCGGATAAGTCGGCCCGCGAAGAACCCGATGGACTCGCCAAGAAAGGCAAGGAGATCAGCGATGACGCTCGTAGGCCTCGAGTTTACGCACTCCATCACCCTGCGGGCATACGCTCGGCGTCGGCAGCAACGGACACGCCAACTCCCACAAGCCGGCCGGAACGGTCTACGACCAATGATCCTTGACCATGATCAGCACAATGATCGGCCACCGTGTAGGGCACAGTCCAAGGAGCGGCAAAACCGTAGTGCCTGGGCTTCGGTCACCGGTAGCCCATCGCCGTCAGCTTCTCGCCGACCAGTCGGGCCACTTCGACGGCGGGCACGGTCGTGAAGTCCCACGACCGCACCTCGGCGATGACCGTCCCGGCCCTGAGGGTTACCGAGTCCGTCGCATCGCCGAACGCCCAGACCCCGACGGCGGGCAGCATCGGGTCTTCCGGGTTCTCCTCCCACAGGTTCATCCCGGCGGACAGGCGGTGCGCTGCGGTCGCGAGGACCTCCGCGCCGCGCGGGTCATCCGCTACCCACCGGATGACCACCACCAGGAACGCCTCGCCATTCGGGTCGGTGTAGTGGCACTGGACGGGCGTAGGGATGGCCAGGCCCAGAACCTCGGCGTACTGCTTGTCCAGCGTCGGGTTGGTGTTCGGCCGAAGCGCGGCGAGCTGCTCCGCGGACACCAGCGCGCACGCGTCCGGCCACCGGTCGGGTGGCGCGGGTGCGGCCGCTGTGGACGGCAAATCGCCAGCCCCGAGACGGAGTGCGGTGAGACCGCGAACGGAGGCGAGCAGCAGCAGACCGTTCACCGCGGTGATCCAGCTCGTCGCGCCGACGACGGGCACCGCCACCGAGCGGACCGCGCCGGTCGCCGGGTCGATCCGGTCGATGGCCGCCGGGAGGAGGTTCTCGTCCGGTATCCCCATGGACTGCCGCCCGGACACCCGCCCACCCGCCTCGAGCCGATACCCGAGCACCGCCCCATCGACAGCTGTCAAGCCCCGGTAGGTGCCGCGCCGGAGCGCCAGCGCCGATTCGGTGCTGGGGCGTGACGCGGACCACGGCGTCCGGCCGTCGCGCAGGTCGACCGCCACCAGCGGATCGCTCGCGCCGTCCGTGCCCACGACCACCGCGTAGTCGCCGACCACCGCCATGACCCGCTCCCGCGGCGGTAGCACGCCTTCGTGGCGGACCCGGCCGTCCACGTCGAGAATGGTGCTCCGCGTCCCCTGGCCGACCAGGATTGCACCGTCCACGAGCAGGCGGTCGGGTGCGTCGCCGGGCAGTGACGTGGTCCACCGCACATCACCGGTGCGAAGGTCGACGCCGATCACGACCTGGCCGTCCCGGCACCCTGCCGCGACTGCCACGATCCCACCGCTCGCCGCCACGAGAGGTCGGATGGTGCCGGGGAAGTCGCCACCGCCGAGGACGTCACACAGCCCGCCAGCCACATCGTCGAGCGGCTGCGCCCAGGCCAGGCCGCCTGTTCGCGCGTCCACGCCCTTCACACCGGGGTAGCCCGGCACGATAACCATCCCGCCACCCGCAACAATCTGTTCGGGGGAACTGCCATGGAGGACGTAGTCGATCGGCGGCAGGAGTTCCTCCCGCTGTCGCATTGGCCCCCACAGCCGCTGCCCGGTCGTGGCATCGAGGCCGACCACCTGCCACCGGGTGTACGAACCGGCGGTGATGTCCTCGGGGGCGTCGTCCATGGCCAATGTGACAGCGCCGCCGGTCACCGCCCAGCTTGCGATCGCCGAACCCGACGGTGCCTCGTACCGCCACCGGGTCGCCCCGGACCGCACGTCGATCCCGGTCGCGCCGTGCGACCCGGTCGCGACCACCGTGCCACCCTCGACCGCGTACCCGTGCGCCGCCACGTCGACCCGCCACGCGACACCCTCGATCGATGCCTCGGGTGCGGCGGGGGATTGGCTGCCGGCCGTGACACTGCCGGGGATAGCGGCCGCGACGAGCATCAGGACCCCCACCGCCTTGACCACCGTCACCGGGCGCACAGGTCCTCCTCCCAGGAGCCGCACGCGTGCCACCCGCTGTCCATGGGGTAGTTGGGCAGGTAGACCGTGCCGTACCGCCCGTCGGCGGGCTCGCCGGTCAACCGAAACGGGCGGTCGTCCCGGTCGCTGATCACCAGATGTCCGCGGTCGCCGTCGCCGTCGGTGTAGTCGATGACGATCCGGAACGAGTAGGTGGCCAGCCGTCCCGTGAAGATGATCTGGAACTGCTGGTTCTCGTCGTTGGTCAATTCCACGTGGTGGCCGGAGAACCAGGACACGCCCAGTTCGGTAGGACCCCGCACGACCGGACGCGTGGCGTCCAGGTTCGAGACCAGTTCGATCGCGGAGTGCTCGCTACCCTCTGGTGGGAAGACGACCAGGGTGCCCGTCTGGACGGGGGTCTCATCGGTGATCTCGGGGGTGATGTCGGTGACCTGGACCGGTGTCCGCCGGTTTCCCCTGATCTGGAAGGACACCGTGAGCGTGCCCACCGGGACGGATTGGTGGCCGCCGAACTCCGGTGTGGAGGGGTCGCTGTCGCCACGGGGGAGCCCTTTGCCGTCCGGCGCGGACGGCAGTGCCTCGGACAGGGCGAACTTCAGGTCCCCGGCAGCCTTGACCTCACCCACCAGCGACACCGGCTTACCCGGCTCGTGGGGGTTCACCGCGACAACGAGGCCCCAGCCGGTGGTGACGGCCACGGCTCCGGCGCCGATCGCGACTGCCCACCGCATGCGGGGCGAGGGACGTCGACGGGGCCTGTCGGGGTGGATCACGATGTCGCCGTTGACGTGGTACGCCTGGATCGCAGTCCGCGCGTCACCGGACATCTCATTGTGGGGAACCGGGTCCGCCTGCGTTTTTTCCAAACCGGCCTCCGCCCCGATCACCACCCCTTGATCGAACTCTAGGCCCGCCACCATTCGCCCACACCGCAATTCGGCCGAAAGCGGAAATCGGGCCAGGGACGAACCTCGTGGTGTGCACCTGTTTGCGGTGTGCTTTCAGCGCGTGCTGGACTGGGCTATGTCGGCCTGGAGTGGCAGCGCAGCCTGTCCTCGGCGACTTTGCGCGGGGTCGCCAGGGACGCCGAGCACGTGCTTGGGCGGATCTCAAGCTGGCAGCGTGTTCGCGCGGTGACCGGGTCAGGCTTGCGGGTCGAGGATCTCCACGAGGAGCCCGCGCACGCGGCGGTCGATGTCGTCGCGGATCGGGCGGACGGCGGCACCTGCTCGATCTTCGTGTGGACCGAGCCCCTGGCCGGGTGGCGCCGGGTCCACGCCCTGACCCGGCGCACCAGGATCGATTGGGCCGGGCAGGTCAAACAACTCCTGACCATCGACTATCCCGACGCCGAGACCGTGGTGCTGGTCATGGACAACCTCAACACCCACGGCATCGCCTCGCTCTACGAGGCCTTCGCACCCGGCGAGGCCTTCGACCTGGCCCGGCGCCTGGAGATCCACCACACCCCCAAACACGGGTCCTGGCTCAACATCGCCGAAATCGAACTGTCCGCGCTGTCACGGCAATGCCTCGACCGCCGCATCGGCGATCTCGACACCCTCAACACCGAACTCGCCGCCTGGCAACAGGCCGTCAACACCGAGCAGCGCCAAGTCCGCTGGCAGTTCACCACCGACGACGCCCGCACCCGGCTCCGCTACCTCTACCCCAAAAGTTAGAAGCGACGCTCTACTAGATCGTTCCCACCCAGATGTCGCCCTAGGGGGTCGACACGCAGGCGTACGAACCGGCCGTGTCCAGGAAGGCCTGACTGCCACGGACATCGGTCGACACCCCGACATCGCTGCCCACCGCCAGCGGCTCCGCTCTCAACCGACGCGGCACTGTCACTGGTCACCGCCGAAACACGGGAGCGTCATGACCGGGGTCTCTCTCGGTCCGCCAACCCGGCTGTACTCGCCGCTGGCCTGCTGTTCGGGCGCTCTCAATCGGGGTTATCTCGCCGCCCAGTTCGTCGGCGCCGCCCGAGTCGCCTGGGTCACGCAATGGGCGCTGTGTCAGTACACGCCGCGGCAGTCTGTTTCGCGGTCACCGGTGCGCCGCACACGCGGTCGGTGCGTCTGGCGCTGGTGGCGCTCGCTTTCTCTTTGCTGGAAAAAGCGTTCCGGAGTTGTTCGCCGGTGATGCCAGGTTCCTGGCTATGGTGGGGCTGTTCCTGTTGCGACCAACTCGTCTACGCGGTGGCGTTCTGGCCTTGGCGGCACCGTTTGGTGCTGCGTCGGCCCGCGCTGGTCGGGTACCTGCTGTCGTTCGGCACTCTGCTGGTCGGCTGCGCACCGGGTGCGGGCGGCCTGCTCGTCCCGGTGAACTTCTATGGGCTTTCCCTGACGCTGATGGCCATGCTGGCGACCGGCGTCAACCGGCTGGCGGTGGTCGGTAGTGTCCTGTTATTTCGTCTCCGACGGACTGATCGCCTTGAATGCCTTCGCGGGTTGGTACAACCCACCGTGCGGGCTTCTGGGGGAGGCTGACCTACCTGTCCGGCCAGGCTTTGACCGCTGTCGGCGTCTCCCGTGCACGCGAGGGCCGGAGCCGAGCGCGGTCTGACCCTCTCCGGTGGCTATCAGGGCAGGAGAGCGTCTCTCCGCGCGGCAGGTTTCGCCTCGCCGACGACGGAGGCAAGCCTGATGCGTTCGACCCGACCCGCTCCGCGCGGCGTTCCGGACCTGACTGGGCGCCTGCCAGCAACAGGGCGGCCAGCACCCAGGCGCCTGCAGCCCACCACGCCCATTACGTCGCGTCGATCACGGCCCCCACGGTGTTAATCGCTGCGGTCAGCGCCAGCGCGAGCAGAGAGTATCGGAACACCGCGTCCGCGCCGTGGTTCGGCATGTCATGTCCTATCCTTCCATCACGCTCCCAGTTCCGTCACCGGCTGTATCTGCAGGACGGGTGAGTCCGATACACACAACGGGCGATACCCACAAGTGGAGTCCGAAAAACCTGAATTTCCTCCGGCACGGTGTACGGCATCAACTTTTCTGCCGAGTAGATACGCGTCGGTTGGAATGAAGGGCATGGTGGTCCGGGTCGACGTGAGCAAAGCCTGTCGGCTGTCGAAGCATTGGGGAAGATGCCGATCCTCTGCGCCGAACCCTTGTATTGCTATGGCCTGGTGGAGGCGTCGACAAACGGGATGATTGCCTGGGTCGGCCCGAACTCCGCAGGGCGCGAGATCTTAGTGCCTCTGCGGATAACGGGCAAGTCCAGGAGAGATGTTGGAGTGCTGATATCCGTCCACGGATGCGCCGCAGGGCGGGTCCGGAGGTCTCGGGCCTGTCGTGCAGCGCTGCTCCCGTCGCGAACAGGAGCGACCAGTTGTCCGCCTTTCGGCTTATTGCCTGTATTGGTCAAGTCGCTATGCTCATGATCTGGACAATTGGCTTGCGAAGTGTTCGGATAGTACTTTGTTTGGGCATGCATTTCTTCCGACGGGGAATAGGTGATGAAATGGTCTGTTCTTTCGTGCGCCTTCAGGCGGGATCATGAATATTCTGGAAATTCTTGCAAGGCGGCTGCAGAAGCCGTCGTCATCTCGCAGTCCCACCCGACCGTGCGTCGCCGTGTGAGCGGTACGACCGGGCAAGGCTGCTTGTTGCCGCACGCACGTTGAGCGGGAGTTCAGATGACAGACGCGGGGAGGACGTCCGGCGCGAACGGCAAGTCGTTCCAGGGGGCTGGGAGCGCCAGGTCGGGCACACTTCACGCGGCCACCGTGGTGCCGATCGGGTCGTTGGTCGTCGGGGGCTCGCCGAGGTCGGCGGGGGAGGACACCGAGCACGCCAAGGTGCTGTCGGAGGTGCAGGCCGATCTGCCGCCCATATTGGTGGACAAGGCGACGATGCGGGTCATCGACGGCGTGCACCGCCTGAGGGCCGCCCAGATGCAGGGGCGTCGGGAGATCGAGGTGCGCTTCTTCGAGGGCGCCGAGGGCGACGCGTTCGTCCTGGCCGTCTCGGAGAACGTGTCGCACGGGCTGCCGTTGACGTTGGCGGACCGGAAGACCGCGGCGGCGCGGATCATGGGGTTCCGGCCCGAGTGGTCGGACCGGGTCATCGCGCTCGTGACCGGTCTGTCGCCCACGACCGTGGCCGCACTGCGGCGGCGTCCAACTGCTCGAGTAGCGCAGTTGGACAGCAGGATCGGCAGGGACGGCAGGGTGCGCCCGGTGGACGGGACCGGGGGCAGGCAGGCGGCCTCCGCCTTCATCGAGGACCATCCCGACGCCTCGCTGCGGGAGATCGCGCGTTACGCCGCCATCTCGCCGGAGACCGCGCGGGACGTCCGCGACCGGCTCCGGCGCGGCGAGGATCCTTTGCTGCCCAGGCAACGCGGTCCGCGCCAGCGGGTGGGCGACGCCCCGCAGGTGGAGCGGGATGCCCAGCCGCGGCGGGTGACCCCGGCCGAGCAGTCGCTGCTGCTGGAAAGCCTCCGTCGGGATCCGTCGTTGCGGCTCAACGATGTCGGCAGGACGTTGCTTCGGCTGCTGAGCACGCACAGCATCGACCGGCAGGAGTGGGTGTGGCTCACCGAGGGCATTCCTGCGCACTGCGTGGACCGCGTGATCGCGGTGGCCCGCGAGTGCGCGTATTCGTGGGGGGATTTCGTGGCCAACCTCGAGAGGCTGGCCGAGGATCTGGCCAATCGCGGCGAGTCGGACCGCACGGGATGAGTGCGCGACGCACGGGAGGCGGTCAGTTGTGACCGAGGTGGAGGACAGGGACGGTGACGAGCCCGTGGTGCGGCTGCACCGCTGGCGGGCCACGTGGCCCGACGACGACCCGCACGCCAACTTCAAGGCCGAGGTCGTCTCGTACGGGCTGCTCGACCCGCTCACGACGGTACGTGGGATGTCGGCGAACCTCGGCATCCCGGCCGGCGCCATCGCCCGCTATGTGCTGGCGAAGTGGGCCACCGGCGGGAGCGCGGGCCTGCTGGAGTTGGGCCCGGTGATGGTGCACAGGCTGTGGGAACCTGTGTCCGCCGCCGAGGCTGCCGACAGTGACGAGCGCAGGTTGGCTGCCTACCATCAGCTCCGGCAGATGCTGTCGTGGCTGAGGCTGCCGCTGGAGGACCCGACGGTGTACCCGGCGCAGGACGCGGGTTCCGAGGCGGGCTGACGGTCTTTAGCCAACGGCGGAGTTCGCGGTCTTCTTGTCCGGCAGGGGTTTGCCCGCCGGTATACCCGCCGGTGCCAGCAGCACGGCGAGGCAGGCGGTGCACGCGATGCCGATGAACAGCGCCGCGACCGGCCAGGTGCCCTTCACCCCGCCGACGAGAGTGGTGGCGACGAGGGGGACGAAGCTGGAGGCCGTCGCACCCACCTGGTAGGTCACCGCGATGGCGGAGTAGCGGGTGTCGGCGGGGAACCGGTCGACGAGGAACGCCGCCAGGCAGCCGTACGCCGCGCCGTGGCCGACCGCCATCGCCAGCACGAACGTGAGCACGACGAGGAAAGGTTTGTCGGAGGTCAGCCACGTCATCGCGGGTACCGCGGTCGCGGCGGTCACTAGGTAGCCGAAGACCATGACCGGCTTGCGGCCGACCCGGTCCGACAGCGCCGCGTAGAACGGGACGGACAAGCACTGCAACCCGGCGCCGACCACTAGGCCCGTGAGCGGCAGGGTGCTCCCGCCCGCGCCGCGGGCGGAGGCGAATGACAGCAGGTAGACGGTGTATACCGAGACCACCGAGCCGACCCCGAGCGCCGCGAGGGCCCCGCACACCACGTGCCGCCATCGGGTGCGCAGCACGGTGAGCGCCGGCACCCGCCTGATCCGGTCCGCGGCGCGGATGTCGGCGAACTCCGGGGTCTCCGCGATGCCGACGCGGACGTAGACGCCGAGCGCGACGAGGACCACCGACAGCAGGAACGGCACCCGCCAGCCCCAGTCGAGGAATTCGGCGCGCGGCAGCGTGGACACGGCGCCGAACACCACGGTGCTAGCCAGCAGGCCCAACGGGAAGCCGATCAGCGGGCCGCTGCTGTACAGGCCGCGTCGACCCTCCGGCGCGTTCTCCACGGCGAGCAGCACGCCGCCGCCCCACTCGCCCCCGATCCCGATACCCTGAAGGACGCGCAGCACAACCAGCATGACCGGGGCCCACGGACCGACCTGCTCGTAGGTCGGCAGCAGCCCGATACCGAAGGTCGCCACGCCCATGACCAGCAAGGTGAGCACCAGCATGGACTTGCGGCCGACCCGGTCGCCGAAGTGGCCCACCACCAGCCCGCCGAGCGGGCGCGCCACAAACCCGGCGGCGTACGTGGCGAACACCGCGAGCGTGCCCGCGGACGGGGAGGTGGACGGGAAGAACAGCGGGCCGAGGACGAGCGCGGCGGCGGTGGAGTACAGGTAGAAGTCGTACCACTCGATAGTGCTGCCGACCGTGCTGGCGACCAGCGCCCGCCGTGTGCTCGTCCGCATCGCCGCCATGGGGCCACCTTCCCGGTCGTACCGGGCAACAGCATCGGCAGCGACCGGGTCCACCGTCAACGATCGTTGCCGGACAACACCTTCCGGTGCGGTGGCAGGTCCGCGGGTTCGACGCGAGATGGGTCTTGGGCCATGCTCGGCAGATGACCTTCGTGCTCACCGCCGCGGCTCGGGCCCTCCTCGACGGGCCGAACTTCGCGGTGCTGTCCACCATCGGCCGCGACGGCAGCCCGCACTCCAGCGTGGTGTGGGTGGAACGGGAGGAGGACCATCTGCTGTTCGCGACGGTTAGGGGCAGGCAGAAGGAACGCGACATCCGCCGGGACCCCAGGGTCAGCATGACCGTCTTCGACGTCGCGCGGCCCTACCACTACGTCGAGGTCCGGGGTCTGGCCACCGTCGTGCTCATCGACGCCGTCGTGCTCAACGACCGCCTCGCCAGGAAATACACCGGCGAGGACTTCAAGTACCACCGGCCGGGCCAGGTGCGGGTAGCGGTCCGGATCGACCCCATCCACGCGACCGGGTCCGCGGTCCGGCAGGTCCCGTCCGAACGCGCCGACAGCGCGACCCGGTGAGGTCGGACGTGGATCCCTTCGCCCGGTTGGGCCTCCGTGCCGTGGTCAACGCCAAGGGTCGCTACACCACGCTCGGCGGCTCGTTGATGGCTGAGCAGGTACTGGAGGCGATGTCGGCGGCGGGACGGTCCTACGTGGACATGTTCGAGCTGCACCGGCGCGCGGGCGCCCGGGTCGCCGAGCTGACCCGTAACGAGGCGGCCTATGTGTGCAACGGGTCCGCGGCGGGCCTGTTCCTGGCGACGCTGGCATGTGCCACCGGCCCGGACGACGTGGCCATTGCGCGGCTACCCGTGCTCGGCGATCGCGACGAGGTGGTCATTCACCGCTCGCACCGGATGCCGATGGACCCGGCGATCGGGCTGGCAGGCGTGCGACTGGTGGAGATCGGCAACGTCATGCGCACCGAGGCGGCCGAGCTGCGGGCCGCGTTGAACGCCCGCACGGCGGCGGTGGTGTACATGGCCGGGGACTTCTTCGCGCAGGGGGCGCTCGGGCTGCCCGAGACCGTCGCGATCGCGCACGAGGCCGGGGTGCCGGTGGTCGTCGACGCCGCGGCGCTGCTGCCGCCCGTGACGAACCTGTGGCACTTCACTGCAGAGGTCGGGGCGGACCTCGCCATCTTCAGCGGTGGCAAAGACCTCAGCGGCCCGCAGGCGTCCGGGATGATCCTCGGACGGGCGGACCTGGTCGACGCGTGCTTCCGGCACGGGAGCCCGCACACCAGGCTGGCGCGCGGGATGAAGGTCGGCAAGGAGGAGATCGCCGGTCTGGTCGCCGCGCTGGAGCTGTACCTGGAGACCGACCACGACAAGCGCCTGGAACGGATGGACGCCGTGGTCGCGACCTGGGTTGATCGGCTTGGCATGCTGCCGGGTGTGCGCGCTGAGCGCTCTTTCCCCAACTCGATGGGGCAACCTGTGCCCAGGGCGGTCCTGGAGGTGGACCCCGCGATGGCGGGCCTCGACGCGCGCGAGCTGGCCAAGCGCCTCGCCGGCGGCGAGCCGTCGGTGCTCGTCCGGATCCGCCCGCACGAGCGGCGGATCTTCCTCAGCCCGGACACGCTCGACGACGACGAGGCCCGACTGGTCGTGGAGCGGATCAGCGCCCTCGTCACCGGGCGGGGCTGAGGACGGTCAGCCCCGCGCGAGCGACCGGAGCGCGCGGATCGCCGTCGCCAGGCCACCGGGCTCGCCCGCTGTGGACACGCGGACCCAGCCGCCGTTCAGGCACCCGTTGAGGATCGCTGGGTAGACGGCCACGCGCGCGTCCGCGAGCGCCTCGCGGAACCACAGGTACCCGTCGTCGCAACCGTGCGGCCGCACCGCGATGTTGATCGAGTGGGTCGGTCGCACCACGTCGAAGCCCATGGACAGCAGGGTGTCCGCCGCGCGGTCGCGCTGGACGACCAGAGCCCGGTCCCGCCGCTCCCGGTCGGAGAGGTACGAGCGGTGGGCGCGCCCGAGCGACTCCGTGGTGAGCCCGTAGGTCCGCTCGAACTCGGCGAGCTCCACCCGGCCGATGCCGACCAGCCCTTCCACCCGCCAGCGCTCCATCCGAGCCATGACCTCGATCAACAGGTAGAAGACGGAGGCCGGGCCGCCGTAGCTCGTGGAGGCGTACTCGTAGAACTCGTCCACGAATTCGCGGCCCGCCACCAGCCAGCCGAGTTTGAGCCCCGGAGTGGACAGCGACTTGGACAGACTCACCACGCGCACGACCCGCGGATCGGCGCGCAACGCGCTGCGCCGCAGGGGTCCGAGGCATTCGTGTGCCTCGTCGAGCACGATCGTCGTGTGCGGGCCCGCGGCCCGGATCAGCCGTTCGAGCTCATCCTCAGCCACGGCCGTGCCCGTCGGGTTGGTGACGGTCTGGAGCAGCACCAGCGGCGTCGCGGGGGTGAGCTGCTCGATGAGCGGCCGCAACGAGGTCCCGTTGCCGGAGGCGCACACCAGCGGCACGAGCCGTACCGAGGACCGCTTGGCCACCGCCTCCATGAGCGGCGGGTAGTTGGGCAGCCCGCACAGCGCGGGCGCGGCCTCCTCGGGGCGGTGCGCGGTCGAGGAGCCCAGCACGAAGTCGGCCACCGCGCTCACCCCGAAGGTCCCGCCCAGGGTGAGGCAGACGTTCCCGACGTCGTAGGGACTCCCGGCCACGGTCGCGTTCTCGAACTCCGCTATGGCCTCCCTGGTCGCCCGCCTGCCGCGCGAGTCGGAGTAGCCGTACCAGTCGCGGTCCACGGCGTAGGACAGGCACGAGCGCAGCGTCGCGGGCAGGCCGAAGCACGTCTCGTCCACCGAGCCCGACGACAGGATCAGGTGCCGGTCCGAGCGCAGCCGTCCGTAGAGGTCGTCGCGGAAGTAGGAGTTGAACAGCTCCTTGACGAAGCGCACGGTCGCCCGCGACCCGAGCACCTCGTCGCCGGTCACAGTCCTTCGTGGTCTGCTGCTCCGCCAGAGGTCCGCGACCTCACGGCGGCCGCCGACCACCTCGGCCTCCACCCTGGAGAGGAAGAGGTCGCGCAGTGCCAACGGGTCGGTGGGGTCGGACACCCTGCTGTAGAGGTCGATCAGCCGATCGCCGACGGCCGGGTCGAGGTCATGGCCGCCGCTGGGGGCGGGCGCCGCGGCGGGCGGGATCGGGAACGGCACGGCAGTGGTCTCGGGCAATCGCGCGAACAGCGCGGTCGGGGGCAGGACTTCCGCCGTCACGTGGCAGCCTCCCCGACGAAATGGTCGATACGTCGTGGGACACTATCCGGGTTGCCGGTTTTCCAGGAGTGGGGAGCATATGGGCGCCGACACCGTCCCCGTCCACCTCCGCGAGTGGGCAGCGCGGGAGTTCGGCGCCGTGGCGTCGTGGCGACGGGTGGAGGGTGGCTACAGCGCCGCCACGCGGTACGTCGTCACCGCCGAGGCGGGTCGTTCGGTGTTCGTCAAGGCGGCCAGCGACGAGCTGACGGCCGGGTGGCTGCGCCGGGAGCACGAGGTCCTGTCTGGGGTCTGCACGCCGATCGCGCCCACCGTCCTGGGATGGCTCGACGGTCCTCTCCCGCTGCTCGCGCTGGAGGACCTCAGCGCGGGGGAGTGGCCCCCGCCCTGGCGCGCCGGGCTCGTCGCCGGGGTCGTGGGCCTGCTGGCCGAGCTGCACTCTCATCACGCCCCCGCGCATCTGCCGCGGCTGGTGGATGACCGCGACGTCACCGAGGGCTGGGAGGTCGTCTCTGCGGACCCGGAGCCCTTGCTGGCACTGGGGATCGTGGACCGCGACTGGGTGACGGACTCGCTCGACGTCCTCCGGGCCGCGGCGGCGGCAGCTCCCCTGGACGGCGGTTCGCTGCTGCACTGCGATGTGCGCAGCGACAACATCGTCGACCTCGGTGGCCGCACCGTGCTGATCGACTGGGACCGCTGCGCGATCGGCAACCCGTTGTTCGACCTGGCTTTCTGGGCGCCCAGCCTGCAGGTGGAGGGCGGTCCGGAACCGGAGCGCGTCGTCGGCCGGGCACCGGAGCTGGCCTCGCTGGTCGCCGGGTTCTTTGCCGCCCGCGCGTGGCGGCCGCCGCCGCGCCCCGGGAGCACCGTGCGCGGACTCCAGTTGGCACAGCTGCGTTCCGCGCTGCCGTGGGCCGCGCGGGAGCTGGGTCTCGCACCGCCCTGGTGACCTTGTCGGGACGTCCCGGCGTTCGTAAGCTCCAGCGGGCGGGATCCAGGAGCGGAGGAATGGCGATGACCCGGTCCTCAAAGCGGTATGCGGGCACCTTCCTGGGCGTGGACGACGACCTCCTGCGAGCCCGCCGCGCGGAGGTCCTGGACCACCCACGGTGGTACCCCGAGCCGGAATGGCTCCGCTCTGACGCGGTTTCCGCCGCGGACCTGCTGAACGACGACGCGGTGTTCGGCGGCGTCGTCGGGACACTCGACGCGTTCGGCGCGGTGGAGATCGACCTCGACCGTCCACTCACGGCGGAAGAGTTCGTTTTCTTCGGGGCCCTGCTGGGGCGGCCGATGCCCGAAACGGCGCCGGACGTGCGGCCCTACGTCGAGCGCGACGTGGTGCTCAACCTGGTGGCCGAGCACGGGATCATCGCCGACACGGGCTTGCAGCCCTTCTCCGAGACCGCTTTGACGCTGCACACCGAGAGCAGCGGCAAACCCACCCGCGACCAGCCGCGCCACCTGGTGTTCCAGTGCCTGCGCGCACCCGAGCCCGACCACGGCGCCCAGACCCTCGTGGTGTCCGGCACGCGGGTCCACGACGTCCTCGACGGGGCGCAGCGCGACGTCCTGGAGCACTGCCGCTACGATGCCGACCCGGCCGGACCTCCCATCCTGCGGGAGCTGTCGGGCCGCCCGTGCTTCTCCTTCCGCGACTTCGCCGACCAGCCCCTGCGCTGGGTCCACGACGCCACCGACGAGGTCGACCACGAGCGGGTCAACTCCGCCTTCCGCGCGTTGACCGCCGCCCTGTACGACGTCGACGCGGTGCGCGGCATCCACTGGCGCCCCAACACGGTCCTGGTGCTGGACAACACGTTCGGCTTCCACGGGCGTTCCGCCGGAGTGGGTGGCCGGACACCAGCCGAGCGCAGGCACCTGATGCGCCTGCGCATCCTGGTCTCCTGAAGCGCAACCGTCGACAGAGTAGGAGGACGCCGAGGTGTCCGCTGCAAGGGTCGCACCCCAGCTGGCCGTCGTAGGTCTGGACGGCGTGTCGTTCAACGTCCTCATGCCGATGGTCGACCGGGGTATCCTGCCGAACTTCCGCAGGCTGCTCGACCTGGGCGCGCACGGTCCGCTGATCTCGACCGTCCCGTGGCAGACGCCGGTGGCCTGGACGTCGATGGCGACCGGGGTGAACCCCGGCGGGCACGGCGTCTACGGCTGGTGGAACCCGGACCTGCGCTCGGGCGAGCTGGTGCCCGTGAGCGGCGCGCAGGTCGAACGCGCCAGGTACTGGGAGGTGCTCTCCGGGACGGGCGTCGCCGTCGGCGTCGTCAACGTGCCAATGAGCTACCCGGCCCGGCCGGTGCGCGGCTTCACCATCGCGGGACTCGACTGCCCGTCGTCGGCGCCCGAGGAGGACCCGCTGCTCGCCTACCCCCGCGGCGTGCTCGACGAGGTCGCCCGGACGACACCGGACGGCGTCCGGCGCTACCGGGTGATGCCGGAGCGCCTCGACGGCGAGGACACCCTCGCGGCGGCGACGCGGTGGACTGAGGTCGAGCGCCACCGCGCGGACTCCTTCTTCGCGCTGGTCGAACGCTACCGGCCGGGGTTCGTCCAGCTGAACCTCTTCGCCACCGACCACATCGCGCACCGGACCCGACCGGGGGACCCGGCTCGCGACCTGGCCTACCGCAGCGCCGACGAGTTCCTCGGCCGGTTCCTGGACCGGTATCCCGACACCGACGTGCTCGTGGTGTCCGACCACGGCTCCTGCCCGATCGACCACTTCCTCATGGTGCACAACTTCCTGCGGGAGCTGGACGTCCTGCACTTCGGCCCGTGGCTGGCGGACGAGCAGGTGCCCGTCGTCCTCGGCCCCCACGCGTCGGCCGAGGAGTGCGCGCGGCTGGTGGAGCGGCTGCGGCGGGAGGGCCGCGGGACGCGCGCGGAGATGTTCGAGCGCCACCGCGACCGCTTCCCCGGCGCGAACGTGGGGTTCTCGACCATCGACTGGGACCGCACCAGCGCCTTCTGCACCTCCGATTACGGCCAGCTGCGGATCAACCGGGAGCGCGGCGCGGGCGCGGTCGTCTCGGACGCGAAGCACCGGCGGCTGCTGGAGCGGCTCGGTGCCGCGTTCCTCGACCTGCGCCGACCCTCCGGCGAACCCCTGGTGGAACGGGTGCTCCGCCGCGACGAGCTGTACCGCGGCCCCCACGCGGCGGCGGGACCCGACCTCACCCCGGTACCGGCGGCGACCGACGTGTACTTCTGCCAGGTCTACAGCTTCTATGGCACGGGGGAGGGGCGGCTGCTCGCCCCGATCGGCGAGGTGGTCGACCCCGCGCGCACGGGGTGCGCGGGCGACCACCACGCGGAGGGCGTACTGATCGCTGCGGGACCGCGGATCACCGCACGGGGTCGGCTCGCCGAGGCGTCCCTCCTCGACATCGCGCCCACCGTGCTGGACCTGTTCGGGGTGGAGCCGCTGCCGGAGCACGAGGGCGTGGTGCTGGCGGACCTGCGGGGGCGTGACAGGAGGGGGCCGAGCCCCGGCGAGCCCGTCGATGAGCAGGCCGAGGGGCTGCGCAGGCGCCTGATGTCCCTGGGCTACCGGATCTGAGTGCCGTCCACCGCACGCCGGGGCCGGGCTGTTGTGAGCGGAAAGTACTGGCTGGCCTCCCTGGAACGTCCGACGGACAGGTGCCGGTCGAACAGCGCCCGCTGGGCAGGTGAGTGGAACTCGCCGCACACGTCGTCGCCGAACGGCGCCGCTTCCGTCCGCAGCCGCAGCAGGCTGCCCAACGAGGCCAGCGCGCCCATGTCCAGCAGCTCCGCCAGGAAGGGGAAGTCCACGACGGGGTCGGAGCCGAACTCCGCGCGGTAGTCGTCCACGTCGAACTGCAACTCCAGAAAGCTCGACACCCCGAACGCGCGCCGGTCCTCCTCCGGCGACGGCGTCGACCGGCCCACGACGGGCAGCCCGCCCGCCTCCACCCGCGCGGTCCACGCCCGCAGGTCGAGCTCGTTCATCACCGCCGATCCACCCACGTAGCCGTAGGCGCCGGGCCCCACCGGCACGATGTCGAACGACACCCCGGCGCTGCGGCGGTTGTAGTGGTGCAGGCCCTCGGGGCGGTGGAAGTTGCGCACCCGCTGGTGCGCGTACCCGTGGTCGAACAACGCCCGCCGGGTCGCCTCCAGCCAGTTCCGCTTGTCCTCATCACTCTCGGTGAACAACGTTTTCGCGGCCTTGGCCGCGAGCGGTGTCCCGGCGGCGACCTCCAGCGCGTTGAACGAGATCATGGCAGGCTGCCACACCAGCGCCCTGGCCACGTCCTCCAGGTGCTGGTCGAGGCGCTGTCCGGGGATGTTCGCCATCAGATCGACGTTGACGTTGCGCAGCCCGGCGCCGCGCGCCATCCCCAACGCGGCGTCGGCCTGCTCGGCGGTGTGGTGGCCGCCCATGGCGGCCGAGACGTCCGCGTTCCACGTCTGCACGCCCAAGCTGATCCGGGTGCACCCGGCCGCGCGCACGGCGGCCAGCTTCTCCTCGGTGGCGTCGCGCGGGTACCACTCCACGGTGATCTCAGGCAGGTCAACGAACGGCATGATCCCGCGGATGCCGGTCAACAGGTCGTGGAGCTGGTCGGCCGACAGCACGCTCGGCGACCCGCCTCCGACGAACACCGCCTCCACCGGTCCGGCCGCTCGGTCACCGCCGACCAAGTCCTCCCAGAGGCGCAACTGCGCCAACGCCGTCCCGACGTAGCGGCTGGCCGCGTCGTCCACGTAGTGGCCGGGGTAGAACCGGCAGAAATCGCAGCGCTGGGCGCAGAACGGGACGTGGATGTAGATCAGCCTGGTCCTGGCGCGCGCCGTGCGGCGCGGTTGGTACTCGGCGGCGAACCGCCCAGGTTCGACGCGCTGCGACGGCAGCGGGTAGAAGCCGACCGGCCTCACCCGGTCCGGGTACCGCTTCCGTAGGGCCGTCGTCAGCTCGTCCGCGTAGTGGTCGCCGATCCGCACCGGTGCGCCCCCTCGTCGTCGGAACCGCCAGGAACCGTTCACCCTGGCCCAAAGTAGGCCGACGTCGGCGTGCGCGGTAGTCGACCCGCGGCACGGCGGTCCCCGTCCCCGGTGTACCCGACGACCTCGCGCGGTGATCGTCGATCACGTTGACACCGATGCCCACGCACCTACGATGCCGGTACGGCGGGAACGCGGGGCTCCGGACCCCGTGCCGGTGCGTCCACTGTGGATTGTTTGGGTCCGGTCGGGTGATCTCGACCGGCGGACCGCCGTCCCGCGGCAAGAGGGGATCATCGTGCAGCAGCCCAACGTCCTGCTCGTCTCACTGGACACCCTCCGGGCCGACGTCGCCTACTCGGGCAGATTCCCCGGCATCGAGTCGCTCCGCGCGCGCGGTGTGACCTGTGCGCAGGCGATCTCGTCCGCCCCGCTGACCCCGATCAGCCACGCGACCGTGTTCACCGGCCTCCAGCCGCCGGGCCACGGCATCCGGCACCTGCTGCGCGAACAGCTCAGGACTGACGTGCCCACGCTTGCCGAGCGCCTCCGGTCGGCGGGGTATCGCACCGGTGCGGTCGTGTCCTGCCCCGGCCTGGACAAGTGGTACGGCTTGGACCGCGGTTTCGACTTCTACGACGACGAGATACCACTGCTGCCCGACGGACGGAACCCGTTGACGGTCGGCGACGTGAAGATGCGGGGTCTCGCGCTCAAGCGCGCGCCCGTCGTGGCCGACCGCGCAGCCCGGTGGGTCGCGGAGCAGGACGGCCCGTTCTTCCTGTTCGCCCATTTCTTCGACGCGCACTGGCCGTACGAGCCGCCCGAGGACGTGGGGGTCGAGGTGGCCAACCCCTACGAGGGCGAGGTCGCCTTCAGCGACCACCACCTGGCCCGTCTGCTGGGACGGCTCGGGGAACTCGGGTACCCGTTGGACTCGATGCTCGTCGTCTGCTTCTCCGACCACGGCGAGGACCTGGCCGGGTGGTACCCCAACGACCACTCCGGTGAGCTGGGCCACCCGTACGAGGAAGGGCACGGCTGCCTGCTGTTCGACGCGACGCAGCACGTGCCGCTGGTCTTCGCCGGTCCCGGCCTGCCCGCCGGGACCGAGGTCCCGGCCCAGGTGAGGCTGGTCGATGTGATGCCCACCGTCCTGGACCTGCTGGGGCTGGAGGCGGTGGCGTCGGACGGGGAGTCCCTGGAACCGCTGCTGCGGGGGCGGGAAGCCGCGGACCGACCCGCCTACTGCGAGACCTACTTCCCCGAGGAACGGGCGCGGGCCGGTGACTACCCGGACCTTGAACCCCTGCACGCGGTCCGGCTCGCCGAGGGCGATGGGCGGAGCAAGGTGGTGTGGCACCGGCGCAGCGGGCGCGTGGAGCGCTACGACCTCGTCGCCGACCCGCACGAGCTGGACGCGCAGGTGCTGGTCGATGGGCACGACAACGGGGACGCCGCCCTCCCCGTCCTGCCGCGGTAGCAACCGGTTCCCCGCCGCGGTGGGAGTCCCGTGGCGTAAAAGACTTCCGTTCGTCGGACGACCTCGTGCTGTCCGCACCGGCGCCTTGGACCTCCCGAGGCGATTTCGGTAGCTTGCTGGTGGACGTCCAACGTCGGCACCGTGCCGGAATCCCGTTCGCGCACAATGGGTTCCGGTCGTGGTGAGGTGCGGCGTGCTCCCGAATCCACCGACGGGGAGGAAGTCATGGCACGCAACGTTTCCCTGGCACTCGAGCTCTACAACGACGCCAACGATCTCATCGACCAGCGGTATATGACCCAGATGCGCGAGCAGGACATCACCCCTGTGCCGACGGACCCCTCGCTGCCGCGGTTCACACTCGTCGTCGGACCGTCGCCCTTCACGATGCCGCGCGGCTGGGAGTTCTTCCTGACCTCGCCCTACGAGGGCGCCACGTACATCGGCACCGTGCTGCACAACGCGGGCTACCCGGTGCGGATCGTGGACGTGCGCTACGCGCTCGACCCGCTGCAAGCCGCCTACGACCAGATCGTGGGTCAGACCGACGTGCTCGGGCTGTGCACCTTCGAGGACAACTTCCCGTGGTGCCGCGAACTGATGGACCGCGTCAAGCTCACCGAACCCGACGTCCCGATCATCTGCGGCGGCTCGCTCGTGACCTCCGTCCCGCACGTGTTCATGGAGAGCACGGCGTGCGACGTCGCGGTCGTCAGCGAGGGTGAGATCACCATCCTGGAGCTGATGGAGAGCTACACGGCGGGGCGCTGGAGCACCGACCTGCCGAACATTCGCGGTATCTGTTACCGCACCCCGGAGGGCGCGAGCAGGCGGACCCGCCCGCGAGGCCAGATGATGGACCTCGACGCGCTGCCGAGGATGCGGCTGGACCTGTGGCCGCAGGCGCACAGCCCCATGGGGTTGCAGCCGCAGATCATCTCCTCATACAGCAGAGGCTGCAAGATGGACTGCTCCTTCTGCTACCGGACGACACCGCAGGTGCGGGCGAAGTCCCCGGAGAAGCTCGACCGTGACCTGTCCTGGTTGAAGTCCCAGTACGGCATCGACTTCTCGTTCTTCGTGGACCTGACGTTCAGCTCGCACCGCAGGCAGACCGTCGAGGTCTGCGACGTGATCAAGGACCACGACCTGCGCTGGACGTGCCTGACCCGGTGCGCCGACATGGACAAGGAGCGCGCCACCGCGATGCGCGACTCCGGGGCCGACATCATCCTCTACGGCGTGGAGTCGCTGGGGTCGGAGGTGCTGCGCGAGGCCCGCAAGGGCAACAGCGAGAACCTCACCGTGCGCGCGATGCGCACGACCTTCGAGGCGGATGTCAGGTTCGGCGCGCTGCTCATCGTGGGGCTACCCAACGAGAACGAGGAGTCCCTCGACCACATGGTCGAGTTCGCCGAGACCTATAACCACGTGACGAGGGTGAAGTACCTGTCCGCGATGCCGGGGACCACGGTGTACCGGCAGGCGCTCGGCTCCGGGCTGATCCGCTCGGAGATCGATCACCTGAACTGGCTGTCCGTGGAGCAGGCGCTGCACGAGGACGAGTTCCTCAACGTCAGCGAGCTGTCCGAGCGGGCGTGCCGGGACGCGTACAAGCGGATCTACGACGCCTACGAGCCGGGTCCGGTGATGGACTTCAAGCACTATCCCGAGCACTTCCGGTATTTCCACCCGCAGCCGGACGACGGCACGGTGAGGTCGACGTCGTACGCGGGTTCGGGGTGGCGCAGCAGGTGGAGTTCCGCGGGCCCGGCGATGGTGCCGGACGCCGACCGCTTCACGTTGGACAAGTGTGCCGCCCCCGAGGTCGCGAGCAGGGGCAGCAGCCTCATGGACTGCGGTGCCAAGACGATGGCGAAGTCCGCGCCCGCGAATTGAGCACCGTCACCGGGCGGGGAGGAGGCCGAATGGGGAACGACGGACACCGGCGGCTCGGACCCGGCGCGGGCAGCCCATGACGGACGCCGCACCGGGCGACGGTCCCGTGCTGATCATCGGAACGGAGCGCTCGGGCTCCAATCTGCTGCGCCTCGTGCTCAACGCCCACTCGCGCGTCGCCGTGCCGCACCCGCCGCACTTCCTGCGCTACCTGGCGCCGATCGCGGACTCCTACGGCAACCTCGAGGACGACGCCAACCTGCGCTCGCTTGTGGCCGACGCGATGCTGCTGTTGAGGGTGCACCCGCACCCCTGGGGGCACCCGGTCGATGCCGAACAGGTCATGCGGGAGGCGGGCAGGTCCGTGTTCGGCGTCGTCGCGGCACTCTACGACCAGTACCGTGCCGCGGAGGGGAAGGCCCGCTGGGGCTGCAAGAGCACCTTCACCGTCGACTACGTGGACGAAGTCCTCGCCGAGCGGCCCGACGCCCGGTTCGTCATGTTGGTGCGCGACCCGCGCGATGTGGCCGCCTCCGCCCGGCGATCGGTGTTCTGCCACTACCACCCGGCCCGCACCGCCGCCCTCTGGGCACGCCAGCAGGAACGCGGGCTGGCCGCGTTGGACCGGCACGGCGCCGCGGTCGTGCACCTGCTGCGCTACGAGGACCTCGTTTCCACACCGGACAAGGAGGTCGAACGGCTGTGCACCTTCCTCGGCGAACCGGTCGAGGAAGCGATGTTCGCCCACCACACGTCGCCCGCCGCCCGGCGGACGGCGGCTCTGGCGGAGTCCTGGCGCAACGCCGGGGCACCGATCACCACCACCAGCGTGGGCGCGCACCGGCACCGGCTCACCCCCGCCGAGCGGGCAGTGGTCGAGCAGATCACGGGAAGCGCGATGAGCAGGCTCGGCTACCGGGTCGACCCGCGCCACGCACCGGTCGTGCTGCCGTCCGCGCTCGAAGTGCGCCTGCGGGACCTCGGGACCCGCGTTCTCGTCGAAGCGCGGTCGCTGCGGCGGGACGACAACGCGCGGCAGCGGTTGGCGCGCGACGTTGCGGTCGCCTGGCTGAGAGCCAGGGCACGGCTCCGCTCCGGCGCGCGCACCCATCGGACCACGCGCCAGGACGGCCGCGTCCGACCCATGGAGGACATGCCGTGAACGCTGAGGCTCAGTCGGTCGTCGACCACTTTTCCGCGCGGGCGGGCAAGTACGACAGGTCGAGTTCCTGGTGCACGGACGACAAGCTCGGCGACCTCGTCCTCCGCTCGGCCCGGCCGCGTCCGGCGGACCGGGTGCTCGACGTGGCGTGCGGCACCGGCCTGGTGTCGAGGCTGTTCGCTGGCCGGGTGGCCGAGGTGGTCGGGGTGGACCTCACCGAGGCCATGGCCGTGCAGGCCCGGCCGCACCTCTCCCGGTTGCACATCGGGCGTGCGGAGGCGCTGCCGTTCGACGACGGCGAGTTCGACGTCGTGGTCTGCCGCCAGGGCATCCAGTTCATGGACCTGCCCGACGCGGTGCGCGAGATGGCGCGGGTGACCCGGCCCGGAGGTCGGGTGGTGCTGGTCGACCTCTGCGCCTACGGCGAGGAGGACCGCGACGAGTACTTCGAGGTGCTCCGGCTGCGCAACCCGGTACGGCGCCACTTCTTCCTGCCGACGCACCCCGCCCGCCTCCTGGAGTCGCAGGGGTGCGACCCGGTCGAGTCCCACCGGTACATCTCGGTCGAGGACGTCGACGTGTGGTCCGACAACGGGGCCATCGGCGAGGCCCGCCGGGAGGCGATCCGCGAGGTCTACCGCACCGCGTCCGACGACTTCAGGCGGCTGCACTCGGTCCGGGAGTCCCACGGGCGCGTCGTCGACAACATGCTGTTCATGGTGACGGTCGGGCACAAGCCCCGGACGTGAGAGCGCGGGGGAGACGATGACCGGACCGAGCACGAGGCTGCACCCCGGACTGCGGGCGGCGTTCGCCGCCGAGGCCGTGGCCGCGGTGCGCTATACCTACTTCGCCCAGGTCGCCGAGGTCGAGGGGCACGCCGAGGCCGCCAGGCTGTTCACCGACGCGGCGCGGAGCGCGGAGTGCGCCGCGCACGGGCACCTGGACTTCCTGCGGTACTCCGGTGATCCCGCAGCGGACGAGTCGATCGGCGGGACCGAGCTGAACGTCGCGACCGCGGTGAGCGGGGCGCTGCGGGGCGCCACCGAGTCCTACCCCGAGCTGGTGGCGGCCGCGCACGCCGAGGGCATGGCCGACGTGGCCGGGTGGCTGACCACCGTCACCGCGTTGAAGAACGCCCACACGGCCAAGTTCGAGCGCGTGCTCGCCCAGCTGACCGAACACACCTTCGCCCCGGCGCCCGCCGGACCCGACCCGGAGTGAGCGCCATGACGACCGACGACACCAAGACCCGCGAGGTGGGCCCGACCGCGCTCACCGGTGACTACGTCGCCGCGTCCATCGTGGTCTTCTCCGGGTTGGAGGCGGTCCGCCGCAACCCCTCGATGTACGTGGGCTCTACCGACGCCGACGGGTTGCACCACCTCGTGTTCGAACTGGTCGACAACGCCGTGGACGAACACGAGGCGGGCCACTGCCGCGACGTCCACGTCACCGTGCACGACGACGGCTCGTGCTCGGTGCGCGACGACGGCCGCGGCATCCCGACCGGCCCGCACCCGGAAACGGGCCGTCCGGCCTGCGAGGTCGTGCTGACCACGCTGCACTCCGGCGGTAAGTTCGGCGGCGACTCCTACGCGACCTCGGCCGGGCTGCACGGCGTGGGCCTGTGCTGCGTCAACGCGCTGTCCCGGTGGCTGTCGCTCGACGTCTGGCGCGACGGGGAGCACGTGCGGCAGGACTTCGCGCGCGGCGAACCTGCGGGCGACCCGGTACGAGTCGACGGCTCGACCCGTCGGGGCACACTGATCCGGTTCGGCCCGGACGACGCCGTGTTCGGCGAGCACGGGTTCGACGCGGCCACCATCGCGGATCGGATGGAGGAAGTGGCGTTCCTGCACCCCGGCCTGAGCGTGCGCTTCACCGACGAGCGCACCGGCAGGGAGGACACCTTCCTGCACCTGGACGGGGTGCGCGGGCTGCTCGAACACCGCAACCGGCACGCGACAGTCGTGCACCCCGCGCCGATCGTGGTGGCCGACCGGTCGGGCTCGCCGGCGGTGGAGATCGCGCTGTGGTGGACCGAGGGATACGTCGAGGAGATCTGGAGCTTCGTCAACGGCGTCCGCACCAAACAGGGCGGCTCGCACGTGGAAGGGCTGCGCGCCGGGCTGGCCTCGGCCGTCAACCGGTACGCCGCCGACCACGGCATGCTGGACACGTTCGCGGGCGAACGGATCACCACCGTCGACATCCTGGAGGGCCTGACCGCGGCGATGATCGTGCGCATGGACGCACCGCGATTCGACGGGCAGGTCAAGCAGCGCCTGCGGACCCCGGAGGTCGCGCATGTCCTGAAGGGCGTGGTCGAACGCGCGCTGTGGCAGGCGTTGCTGGATGACCCCGACCTCGGCCGCCGGGTCGTCGCCAGGGCCCTGGACGCCACGAGGGCGCGGCTCGCCGCGCGGCTGGCGGGTCGGACGGCCCGCCACCGACCACGTGAACTGGAGATCGACTACACGGTCTACCAGCGCCAGTTCGGGATCCGCTCGCGCAACTGGCACGACTCGTGCTCGTGGCTGACCGACGACGGGCTGCTCGCCCGGCACGCGGCCCTGTGCGAGGTGCCCGCCGACACCAGGATGCTGGACGTCTGCTGCGGTAGCGGGGTCGTCGGCAACGCCTTCGCGGGCCGGGTCGGCGAGATGATCGGCCTGGACATCACCCCGGAGATGGTCCGGCTGGCCTCCGACCGGCTCGACCGGGTCGACCAGGGCACCGTCTACGACATGCCCTACGAGGACGGCGCCTTCGGGCTGGTTGTCAACCGCGAGGTACTGCACCTGCTCCCGCAGCCGGAGAAGCCCCTCGCGGAGATCTTCCGGGTGTTGCGGCCGGGTGGCCAGTTCATCGTCGGCCAGATCGTGCCCTACGCCGACGAGGACGCCTTCTGGATGTTCCGGATCTTCAAGAAGAAGCAGCCGCTGCTGTTCCAGATGTTCCGGGAGCAGGATTTCCGGTCGCTGCTGCTCGACGCGGGCTTCGTCGACCCCCGGATGGAGGAGTACTTCCTCTGGGAGTCCATCGACCTGTGGATAGACACCCACGAGACGACCCCCGCGCACCGCAGCGAGATCCGCCGCCTGTACTACGACGCCCCCGCCGAGGTGCGGGCCGTGCACCCGTTCGAGGTGCGGTCGGACGGCTCGGTGCGGGACAGGTGGCGCTGGTGCGTCTACTCCCTGCGCAAGCCGCTCGGCTGACGGCGATGACCACCCGCACCAAGGTGCCACCCCCGTCGTTCGACCGGCGGCTTGCCGTGCTGCGCGGCCTGCGCGGCGCGGGCGTGCCCTCCTTCACCGAGAGGATCCGCGAGCTGGTGGTCGTGGCCTCCAGCTCGCGCGGCGGGTCGAGCATGTTCACCGACCTGCTGCGCGAGTCGTCCGACCTGCTGCACCTGAGGGCGGAGATCAACCCGTTCCTGCGGTTGGCGGGCCTGGACCACCCGGTCGCGGGCGACGATGACCGGCTCGAACCCCGGCACTGGCAGGGGTTGTCGCGACGGCGGCGCCGACTGCTCGACGAGGAGCTCGCCCTGGACGCGGGCACGCCCGCCGCACGCGTGGACGACGGGGCGCACCTGCTCGACGTGGCGTGGCGATTGGCGGTGCAGTGGCCCGCGGTCGACTTCGACCCCGAGCGCGTGGTGCGGGCAGGCAGGCGGGTGCTCGACCGGGTCCGGCGGGAGTCCGGGTGGGATGCGGGCGAGCTGCGCGACGGCCGCCGGTTCCAGTGGGAGCTCCTCCACGACCTCGCCGCCGACGGGTATGCCGTGGACCACCGGTACTACGACCTGCCGGGAACGGACGCGGTGCGACCTCCGCGCGGCGCCCCCGGTGACCGGCTGGTCGAGGAACCGCCCTTCGTGGCGCTGCGCGCGTGGCGGCGGGCGGACGAACGCGACTGCGACACCAAACCGCTGGTGGTCAAGACGCCGAGCAACGCCTACCGGCTCGCGTTCCTGCGTGCCATGTTCCCGAACGCGCGGCTGCGGGTGGTGCACCTGACCCGCAACCCGGCGGCGTCGATCAACGGCCTGTTCGACGGCTGGCGCCACCCCGGCTTCCACGCGCACCGGATGACCGAGCCGCTGCGCATCGCGGGCTACTCGGACGAGTGCCCGCTGGACCGTTGGTGGTGGAAGTTCGACCTGCCACCGGGGTGGCGGCAACACACCGGGTCGCCGCTCACCACGGTGTGCGCGTTCCAGTGGCGCTCGGCGCACGACGCGGTCCTCGACGCCGTGCGCGACGACGGGATCAACAGCGTCCAAGTGCGCTACGAAGACCTGGTGTCGGGAGCGGAGAGCAGGACGCGGTGCGTGGCCCGGCTGTGCGACTGGCTGGGGATCCCGTTTGACGGCACCTTCGCCCGCGCGGTGCGCGACGGGCTCGATCCGGTGGTCACGACGAAGCCGCCGTCGCCGGGCCGGTGGCGGCGGCGGGCGGAGGCGATCAACGAGGTGCTGGCCGGGGACGTCCTGCGGACGGCGGAAAGGCTCGGTTATGGCGGCGACCCCGCGCACTGGATCTGACGGGCTCAGCACGCACGGCGGTGCGGGATGGCGGCCGAGGACCGCGGCGCACACCGCCGAACTCGGCGGGATCTGGGCCGAATGCGGGTGCACGAGCGAGGTGGACCCGTTGCGGGCGGTGCTGCTGCTGCGCCCGCCGGACAGCATGGCCTCGGCGGTCGACGCGCGGGCCAACCTCATGGTGGGCCCCGTTGACCTGGGCCTGATCCGCCAGCAGGCCGAGGGGGTCGCGGCCGCCTACGAGGAGCACGGCGTCCGTGTGCACCGGGTGGAGCCGAACGCGGTGGCCTCGCCGAACGTCGTCTTCGCGCGGGACCTGTTCTTCATGACGCCCGGAGGCGCGGTGGTGGCCCGTATGGCCTCGGCGCAGCGCGCAGGTGAGGAACCCGTCATCGCGCGGGCACTGTCCACCCTCGGCGTGCCCATCGAGCGCACGGTCACCGACACCGCCACCTTCGAGGGCGCCGACGCGCTGTGGCTGGACCGGACGACGGTGGTGGTCGGCGTCGGGTTCCGGACGAACGCCGCCGGGGCCCGCGCGGTCGCGGGGGCGCTGTGCGGGTACGGCGTGGACGTGGTCAAGGTGCGTCTCGGGCCGGGCGTCCAGCACCTCCTCGGCAGCGTCGTGTTCCTGGACCACGGGCTCGCCGCCGTCCACGGCGCCGCGGTGGGCCCAGGCCTGCGCACCCTGCTCCGCGACCGCGGCTACCGGCTCCTGGAGGTCCCGCCGGACGGGGAGCTGCTGACTGCCCGCGGCATGAACATGGTCGCGCTGGCTCCGGGGCGGGTGCTGATGCCCACCGGCGCCCCGGTGCTCCGCGAGCGTATGGAGGCGGCGGGGGTCAGCACCCACGAGGTGGACGTGGGCGAGTACGTCAAAGCCGCCGGAGCTCTCGGCTGTCTGACCGGAGTTCTGCACCGGTCGGCGTACTGACGCCTGACGTCCTGCTGGCCCTGGACGTGACGGCCAAGGCGACCGCGACCAGCACGGCGAGCAGCGGCAGCCAACTCGCGGCGATCTGCGTGAGCGGGTCGTCGATGCGCAGGGCGTCCGCGGGGTCGCGGGGAACGGCCCACGCGTACGGCCGCAGCGCGATGGCCGCGACGACCACTCCCCAGCCCGCCCACCCCAGCGGCGTCCGGACGGCGGCGGCCAGGAACACCAGCCCCGGCACGACCCACACCCAGTGGTGCTCCCAGGACACAGGGGAGACGACCAGGGCGACACCGGCGGTCACCAGCACGCCCCACTGGTCCTGCCCCCGCCGCCATAGCCCCACCGCCAGCGCCAGGCCCAGCACCGCGAGGACGACGGCCAGGCACGCCCACACGAGCGTCGTGTCCGTGGAATGGGCGACCCGCACGACGACACCGCGCAATGACTGCTGGAACCGGTGCTGGGTGATGGCGACGCGGTCGGCGTCGACGAACACACCGCCCCAGTACTTCAGGGTGTCCGAGGGCAACACCGCCAGGCTGAACAGCACCGTCGCCAGGAAGGTGACCGCAGCGGTCAGCGCGGCCCGAAAGCGGCGCGTCAGCAGCAGGTACACCAGGAACACGCCGGGCGTCAGCTTGACCGCCATGGCCAGGCCGATGCCGACGCCCATCGCCTTCGACCGCGACAGCAGGGCGAAGTCCATCAGGACCAGCACCACCAGCAGCAGGTTGACCTGACCGGTCTCCAGCGTGGCGCGCACCGGCCCGAGCCACATCGCCGCCAGCGCGACGACGGCGACCAGCGCGATCTGCTGGCGCGCCGGCCCCGGTCTGACCCAGCGCAGGGAGAGCAGCACCACGGCTTCGACCAGCAGCACGTTGACGAACGTCCAGAGGATCTTCAGCGTGCCCGCGCCCACCAAGGACAGCGGGACGAACAGCACAGCCGCGAACGGGGGGTATGTGAACTGGTAGCCGAAGGGCGGGACCACCAGCTGATACAGCGGTTTCCCGTCGGTCACCGCCCGGCCGCCGCCGACGTAGACGGCGAGGTCCTCCAGCCAGTCCGGCTTGTCGCCGTTGACCAGCACCGCGAACCACGTGCCCAGCACGGCGCAGCCGAGCACCAGGGCCACCAGCGCGGCGACGGCGAGCGGGCGCCGGTCGGCGCGGGCGGTCATCGTGGGACCCTGGTCAGCAGGAAGGCGTGCACGGTGTCGATCGACTCCTCCGGTGTCTGGATATGGGCCGGGATGACGAGATCCGGGTCGGTCGGTGCCTCGTAGGGGTCGTCGACTCCGGTGAGCCCGGTGAGCCCGCCGCCGCGCTGAAGGGCGTACAACCCCTTGACGTCCCTGGCGCTGCACACCGACATTGGGGTCGCGACGTACGCCTCGACGAAGTCGAGACCGAGTTCGGCGTGCCCGGAGCGGACCCGGTGCCTGCTCGACGCGTACGGGGCGATCACGGGCACGAGGGTGACGACGCCGTGCCTTGCGAGCAGGCTCGCGACGAAACCGACGCGCCGCACGTTCTCCTCGCGGTCCGCCCTGCTGAACCCGAGGTCCCTGGTGAGGTTGCTGCGGACCTCGTCGCCGTCGAGCACCTCGACCCTGTGCCCCGCGGCCCGCAGGCGGTCCGCCACGCCATCGGCGATGGTGGATTTCCCCGCGCTGGGCAGGCCCGTCAGCCACACAGTGATGCCGGGAACGAAGGCCGTCGCTCCCGGCGGTGCCGCACCCATCGCCTTCACGATCGAACACCTCCGTACCGACGGTCCCGCACGACGCCGACCCATCGGCTGGCAACCCTAGCGACGGCGCTCCGGAGGCGGAAGTGTCCATTCGCGTCGGATGAAGTCGTTGGACAGCAGCACGTCTCGGACTCACCGGGCTCGATCTCTGCGGCACCATGAGGAAGCCGAGGTATCCCCCGGAAAGGAGTCGGATGGTAGCGCCGGAGCCGGAGAAACCCGTCCGCAGAAATGCGGTTCTGCTCGCCCTGCGGTTGTACGGGAAGGAGTTGTGGCGCCACGGTGCCCTGTCGGCGGGAGTGCTCGTGTCACCCGCGCTGAGCGTGACCTGCCGTGTCTACCTGGCACCGCTCGCGGTGGGCGCCCTCGTGGGCCACCTTGCGGGCGGCGGCGATGCCGTGCTGCCCTATGTGCTGGCTTTCGGCGGGCTGATGCTGCTCTCGGAAGTGTTGTGGCGCATCGGGGTGCACTGCCTCAACCGCGCGGACGGGCGGGGGATCGAGCACCTTTCTGCGCTCGCGATGGACGAACTGCTGGGCAAGGACGCGGCGTTCTTCCACGACAACTTCGCGGGCTCGCTGACCAAGCGGTTGCTGGGCTTCGCGTTCCGCTTCGAGGACTTCGTGGATGCGTTGGCGTTCAAGGTCTTCGCCAACCTGATCCCGCTGGTGTGCGCGTCGGTGGTGCTGTGGAGCTACACCCCTTTGCTGGTCCTGGTCCTGGTGGGCATGATCGCGGTGACCGGGCTCGTGGTCGCGCCGCTGATCCGCCGCCGCCAACGGCTGGTCAACCGGCGCGAGGCCGCCATCGCCCGGGTGTCCGGGCACGTCTCGGACACGTTGGCGAACATGGAGGCGGTGCGGGCGTTCGCCGCCGAGCGGCGCGAGAGCGCGGAGCACCGGACCCGTGCAGCCGAACAGCGGACGCTTATGCTGCGGTCGTGGGATTACGGCAACCTGCGCATCGACACCGTGATCGCGCCGTTGTCCGTGTTTACCAACGTGCTGGGTCTCCTCTTGGCGGTGGGTATCAGCGATGGTCTGGGGGTGGAGGCGATCGTGGTGACGTTCGCGTACTTCGGCAACGCGACCCGGATCATGTTCGAGTTCAACCAGATCTACCGGCAGGTAGAGAACGCGCTCACTGAGGCCGCCCAGTTCACCGAACTGCTACTCGACCCGCCCGCGGTGGTAGACCCGCGGCAGCCGGAGCAGTTGCGCGCCAAAGATTCTCGGGTCCGGTTCGAAGATGTGGAGTTCGGGTACGGCGAGGGTCCGCCGCTATTCGACGGGCTGGACCTGGACATCCCAGCCGGGACGCGGATCGGGCTGGTCGGGCGTTCCGGTGGCGGCAAGTCCACGCTGACCCGGTTGTTGCTGCGGCTGATGGATGTCGACGGCGGTCGCATCCTCATCGGGGACCAGGACATCACCCGGCTGCGGCAGAGCGATCTGCGCGGCCTAATTGCGTACGTGCCGCAGGACCCGGCGATGTTTCACCGGACCCTGCGCGAGAACATCGAGTTCGCCCGGCCGGGCGCGACCGACGCGGAGATCGCACGGGCGGCGTACGCCGCGCACGTGACGGAATTCGTGGACGCGCTGCCCGAGGGGTTCGACACCCTGGTCGGCGAGCGTGGCGTCAAGCTGTCGGGTGGGCAGCGGCAGCGGGTGGCGTTGGCGCGGGCGGTCCTGCGGGATGCGCCGATCCTGCTGCTGGACGAGGCGACCAGCGCGCTCGACTCGGAGAGCGAGGTGCTGGTCCAGGAGGCGCTGTGGCGACTGATGGAGGGGCGCACCGCGATCGTCGTGGCGCACCGGCTGAGCACGGTCGTGCGGATGGACCGGCTGATCGTGCTCGACCGAGGTCGGATCGTCGAGCAGGGCACCCACGCCGAGCTGCTGGCCGCAGGTGGGACGTACACGAAGCTGTGGCACCACCAGTCCGGCGGTTTCCTCGACGGGAAGCCGGTCGGCGGCTCCCGGACCGATGGCAGGGACTCGGTGGGCCCGAAGTAGCCGGACGTTCCGGCGTGCGGGTCTCGGACGCTGCCGGGGCCCGCACGCGGTGTTCGACGACCGGTCAGAAGCAGCCGACGTAGGCCCAGGTCACGTGTACACCGTTGTGGTAAATGTGCGCGCCACCGCAGCCGACCCAGTTGGCCATGTCGAACAGCTGGTAGGTGCAAGCCGAACCACCGTCGGAGTAGGCGGTATAGAGGTTGCCGCCCGCGTTCTGCAACCACACCGACGGTTCTGCGGAGTAGCCCGGCAGGAAGTACGCGTTTACCCACTGCGTGCCGCAGCTGCGGCTGTAGCGCAGGTGAACGGTGGCAACCTCCTGCCCGCCGTCGTTCACGTCGATGGCCGCCTCGTGGGACATGCTGGCAGCACAGCCACTGGTCTGCGGGTTGGGATCGGTCGACGCGGCCGCGTTCGCCGGAACTACCGACAACAACAGGCTAAGCACGGCCAACACGAGCACACTGAGCGCGTGTCGTCGGCGCCGAGGTGTCCTGATCACGGATGACGCCTTCATCTTGATGGTCGCGTCGCCTTGCTTCGACCGTGGTCGGACGACCGATTTCCCAGACTCGCCACACCGACACTCGACCGCGAGTTGTACCTGCTGAAGGACTGGATCGGGATCGGGATCGGTGTCGTGCGGCGGGAATCGGTGATGAGGTGGGGTTCGCGACCAAGCAGGTCCTCGCCCAGGACATGATCGAACGGGCGCTGGAGGCCGGGGTGCCGTTCGGGTGGGTGACCGCGGACGAGTCCTACGGTCAGGACATGAAGTTCCGGCTGTGGCTGAAGTTCGTTGATGTCGCGCGCGTGGTGTCGGTGCCGAAGAACGCGATGGTGGTGTCGATGGATCTTCGGAAGGTCCGGGTCAACCACTTGCTTTCCGATACGGCGTGGAAGCGGCTCAGCGCAGGCGATGGTGTGAAGGGGCGCAGGCGTCGGACCGGCGGTGCTCGATATCCGCCGCTGCGCAGACGGGAGTGGGGTCATTGGCGAAGCGTCGCCAGCCCGTCCGACATCGCCTACTACGTGTGCTTCGGTCCGGCGGACGCGACACCGGAACGGTTGGTGGGCGTGGCGGGCGCGGTGGGCGATCGAGGAGTGCTTCCAGACCGCGAAAAACGAGACCGGCCTGGGCCACTATCGCATCAGATCCGCGGTTACCAGGTGTGGTATCTGCCGTCACACTGTCCATGACCGCTCTGGCCTTCCTGGTGATCACTGGTGAGATCACCAAAAAGGGGCTCTATATCGAGTATCGATCACTCGTGATCCCGTTGTCTGCCGACGAGGTTCGCCGATTGTGTAACCGGATCGTCCACCGCGTCACCCACACCGTCGACCACGTCCTGTACTGGTCTACCTGGAGGCGAACAAGCCAGGGCCCGTGCCCGGATCAGCCACCACAAGAAGCGACATCACAACCTATCGTTGTCGTATTAAGGCGACGCGGCTGCTGCTCGCCGAGTTCGAGACCAGACTCGCCGATGCGCGGGACTCAGCCGACCACGACCACATCGCCAACAGCCAGGTCCTGCTCGTAGGCACGCACGAGGATCTCGGCAACCTGGGCCTGCCGCGGGAGCTCCTCCTCGAAGCGCTCGTTCACTACCGCACCACCGGAAATACCCAAGACACCGCGGAGGTCCTCTCCGAGTTGGGCGACGTCAGCCGTGACCTCGGACTGCTCGCGGAGTCCGCCCAGTTCCTGCGGGAGAGCGTGCGACTGTTCCAGCAGACGGACGATCAGCAGGGCCTGAGGTTCGCATTCGACAGCCTCGCCCGCGCTTTGGAGCAGCTCGGTCTACACACTGAGGCCGGCAAAGCGCTGGCACGAGCCGCTGCACTGTCGGGCGGCTAGTACTCCAGCCGAACTTTGTAGTACTGGCCTGTCTTCGCTGGTAGTGGCTGGTTTTCGCGTGGTGCTGGTGACGTCTGCGCCAGTGGGACCAAGACCATAGGCGATTGCTGTCGTACGCGGTGGTGATCAGGTGTGCCAGGAGACGTTTGATCTCGCCGAGTGTGAGCGGGATGAGGCCGCTGCCAGGGCTTTTGGGGCGATCGTCGCAGTCGCTGCGAGGTAGGTGTGGGCGAGCATCGCGAGGGTGATGTGCCGATACCAGGCGTCGTAGCGGCGGACCTGGTAGTGGTCGAGCCCGACCTCGGTCTTGGCGGTCTGGAAGCAGTCCTCGACCGCCCGTCGGGCACCGGCCGCTGGGATGAGATTGTCGTCGGTGGTTCCGGTTGGGGCGCAACACAAGTAGTAGGCCAACTTGTGTTCGCCCGCTGCTGTTTCGTGTGAGCGAGCGGCGGCTCAGCATCCACCGGGCGCCACTCTGGCGGGGTGGTGTCCTCGTAGACGAGCAGTGAGGCCACCGCCCAGTTGAACAGCTGCGGTCCTTGGCGCCCTCGCCGCACCCGGTGCTTGGCGCCGACCGAGGAAGACCCCCGCGTGCGCGGGGACGAGGAGGTGGACTGGGACGGGGAAGCCGCGAAACTGGGAGGACCCCGCGTGCGCGGGGACGAGCTCGGACAGTTGGGTGCCGCCGAAGATGGCGGGCGGAAGACCCCCGCGCGGGGACGAGGTCGTACCTGGTCAACGGTTGTCGGGTCCACGGGGAAGACCTCCGCGTGCGCGGGGACGAGGCCAACCGGACCGGGCAGGCCGCGCAGATCACCGGAAGACCCCTGCGTGCGCGGGGACGAGAGCAGCACCGGCGCGGCCGCCGATGCACCAACGGAAGACCCCCGTGCGCGGGGACGAAGCACAGGCCGACATGACGATCTGCGACCAGTACGGAAGACCCCCGCGTGCGCGGGGACGAGTGGACGTGGTGAGCCCGGTGGCGTGAAGACCGCGGAAGACCCCCGCGTGCGCGGGGACGAGACCGGGTGCGGAAAGTTTGCAGGTGGTACTCGAGGAAGCCCCCGCGTGCGCGGGGACGAGCGCCCGCGCCCGCGGCACGACACCGAGTCGTACGGAAGACCCTCGCGTGCGCGGGGACGAGACGCCCAAGCCGCGGGCCACAGGGCCCACGTACGGAAGACCCCCGCGTGCGCGGGGACGAGCCTTGTCGTGTGCGGTGCTACTGCTGCCTGTGCGGAAGACCCCCGCGTGCGCGGGGACGAGATGGAAGCCGACTTCGGCGTCCCCGCCAACCACGGAAGACCCCCGCGTGCGCGGGGACGAGGGCCGCGAGCCCGTTCCAGTCCAACCGCATCCCGGAAGACCCCCGCGTGCGCGGGGACGAGGCTGAGCGGCCACGTGTCCACGACCGGCGCGGCGGAAGACCCCCGCGTGCGCGGGGACGAGGCCGTGAGCGTGCGCGTGGTGTCGAAAGTCGAGGAAGACCCCCGCGTGCGCGGGGACGAGGGGTCGTAACCCTCGGGCGCGCGCAGGGCGAGGGAAGACCCCCGCGGCGCGGGGACGAGATGATGTCCGCGTCGGTGTGGATGTCGCGGGGTGGAAGACCCCCGCGTGCGCGGGGACGAGTGGGGCGGGCAGGCCGGGCAGCGGCAGCAGCAGGGAAGACCCCCGCGTGCGCGGGGACGAGCTCTGCTGGGATGGCTGTCCAGTCGGGCAGGTAGGAAGACCCCCGCGTGCGCGGGGACGAGGCCACCACGCCGTCGGTCGACAACTCCGCCCGCGGAAGACCCCCGCGTGCGCGGGGACGAGGCCGCTGAGGCATCGAGGACGGGCTGCTCACTCGGAAGACCCCCGCGTGCGCGGGGACGAGCCACACCTCCGACACCGAGTACGTGGGCCCCTGGGAAGACCCCCGCGTGCGCGGGGACGAGGACATGCGGGTGACGATCACGCCGCCGGGGAGCGGAAGACCCCCGCGTGCGCGGGGACGAGCTGGCGGGCGAGATCCGGTTGCAGCGCCAGTGCGGAAGACCCCCGCGTGCGCGGGGACGAGGTCATCGTGTGGCCCTTGACGGCGAAGGCTCAGGGAAGACCCCCGCGTGCGCGAGGACGAGCTGGCGGGGACCGAAACGACTACTGGCTCGCGTGAAAGACCCCCGCGTGCGCGGGGACGAGGAGCCGATGCGCACGAGCTCGCGCTCCGACCACGGAAGACCCCCGCGTGCGCGGGGACGAGTGTCGTCCGCGAGGGACACCACGACGTTCCACAGGGAAGACCCCCGCGTGCGCGGGGACGAGGAAGAGGACCTCGTCGAGGGTCGGAACTACGACGGAAGACCCCCGCGTGCGCGGGGACGAGAGCGCGCAGGGCATCGACCCCGGCCTGACCGCGGGAAGACCCCCGCGTGCGCGGGGACGAGCGGTTCACGGCGTGGGCGAGGGTGTGCGAGACCGGAAGACCCCCGCGTGCGCGGGGACGAGGGCGCCCACGGCGGTGGGCCCCAGGGCGGCGGCGGAAGACCCCCGCGTGCGCGGGGACGAGTCGACAACACCACGTATAGCGGCCTCGGGTCGCGGAAGACCCCCGCGTGCGCGGGGACGAGAAGCTGATCCACCCCGCGGCGTCGAGCGTCAGGGGAAGACCCCCGCGTGCGCGGGGACGAGAAAATCTCCCAGGCCACGAACTACCTCAACCCGGGAAGACCCCCGCGTGCGCGGGGACGAGGTCGGGGGTGCGGTGACGTCGAACAAGCTGAACGGAAGACCCCCGCGTGCGCGGGGACGAGTTTTCGTTCGTGGTCGGGAACTCGACGACACGCGGAAGACCCCCGCGTGCGCGGGGACGAGGGCACGGGCGTCACCCCGAACCGCGCCTACGAGGGAAGACCCCCGCGTGCGCGGGGACGAGCCTGGGTGTCGTGGTGCTGGGCGTCTCGTGGTGGGAAGACCCCCGCGTGCGCGGGGACGAGGTCCTGGGCGCGGGCGATGTAGGCGAAGTCCTCGGAAGACCCCCGCGTGCGCGGGGACGAGACCCTGCCGGCCGCGCTGGTCAAGGCGACGGCGGGAAGACCCCGCGTGCGCGGGGACGAGGTGCTGGCCGACGCGCTGGCCCGCCTGGGCCCCGGAAGACCCCCGCGTGCGCGGGGACGAGGGCGACGCGTTGATCCAGCGCATCGACGACGCGGGAAGACCCCCGCGTGCGCGGGGACGAGGGCTCTGCACCTAAACGATGTGGTCGAGGTACTGGAAGACCCCCGCGTGCGCGGGGACGAGATCCCCGCGCGGACCCGCGCCCGTGCACCGGAGGGAAGACCCCCGCGTGCGCGGGGACGAGACGAGTTCCGCCTTGGTCCCCTCCGTGCTCAGCGGAAGACCCCCGCGTGCGCGGGGACGAGACACCTGACGCAGCTGGCGCTGGCCGCGTCCGAGGAAGACCCCCGCGTGCGCGGGGACGAGAGCGGCGCCGGGATGGTCGGAAGGCTGCTCACGGGAAGACCCCCGCGTGCGCGGGGACGAGGGCCTCGTGGAGCTCCGGCGCCCCTTCGGCAACGGAAGACCCCCGCGTGCGCGGGGACGAGTGACGTGATCGAAGAGGCCCGGCGCACCGTCGGGGAAGACCCCCGCGTGCGCGGGGACGAGGCCCTCGCCCTGAACGACCCCCACGAGATCGCGGGAAGACCCCCGCGTGCGCGGGGACGAGCCATGCGATGCCCGCCGCTCCAGGCGCTCACAGGGAAGACCCCCGCGTGCGCGGGGACGAGATGGACCAGCGCTTCGCCGAGCAGCAGGCGAACGGAAGACCCCCGCGTGCGCGGGGACGAGGCGGTGGTCGCGGCCGCGGGCCCGGCGCCGGACGGAAGACCCCCGCGTGCGCGGGGACGAGGCGCTCGAAGGCGGGCGGCGAGATGGCGCTCTCGGAAGACCCCCGCGTGCGCGGGGACGAGCACGGGGCCACATCGCTCACGCGCCACCCGACGGGAAGACCCCCGCGTGCGCGGGGACGAGGCTTCGTGACCTGGGACTCTACGAACGGGAACGGTGTTTCTCATTCACTGTTGTTCGGTGTGTTCCGGTCACGGATCTCCCTTGTTGAGTCGAGCGGAGGTGCGTGGCCGTCATGATCTCACCTGAGGTGGCGGTGAGTCCGCGACTCGCCTTACCGTGCGGGGCTTCATGGTCGAGTGGCGCGCTGACTAAGGAGAAGGTTCCGCGTGCCGAGGGGTGAGGCCAGTGCGATCCGGCGGCGCCGGGTGCAGTTCGGAAGATATCCGCGTGCGCGAGATGAGCGGAAAGACCTTGTCGGGCACTCGTCTGGTGGACCCCCGGCGGGGTGCTGGTCTGAGAGCGGTTGGCGCTGGCGATGTCACGGAATCGCTGACCGTTGGCCAGGGCTGCTTGATCTCGCCGTTTGGGAGCGTGCCCGCTGAGCCATCGCACCGGCCGGTCAAGGGTGAGGCCACTAGACCTACTAGGTCGGGGACGTGATCTCGGCGTGTCATCGCCATTCGGCTGCTGACGTTTGGCAGGTCGCTGCTCGAAAGATGGCTGCTTCTCGGGTGCAGACTTCGTCCATGGTGGCGAAATCGGGCTCTGCGCAGTCCGTTGTGGTGCCGTCCTGCGGTCCTTGAGATCTTGACTTTCTATGCATAACAGGAAATTCCGCAATAGTGCGGCCATGTCAACTAAAGTGCTTCACTCGATTGGGTGAAGATTGGCGATTCTTCTCGTTCACGTGTTCGGGTCCGCCACGATCGTGCATGCTGACACTCCTGTTAGGGCTGGGTTGTAAGCCTTGTTGTGGTGTAACGCTTCCGACCTTGACGGAGAAAGATCAACGTGAGCAGTGCTGCCGCCATAGCCCGTGAACTCGGGTGCGATCCGACCACGTGTGCTCACCTGGGCGCACTGTGGGGCAAGTCCCGTGGGAAAGCGGGCGGCACGACGAATCTGCTGATGTCGCATCTGTTCGACACCGCTGCCGTGGCCGAGGCGATCTGGGACCACTTCCTCGCACCCGCGACAAAGGACCTGGTAGGGCGGATATCCGGTGGCCGTGGCCGAGAGTTCTTCGCCTGGATCTGCGGCATCCACGACTGCGGCAAAGCCACGCCGGCGTTCCAGGTCATCGACGCCGTCGAGGCACGACGTGTCCGCACGGCCGGATTGACGTGGTCCCCGGCGGTGAAGCCTGGGATGGGCTGGCGTCACGACAAAGCTGGCGCGAAGTTGTTGATGGACCGACTGTCCGAGGCCGGATGGTCGCAGGAGAACATCGATTGGGTCTGGCCATTGGTCGCCGGTCACCACGGCCTATTCCCGCCGATCGGCACGATCGTGCGCAGTCGTCACGCCCAAAGCGACGCGCAGGGTCGCGGTGTGGAGTGGCTGCGGGTTCAGCGCGCGGTGGTTGAGGTGTTCACCTGCGCGCAAGGCTTCGACGGTCTCGCTGCGGTCGAGCCGGTTGCCTCGCCGACGCGGGCGGAGCAACTGCACCTGAGCGGTTTGGTCGTGATGGCCGACTGGATCGCCAGCAACGAGCAGATCTTCGTCGGTATCGACGACCTCGACGCGGTCAGCGTGAAGAGTGCACGCGTGCGGGCCGCGACAGCGTGGCGGACCCTGCGGCTGCACGGCGGCTGGGGGTGTTTGATCGCACCGGAGGGTGATGTCGTCGCGACCCGTTTCGGACGTCCGGCCCGTGACTTCCAGTTCGACGTGATGGCACGGGCTCGCGCCATGTCCGCGCCTGGTCTGCTTGTGATCGAGGCCCCGATGGGGGAGGGCAAGACCGAGGCGGCGTTGTCGGCGGCGGAGATCCTGGCCGCGCGGTTCGGCGCCGACGGTGTGTTCGTCGGGATGCCGACGCAAGCGACGTGCGATCCGATGTTCACCAGGGTGCGGTCGTGGGTGCGGCAGGTGAGTCCTGGGTTGGAGGATCGGGTCGTGCTGCTGCACGGCAAGAGGAGCTTCAACGCCGAGTGGAAGTTGATGCTCAATCCGCCCAAGGGTGATCCGGAGGACTGGTATGACGGGGTGGGGGAGGACCAGTACGGGATGTCGGGTGGCTCCGACTGTTCGGAGGAGCGTTCCGGGCCGTCGGAGTGGTTGTTGGGACGGCTTCGAGGCCTGTTGGCGCCGGTGGTGGTCGGCACCATCGACCAACTCTTGTACGCGGCGACCAACACCAAGCACGTGATGCTGCGCATGGCGGGGTTGGTCGGCAAGGTCATGATCCTGGACGAGGTGCACGCCGCCGACGTGTACATGTCCCAGTTCTTGCACGAGGCACTGCGTTGGCTGGGCCAGGCTCGTGTCCCGGTGATTCTGCTGTCCGCGACCTTGGCTCCGGACCAGCGACGCAGCTTGGTCGAGGCCTACCTGACCGGAGGCCGCAATGGTGTCCGGACGCCCCTGCCCGATATCACCCAACCGACCGGCTACCCCAGTACGACCACGGCCTGCTTGCGCGGTGACGACCCGGAGGTCGTGGTGACGTCATCGAAGGGGTGGCGGCTGTCGCAACCAGTTGTCGTCCAAGTGCTCCAGGAAACCCCGAGGGATACGTTCGTTGAGGACGAAACGCGGTTCGATGACCTCGCGCAACTCGTGACGCTGCTGGAGGACCGTCTCGCCGCCGGTGGTTGCGCGTTGGTCATCCGCAATGATGTCGTCCGCGCGCAGAACACCTACACGGAACTACGCGAACACTTCCACGACGATGTCTGGCTGCTGCACGGCAGGCTGGCCGTGGAGCCGCGAGCCCAGCGAACCCGGCAGTGCTTGGATCTACTCGGCCCACCTGGGGATGACGGCCTCGATCGTCCACGTCGCATGATCCTGGTCGCCACCCAGTTGGCCGAGCAGTCCTTCGACGTGGACGTCGACCTGCTGGTCTCCGACCTCGCCCCGATCGACCTGCTGCTGCAACGCATCGGCCGCCTGCACCGTCACGATCGCGGCGATCGACCCGAGCCGGTCTCGACCCCCACCGTGGTGATCACCGGATTCGCCATGCCCACCGTGGACGCTCCGCGGTTCCTGTCGTCCAGCGAATTCATCTACGGCCGATACGTGTTGCTGCGCACCGCCGACCTCGTCCTGGCCGCGGCCGATAACGATGGCTGGTCCGTGCCCGACAGCGTGCCCGCGCTGGTCGACGCGGTGTACTCCGAGCACGAAGCCATCCGCACCCGGTGGCCCGAGGACGAACAGGCGGCCCGCGCCGAATGGGACCGCGACGAACGTGAACGCGCCGAAAAAGCAGGTGTCTTCCTGCTCTCCGCTCCGCACGAGTGGACCGAGCCCACGCTGCAAGGCCTGTCCTACGCCCACACCCAGGGAACGCACGACCAAACCAGGTTGGACGCACTCGTCCGGGACGGCGACGAATCGGTCGAAGTCGTCATCCTCCGGCATGGCACGCACGGCTACAGCTCCTACCGCGGTGTCCGGTTGGGCATGCACGGTGAACTCGGGCCCGAACTGCTGGATGACGTCATGGCCGGCACCGTCCGTCTGCCGGCCAGCCTCACCACAGTGGCCTTGGGCGCCCTCGTGTCGTTGCCCGAGTGGAACCGCCACCCGTGGCTCAAGTACGTCCGAGCACTCGTTCTTCACGACGACCGGACTCCCGTGGCATTGGGAACCCGTCTCGTTTCCTATGACCGCGATCTTGGGTTGGTGGCACTGCGCGAGGCGTGAAGGCTGACGCGGGCGAGCCCCGCGTACGCGGGGACGACTTCGCAGATGACCTTCGAACTGCCACCGCACAGGGAGAACCCTGCTGTCAGCAGGGACGACCACGTCAGCCGAACCGCAGCGTACCCAGTGCGCGATGAGTCAGCGAAGCAAGTTGGTCAGCGAACAGCTACTGCACACTTGGTTAAAAGTTCGGAGGGCTGCTACGCTCAAACGAGCGGCCACTACTGCCAGGGTGACACCTTCCGTCATTGCTACGAGATTTAGAGGGTGTCTCACGTGGTTTTGACGTGGTCGTTGGCATGATCGTCGGTCATGGACGATTTGTCGCAGCGCTTGGTGCCCGATGAGTTGTGGACCTTGGTCGAGCCGTTGATCCCTGGTTTCGTCGCCCGTCCTCAGGGTGGCGGGACAGCCCCGGTGGATGACCGGGCGGTGTTCACCGCGATCGTGTTCGTGCTGACCAGCGGATGTCCTTGGCGGTTGTTGCCGCCGTCGTTCGGGGTGACGGTGCCGACCGCGCACCGCCGGTTCACCGAGTGGACCAAGGCCGGGGTGTGGCGGCGGATGCATCGGGCGGTGCTCGACGAACTCGGCGCGCAGGGGTTGATCGACTGGTCCCGCGCGGTCCTGGACGGAGCGTCCGTCCGGGCGAAAAAAGGGGATCCATGACCGGTCGGAACCCGGTCGACCGCGGCAAAGCCGGCTCGAAGATCCACGTCCTGACCGACCGTCAGGGCATCCCGCTGTCGGTGGCGGTCTCCGGCGCCAACACCCACGACTCCCAGGCGCTCAAGCCTCTGGTGATGGCGATCCCCGAGATCCGGTCCCGACGTGGTCGCCGCCGCCGCAGGCCCGACAAGCTGCACGCGGACAAGGCCTACGACACCCGCGAACTGCGTGGATGGGTACGCGACCGCGGCATCGGCGTCCGCATCGCCCGCAAGGGCATCGAGTCCAGCGACAGCCTGGGCCGACACCGTTGGGTCATCGAACGCACCATCGCCTGGATGTTCAACTACCGCCGACTGGCTACCCGATACGAACGACACGGCAACAACTTCTGCGCGTTTCTCACTCTGGCCGCAGCGCTGACCTGCTTCAAGAAACTACCCACGTGAGACGCCCTCTTAGTTGCCGATCGAGAAGTTGTTACCGCAGGACACTTACCCGCCTGTCTCTTGATGTCCGGTGGTCGTTGTCACCGACAAGATCACTGCCAAGAAGGATGACGATGAACCTTCTGGACGATCCTTGGATTCCAGTCCGGATCGACAACACCTACACCGAGGTGTCAGGTCGTGATGCGATCCTGCGTGCCCATGAGATCCAGCAGTTGAGTGTGGACGTGCCGACAATGCTCCCGGTGATCTTGCGGCAGTTCTTACTGCCGATCGTTCTGGACGCGTTGGGAGCGCCCAGAACGATCGAGCAGTGGAAGCTGTGGATGCGAGCATCCGCTGAAGGACTGCTGTACTCCGGCGCGCAGCCCCCTCCTCTGGCGCGTGAGACCGACGCGGACACCCTAAGGTCGCGAAATGGGGTGCTGCGGTATCTCGCCGACTACCACGACCGGTTCGAGTTGTTCCACCCGGAACACCCTTTCGCCCAGGTCGCCGGGTTGCGCACAACCAACGATGACACCAAGTCCACCTCGCTGTTGGTTCCGTCGGTCGCCTCGGGCAACAACGTGCCGTTGTTCTCGAATCGGACCGGCGATGAGCCCGCCCCGCTGAGGGCGGCGGAAGCGGCGCGGTGGCTGTTGCACGCCCACTGCTGGGACACCGCCGCGATCAAGACCGGGGCAGCGGGTGACTCCCAGGCCAAGAACGGGAAGACCACCGGCAACCCGACCGGGCCGCTGGGACAGTTGGGCGTGGTCATCCCGATCGGCCGCACGCTCGCGGAAACTCTCATGCTGAACGTGCCCCTCGTCCGGGACGGTCTGTCCGATCAGGATCTGCCTCAGTGGCGTCGGGCTCCTTGGACAGCCGAATGGAAGCCCGGCCGAGCTGTCGGATGGTTGCAGCTGCTGACCTGGCAGGCACGGCGCATCCGCCTACACCATGAAGATGGCCCCGACGGTCGACGCGTAACCTCCGTCGTGGTGAGCGCGGGCGACCGCCTGACCCAAACCCCCGCTCACGAACCACACACCTTGTGGCGTAACGACTCCAAGGCCAAGGCCGGTGAGCCCACCCTCCGTCCCCGACGGCACATGTCGGGCAGAGCCGCCTGGCAGGGACTCGACGCGTTGCTGGCCGTGGACCCCGGTGGTAGCGAGGCGGTGCAGACCAGCCGTCAACTCCAGGATCTGGCTGCGGTACTCGAACCCGATTTTCCCTTGCAGGTTTGCACGGTCGGTGTCGAATACGGTAACCAGTCCGCCGTCGTGGAGAACGTCATTGCCGACTCCATTCCCCTGCCGGTCGCGGCTTTGCGTGACAGCGAAGCTCGCTACGTTCTGATCGAGATCGCCGACCAGGTCGATCGAGTGGTCAAGGCCGTCAACTTGTTGTCGGTCGATCTGCGACGCACAACCGGGTCCGAGCCGATCCCCTGGGACAAGGGGCAACGCCCCGGTGACCGGCTGCTCCACGCCCTGGACCCGGTCACACGCCTCGTGCTGCACAAGCTCCAACGCCGCAGCGATCACGAGGCAGCCACCGCCGTGCACTTGGCTTGGGAGCAGACAGCGTGGCGGATAGCGCGCGACATCGCCGAACCATTGCTGCGTGACGTGTCCCCACGCCAGTTCACCGGCCTACGCACGACCTATAAGGATAAGGAAATCCTGCTCTGCTCGCCGAAGGCGGAACTCGCTTTCCGGAGAAGAGTCAGCGACGCCCTCCCGCTGGCAGCCGAAGTTCGCAAGCGTCGTGACCCCGATCAGGAGAGCTGACATGTCCGAACCCCGAGACCGGCGTGCCTGGTACTGGGAGACCTACGTCGACGATCAAGGCCACTGGAAGAAGACCAGCGAACAACCGGAAGGTCGGGATCTGGCCGCGCTGCGGCGCGGACTCGGCAGGCTCGCCGGTTCCGTGCCGCAGATGTGGCCCTACTACCGGAGCGTCATCCCGTCGGTGGAGTCACCGCGCCTGGACGCGGAGCACGCGGCATTGTCACTGTACGGGCTGCACCAGCAATCCCAGCGCAACCCCATGCACAAGCCCGGTATCGGCTTGGGCGAAGCCCTGCGGCAGCTCAAAAATCACGACGGTGTCAGCGAGGAAGCTGTCACCCGACGATTCAACGCCGCCGCCACAGCGACCAGCATCGGCGAACTCGTCGCGCACCTGCGCGGCCTGGTCACCCAGTTGCGCGGCAAGGACATCGCACTGGACTACACGCGACTGCGTGACGACCTGCTCGATTGGATCAACCCCACCAGTCAATCGTGGGTGCGGCGCCGCTGGGGAATGCAGTACCACGCCTGGCACTCCGCCAAGGCGGACGAGGACGCCACCGCCTGACTCGCGCACCACGACGATCCGACACCACCACTCCTGGGAGTTTTCTCGTGCCCGCACGCCGTTACCTCGACATCCACGTCCTGCAGACCGTCCCGCCCTCGAACCTCAACCGGGACGACGCCGGAAGCCCCAAACAGGCCATCTACGGGGGTGTGCGTCGCTCACGCGTGTCCTCGCAGGCCTGGAAGCGCGCCACCCGCACCGCCTTCGCCGAACGGGTTCCCAAAGCCGACCTCGCCACCCGCACCAAGCAGATCTCCGACCTGCTCACCACACGACTGGCCACCGCCCACGACCTGACCGCGCAGGGCGCCGCCAGGATCAGTAATGCCCTGCTCAAACCGCTGGGCATCAAGGCCAGCAAGAAGAACGCCGAGCAGACCTCCTACCTGTTGTTTTTCGGCTACCCCCAACTCGACGCGATCGCCGACGCGATCAGCGGCCGGATCGGCGAGCTGGTCGCGTCGGACGACGCCGCGCTGGCCACGGCCGTGGAACAGGTGGACGTCAAGAAAATCCTCGGCACCGGCCACCCGATCGACGTCGCCCTGTTCGGGCGCATGGTCGCCGACATCCCCAACCTCAACGTCGACGCCGCCTGCCAGGTCGCCCACGCCATCTCCACCCACCCGGTGGAGATCGAGTTCGACTACTACACCGCCGTCGACGACGAGAACACCCGCGAACAGACCGGCGCCGGGATGATCGGCACCGTGGAGTTCAACTCCGCCACCCTCTACCGCTACGCCACCCTCGGCCTGGAGCAGTTGACGACCAACCTCGGCGGCACCGAGGCCGTCCCGGACGCGGTCGAGTTGTTCGTGGACTGCTTCGCCCGCTCCATCCCCTCCGGACACGCCAACTCCTTCGCCCACCGCACCCTGCCCAGCCTGGTCGCGGTCGTCGCCCGCGAGGACCAGCCGGTCAACCTGGTCTCCGCGTTCGAGAAGCCCATCCGCTCCCGCGACGGCGTGCTCCTGGAGTCGGCGTCCCGGCTGGCCGCCGAGTTGACCAACGCGACCACCAACTGGGGCCAGAGCCCGACCAAGGTCATGGCCTGCTACAACGGCGACGAGTCGGACGTGGTCGCCGCGTTCGATCGTTCTCTGCCGTTCCCCGAGTTGCTCGCCGACCTCAAGCGGTTCACCACCGACTGGCTGACCCAGGACGGCACGCGATGAGCACCACGTCCTCGGCGGCCACCGCCGTGCTGGTGCTGCGCCTGGCCGCGCCCCTGCAATCGTGGGGGGACTCCAGCGAGTTCAACCGCCGCGACACCGCCGGACGCCCCACCAAGTCCGGTGTCATCGGCCTGCTCGCCGCCGCACAGGGCCGCGCTCGCACCGACAGCATCACCGACCTTGGCGACCTCTCGCTGGGAGTGCGCGTCGACCAGCCCGGCACCCTGCTGCGGGACTACCACACCGTCAGCGACTACCGCGGTATTCCGCTGCCCTCGGCGTCGCTGTCCGCCAAAGGCACCCAGAAACCCACCGGGCCCGCGAAGCACACTCACATCACCCAGCGCTTCTACCTGCAGGACGCGATCTTCCTCGCCGCGGTCCACGGTCCCCGCGACCTCATCGACACCCTGCGCCACGCCTTGGCGCACCCGGCGTTTCCCCTGGCGTTGGGGCGCCGCTCGTGCGTGCCGACTCAGCCACTGCTACTGGCCGACGACACCCAGCCGACCCTGACCGCGGCATTGCAGAACACGCCGTGGCTGGTCCCCGAACACACCAGGACACGCCTGGGAGCCAAGGGAAAAGCGCCCGCCACGGTCACCCTCGCCACCACCGTCGACGCCACGCACCCCCCCTCGGACCACGACGATGATCTCGGCGTCCTCGACCGGGCCCACGACCAACCGCTCTCGTTCCACCCATTGCGCCGCACTCGCACCACCCGCATGGTCCGCCACGGCTGGGTCGAGATACCCACGGGACTGACCGGCTCCGACACGTCGACCACGACCGCTCATACCGACCACGATCCGTTCGCGCTGCTGGGGTGGTGACCCGATGACCTATCTCTCCCGAATCCGCCTCAACCCCGTGCGCAGCCAGAGCCGCGAGTTCCTGCGCAACCCCCGCACCCTGCACGCCGCCGTCATGCAAGGCCTCCCCGAACCACCCGCCACCGACCGCGTCCTGTGGCGCGTGGACTCCCGCGGGCACCGCGTCGACCTGCTGGTGCTGACCCCGACCCGCCCCGACTGGAGCCACGTCGTCGAACAAGCAGGATGGCCCGACGCCGAGGGCGAGCACGTCCTGGTCCGCGACTACACGCCCCTGCTCGGACACCTCGCGGTGGGCCGCGAGTTCGCGTTCCGGCTCACCGCCAACCCCGTGCAGTCCACGATGACCCCCGACAAGCTCACCGACTCCCAACGCGAACGCCACGGCGAGGACCGCCCGTCGCGCGGACTGCGCGTCGCGCACCGCACGGTCGCCCATCAGATCGACTGGCTACTACGCCGCACGACCAAGTGGGGCTTCACCGTTCCCGTCTCCCGCACCGCCGCCGCCGCCCCCGGCATCACCAGCACCGCCGACAACCCCGACCCGCACGAAGTACGAGTTGTGAACACCATCGGCTACCGCATCGCGAAGAAAGGCCTGCGGCACCCCGTCACGATGCGCGCGGTCAGCTTCGAAGGACGCCTCGCCGTCACCGACCCGAACCTGCTCCGCACCGCGATGCTCACCGGCATCGGCCCCAACAAGGCCTACGGATGCGGACTGCTCACCCTCGCGCCCCTGCGGAGCGGCAGCGGTGCCTGACATGTGGTGGCAAAACCACCCGCACGACCTGCACCGCGTCACCGACCGGGTATCCAGCGTCTACGCCGAACGCACCCACGTCGACCGCGCCGACAACGCCATCGTCCTGATCAACAAGGAACGCACCGTCCGCGTCCCCGCCGCCATGATCGCCGTTGTCCTGCTCGGACCCGGCACCCGCATCACCCACGCCGCCATGCGCTTACTCGGCGACTCCGGCACCGCAGTGTGCTGGGTCGGCCAACACGGCGTCCGAATGTACGCCAGCGGACAGGGCGCGAGCCGGGGAACCCACCTGCTCCTGCGGCAGGCCTGGCTGGTCACCCGCCCCACCGAACGCCTCGCGGTCGCCCGCCGCATGTACGACATGCGCTTCCCCGACGAGGACACCGCCGGCCTGACCATGCAACAACTCCGCGGACGCGAAGGAACCCGAGTCAAGAAGCTCTACAAGCAGCACTCGCTACGCACCGGCGTCGCTTGGACCCGCCGCGAATACAAAGCGGGCGACGCCTTCGCCGCAGGAGACGACGTCAACCGCGTGCTGTCCGCCGCGAACTCCGCGCTCTACGGCATCTGCCACGCCGTCATCGTCGGCCTCGGCGCCAGCCCTGGCCTCGGATTCGTCCACACCGGTTCTGCCACATCGTTCGTCATGGACATCGCCGACCTCTACAAGGCCGAACTCACCATTCCCCTGGCCTTCGACCTCACCGCCCAAGGCCTGATCGACGAGCGCGACGCACGCACCGCGCTGCGCGACCGCATCGTGGACACCGGACTTCTGCATCGTGTCGTCGACGACGTCAAAAGCCTCCTGTTTCCCGACGGCGAGGAACCGTCCGACAACGGCGCGAACGAGCTCTGGGACGAGGAACTGGGCACCGTGTCCGGTGGCGTCAACTGGTCGTCCGACCTCGATGGGCGCGGGGGAGAGCACATGGTCGTCATCGGCCCTGAGTTCGACGAAATCGAACCCGAGCAGGTGGACTTTTGACCGTCATCGTCCTCATCGCCGCTCCGGAAGGACTCCGCGGCCACCTCACCCGCTGGATGGTCGAGGTGGCTGCCGGAATCTTCGTCGGAGCCCCCAGCCGCCGGGTCCGTGAACGACTGTGGAACTCCTCGCCGAACGCATCCGCGACGGTCAGGCGGTCATGACCGAACCAGCGGACAACGAGCAGGGCTGGACCGTGCGCACCGCCGGACGAGACCGGTGGTACCCGGTCGACTACGACGGCCTCGTACTGTCCGCTCGACTCCGACGATGACCCATCCCGCTGCCCTAGCTCATCGTAATGACAATTAATGAGAAACACTGTCACCGTTCGTAGATCGGCTGGTCACTGAGGCCTCATCCCCGCATACGCGGGGGTCCTACACCCATTGGCGGGGCGATGTCGGGATCGAGGTCTTCTTCCTCGCGCACGCTGGGGTCTTTCGCTGAAGGAAAACAACGCCACCCTCAACGAGGCCCCGTCCCCGCGCACGCGGGGTCCTCCCTGACTGGTGAGTTCCTGCGCCGACAAGGCTGTCTGTCCCTGCGCACGCGGGAATCTTCCCGCGCCAATCCTCGCGCAGCAAGGCCCGCAGTTCGTCCCGCGCAGGCTGGGCTTTCCGGCGATGCGTAGAACAACCATCGGTTGGAACACCCCCCGCCTGCGCGGGGACGAGTGGGCAATGTGATCGGCGGGCAGGACGAGGACTGGAAGGCCCCCGCGTGCGCGGGGACGAGCATGCCGAGGTCGCCTCCGACTGGGCGCACGACGGAAGACCCCCGCGTGCGCGGGGACGAGAGCACGTCGAGCGGGTTGATGCGCTCACCCTTGGGAAGACCCCCGCGTGCGCGGGGACGAGCTGGCCCCGCGGCCGAGAAGAGCGGCGCCAAGGGAAGCCCCCCGCGTGAGCGGGGACGAGCGCACGGCACCGGCGAGCTGGGCGGGCGAGATCGGAAGACCCCCGCGTGCGCGGGGACGAGGCGAGGGCGGCGCACTCGCTGTTGACCCAGTGGGAAAGACCCCCGCGTGCGCGGAGACAAGTCCTCGTTGACCAGGTCCACGATGGGCTCGAACGGAAGATTCCCGCGTGCGCTGGGACGAGCGGCGCGGAGCAGTTCACGGAAGACGGCACCCGGAAGATCCCCGCGTGCGCGGGGACGAGGCGGCCGAACGGTTCAACGGGCACGCCGCGGTGGGAAGACCCCCGTGTGCGCGGGGACGAGGCACGGTCGTCGACGTCGACGTAGTTCTCCCACGGAAGACCCCCGCGTGCGGGGACGAGAGGTCCACGAGGATGACCGGCGGCGCCGTCGGCGGAAGACCCCCGCGTGCGCGGGGACGAGCAGGGCCATGGACACGATCTCGACGCGACCGGGAGGAAGACCCCCGCGTGCGCGGGGACGAGTGCGCGGTAGTGCGGCGGGGATGATCACGCCGAGGAAGACCCCCGCGTGCGCGGGGACGAGCGGCCGGGCGAGGACTACGCGAGGTGCGTTGCGGGAAGACCCCCGCGTGCGCGGGGACGAGACGGGAAGGAACCGCCGTGTGCCCAGGCCACCGAGGAAAACCCCCGCATGCGCGGGGACGAGGACGTTCGAGAAGTCGTTGAGGATCGGCTCGGCGGAAGACCCCCACGTGCGCGGGGACGAGTGCACTGGTTGAACCCGGAGTTGTCCGGGACCGGGAAGACCCCCGCGTGCGCTGGGACGAGCCGCAACTGGCCGACAGCACGCTGAGAACCTGGGGAAGACCCCCGCGTGCGCGGGGACGAGGGCCCGCCGAGGGATACGGCACAGAGAGTGATCGGAAGACCCCCGCGTGCGCGGACGAGGACCCGCGGGTCGAGGGGCTGCACGTCCTCGACGGAAGACCCCCGCGTGCGCGGGGACGAGTGACTTGCCGCTTTGCGCCGCTTTGCGTTACGCGGAAGACCCCCGCGTGCGCGGGGACGAGGCCTGCGGGAACGCCCCACGCACCGGAGACCGGGGAAGACCCCCGCGTGCGCGGGGACGAGGCCCGCGGGAACGCCCCACGCACCGGAGACCGGGGAAGACCCCCGCGTGCGCGGGGACGAGGACCGACGCCACATGGCCATCGCTCGCACCGCCGGAAGACCCCCGCGTGCGCGGGGACGAGAACCGCTCCAGCTCGGCCAGCGTCATCTGCGGCGGAAGACCCCCGCGTGCGCGGGGACGAGTACGGGCACCGCAACTGCATGGGAGAAACCCCTGGAAGACCCCCGCGTGCGCGGGGACGAGCTTCCCTTGCGGGGGCGACCTCCGGGCCCCTTCGCAAGACCCCCGCGTGCGCGGGGACGAGACACTGTTGTGCGCCAACCCCACCCCCCTGGAAGGAAGATCCCCGCGTGCGCGGGGACGAGCGCCAATCCCGATGCTGCGCAAGCGGCCGATCCGGAAGATCCCCGCGTGCGCGGGGACGAGTTTCTCGGCGCGCCGAGGTCGTGGAACTCGCGCGGAAGATCCCCGCGTGCGCAGGGACGAGATCGAAAGGTACCCGGATATGCCGGGCATCTACGGAAGATCCCCGCGTGCGCGGGGACGAGCGGACACGACGTCTTTCCAGTAGGCGTCCCAGAGGAAGATCCCCGCGTGCGCGGGGACGAGGACTCATGCCGTGCCCGCACGACGCGGTACACCGGAAGATTCCCGCGTGCGCGGGGACGAGGGGGAAGGGCGTTAGTAACGGGCTTCCCCACCGGGAAGATCCCCGCGTGCGCGGGGACGAGTCCCTGATCCACAACGTGGGGGAGACCCTCGACGGAAGATCCCCGCGTGCGCGGGGACGAGAATCCCACGCCGCGAAGATCGCGCTCACGGAGAGGAAGATCCCCGCGTGCGCGGGGACGAGCCCTCGACCGCGGGGCCGGCGTTCTTCACCGCCGGAAGATCCCCGCGTGCGCGGGGACGAGCCGGAATCTCGTTGCTGGCAAAGGATCCGACCAGGAAGATCCCCGCGTGCGCGGGGACGAGAGGCCCGACCTGTACGGCGGGTGCCTGTGCAACGGAAGATCCCCGCGTGCGCGGGGACGAGGCGGCCTTCGCTTTGTTCTCCGTCGAGCCGGACGGAAGATCCCCGCGTGCGCGGGGACGAGTGCCGGTGTAGGTCAGGCGCTCGCTCGTCATGCCGGAAGATCCCCGCGTGCGCGGGGACGAGTGTCCAGCTTGCGCTGGAGCTTCGCGTCGAGGCGGAAGATCCCCGCGTGCGCGGGGACGAGCCGGCCAACGCCTTCCTGATCAACTCCACCTGCGGAAGATCCCCGCGTGCGCGGGGGCGAGACAGCGGCCTCGTGCTCCGCCGTGGGCTCACCCGGAAGATCCCCGCGTGCGCGGGGACGAGCCTGGAGGTCTCCGCCGAGGGGATCGAAGTCATGGAAGATCCCCGCGTGCGCGGGGACGAGCTCCTGCCGGGGTAGACGAACCCGACGACGAGGGGAAGATCCCCGCGTGCGCGGGGACGAGGTCCAAGGGCGTCCTCACGGCCTGGGACGTGGAGGAAGATCCCCGCGTGCGCGGGGACGAGATCGCGCCGACGAACGCGAGAAGGACTTGTGCCGGAAGATCCCCGCGTGCGCGGGGACGAGGGGCACGGATCGCACCCTGGGCATGGGTCACGCGGAAGATCCCCGCGTGCGCGGGGACGAGCGGACCCAGCCGATGCCGACCCGTGTGCCGGACGGAAGATCCCCGCGTGCGCGGGGACGAGGCGTCAGCGGGGGTGAGCCGCGCCCCGTCCTCCGGAAGATCCCCGCGTGCGCGGGGACGAGTCCCGCTTGACGAACCGGACCGTGTCGCCGGGCGGAAGATCCCCGCGTGCGCGGGGACGAGACCTCGTCCGCCGCGGCAGCGCGCCGCTCGACGGGAAGATCCCCGCGTGCGCGGGGACGAGTCCAGGCACAGGTGTGCTCCTGTTTGTTCGTGGGGAAGATCCCCGCGTGCGCGGGGACGAGGCTTCGTGACCTGGGACTCTACGAACGGGAACGGTGTTTCTCATTCACTGTTGTTCGGCGGGTTCCGGTCACGGATCTCCCTTGTTGAGTCGAGCGGAGATGCGTGGCCGTCATGATCTCACCTGAGGTGGCGGTGAGTCCGCGACTCGCTTATACCGTGCGTGGGGCTTCATGGTCTGGTGGCGCGTTGACCAAGGGGAAGGTTCCCGCGTGCCGGGGACAAGGCCAATGCGAGCCTGCGGCGCCGGGTGCATTTCGGAAGATACCCGCGTGCGCGAGATGAGCGGAGAGACCTTGTCGGGCACTCGTCTGGTGGAACCTCGGCCGGGTGCTGGTCTGAGAGCGGTTGGCACTGACGATGTCGCGGAATCGCTGATCGTTGGCCAGGGTTGCTTGATCTCGTCGCTTGGGCCCGTGCCCGCTGAGCCATTGCACCGATCGGTCAACGTGAGGCCACCAGACCTACTAGTGCCGTATCAGGCAACGTTCGCCCTGTTGACGACCTCGCATAGCCGTCGATCGTGAGCGTGCTTGTTTCGCCAGATGATGTAGCGGCGGATCATGCTGCCCTGTTCTTTGTGGCTGGGGTGGTCGGTGCCGTCGAGGGTGAAGTACCGCAGGGCGGTGAATTGGGCCTCGATGCGGTTGAGCCACGAGGAGTTTGTTGGGGGGTAGGCGATCTCGACGTTGTTGGCCTCGGCCCAGTCGGCGACCCTGCGGCACCGCCTGGTGGTCAGGTGCGGGGAGTAGTTGTCGCACACGATCGCCAGACGGACCGTCCGCAGGTACAGCGTGCGCAGGTAGCGGCAGAACTCCAGGAACCTGCTCCGGTTCTTGGTCTTCTTGATATGCCCGTAGAGCTTGTCGGTGGCCAGGTCGTAGGCGGCGAACAGGTGCCGGACCCCGTGCGGGCGGGTGTAGGTCGCCCGCCGCCGGGGCCTGGGCCCGCGATCGGAATCCTTGTGCCTGCCACCGCGTTCGGCCCACTGGCGGCCGGGATGCGGTTGCAGGTTGAGCGGCCTGAACTCGTCCAGGCAGAACACCACTGCCGGTTCGTCCGGCTCGGGCACGATCTCGCCGTCGGCGATCGCGTACAGGTGCTCCACCCGCGCCTTCTTGACCGCGTAGTCCGGATCGCGGGAGGCCTTCCAGGTCTTCACGCGTTGAAACGAGACGCCTTCCTCGCGGAGCAGGATGCGCAGGCCCTCGTGGCTGATGTCGTCGACCACCCCCTCGGCGACCAGGAAGTCGGCCAGCTTGGCCAGGCTCCAGGTCGAGAACGGCAGGTCGTGCTCGACCGGCCTGGACTTGACGATCTTCTTGATCTCCCGGCGTTCGGGCAGCGTGAACGTCCTGGGTCGACCGCCGGAGTATTTCGGATAGAGGGAGTCGAAGCCGTCGGTGTTGAAGTTGTGGATCACATCGCGGACCCGGTCCGGGCTGGTGAACGTCACCTCGGCGACCTTGGCCACCGCCATGCCCTGCGCGGACAACAGGACCATCTGCGCCCGCCGCCAGGTCACCACCGACCCGGTGCCCCTGCGGACGATCCGCAACAACCGACCACCCTCGTCCTGATCGATCTCACGAACACGTACTCGATCTGCCACCGAGCCAGCCTGACGCACACGCGCCGCCCGGACCAGGAACCCGAGCGGCGCGTCATGTCATAACGGGGCGAACCTTGCCTGATGCGGCACTAGGTCGTTTAAGGAGTCGATCACTCAGTCCGCGTCACGCTGGACCAGTGGATCCTCGGCCCAGAGGTAGTCCCACGGGCCGCGCCGGATCAACGCCATGCCGAACCCCGCTGCCTTCGCCGCGACGACATCGTTGTCATGGTGATCGCCCACGTACACCGTCGCGTCCGGTCGTCCACCGGGCACCATCGAAGCGACGTGGGCGAAGACTCTGCTGAGGGCTTGGCGACACCCATTGGCCCGAGGTGGCGACCTGGTCGACTGCTGGTTCTGGCGCGCTCGCGGTCACACTGGAAGTTGTTTCATATTCGGGAATCTGTGCTTTGACGAATACGTTGACGCCCAGGCTAGATGGTTGGCAACGACTATTGCCGCAATCAAGCAGGTTCTCCTGCTCGTTCACCGCCAAAAAAATTCTGCCAACTGTTAACGTGCGCTAAGTGGAACTGTTATGCTTACCGACGAAAATTAGGCGCCTCAACGAAAAGCTTTACTCTTATTTCGGCAAAGCTAGCAGTCGATTGTCAAATCCATCTTGCAGCAAACGGCAGTATGAATCACCCACTTTTGCGGGTATTTCCTGTTCGGTTGCGAATCCAAGCTTTGGGTATTCCATGATCCGCTGGAGGTCGCCTACGAGTTCATCGATGACCAACTTTTCGTTGCCGATAGTCTTGACATACTCGACGTAGGTCAAAGGTGCAGATGCGCATACAATTGGAATCTCAGGCCACTGCTTTGAGCAAGTTGCAAAAGCGCGTCGCTCCATATATCGCATCGAGATCAACATCAGTGAATTTACTACAACGCCAGCCGTTTCAAGTGCTTTTCGGGATAGTTTGATATTTTGTCCGGTGTTGGTTGCCATAGGCTCGATAAGAATTGCAGACTCAGGTAGGCCAAGGTTCAGGGCGTGCTCACGGTAGTGGATCGCCTCGCCGCGTGGAAACCGGTCGACCGTGACGGCGCTGGTTGCCCCAGAAAACACCACAACTGGAAATAGATGTTTGCGAAAAAGCTCTACTGCTTGTGTGGCCACGCCAATGTCATAACTCCCTAGTGCAATAGCGGCCGAGCAAGGCTGTGGAGTATGACGCATCCGATGATATTCCCATATGACTTCAGCGTCGCGGCGTTGTGTTTCTGTCGCAACGTGGTCACTGCTGACAGGCAAAACTATGCTCCTAAGTTTTTGCTAAGCAATTAGTGGGCTTGCTCGGCAGATTGTGTGATTGTTTTAATACTTGCTGCCTGGTGCATCAGGCCGTGCTTTTGTGCAACTTGTAGTGATTTTTTCAGTCTTGAAATACCCTCGTCTTGGGTGGCGATGTCGCTGAGTAGAAGATGGCCTTGAGCGGTATTAAGTCGTACTCGTTGCATCGGCGAATCCCCGCAGGGATTTTCGACGGCAATATTCATGTAGTGGTATGCTTTAGTGAGGTCGCCTAGGGCTCGATAAGCCAATGCTACCTTTTGATGGGCAAGTGACCAGTCCTCTGATTCGCCCATGCTGTCGAACATGTTGATGGTTGGAACCATTTGTCGGACGGCATCATGGTTTTTGCCATCTTTGCTAAGTGTGGTACCTATCCAGAGTTGGGCTCGTGCTCGATCGCGATTGCTCAGTCGCTGGTCGACTGAGAGATTCTTATAATAACGGATAGCGATGGCAAGATTTCCAGACATTTCGGTGATTACTGCGAGTTGAAGTTCGGTTTGCGCAATTCGGCGCGAGGTGCCTAGAAAAGAATAAATGTGCTGCGCCTGACTGTATGCAAACCTTGCGGAGCGCGGACCGTCTAGAATTCCTTCGTCACACCGAAGGTCACCGAGAAGTGTCAGAGTGCGGGCGTGCAGGCGCAGTTGATCGGGGGATAGGTCGAGACTGTCGAGTTTGACCAACCATTTGTCAAGCAGTCTGGTGGCCAGGCGGAATTCCTGGTGGCTAAGGCATATCAGTACTCGATCGAGATCCTCTTCCCAGGTGTCGACGTCAATTGTTGTGCACCATTCAAAATGGTCGTCAAGTTCGCTAAGTATTGCTGCAAACCGGACGCGAGTCTGAGTATCAGCTCGGGCTAGAGCTGCGTCCAGCATGGCCTGCGTGTCTGGACGCAAGTGAACTACTGAGCCTCGCGCCTCCCACTTGGACACGGTTCTGGTGGCAACCCCGAGGTAGGCAGCGAACGCGCGCACGCTCAGTCGCAGCGCGCGGCGCAGCGCGCGGGTCTCCTGGGGTCCCCACTTGCGCACGATCGCCACCTAGGTCGCTCCTTCCGTCACTGTAGATCAAACCATCCTTCCGCAGTTGGTGCATCGAAAGTGCGACAAGAGTTCCACACTAGGTCATTTCCAGAGGCAGCATTAACACGACAAGCTCATCGCAAGGAGAGTAAGTAGGCGCCGCACAGCCTCGCATCAGTCGGTTGCCCTACTCCGACACGGTCACGGTGATCGTGCCGAGCGAGTGACGTCACTCCGCCCAGTACGAGTACCGGCTGTCCCGAAACGTCGATGCAGTCACATCGCACTGGCTATTCCGAACATGAAAGAGGTATGGAAGGCCGCAGTGAACCCAGTTCCCAATAACCTCCTCAGCGATGCACGGAAACGGTTGCCGTCGCCGAATCAACCCAACCGGGCCCTGTCACGCCAGGAGTTGGCCGAGGCGCTCAATGTCTACATGCTGCGACGCGACCTGACAGCGCCATCGGTGGACCTACGCAGCATCGGCAAGTACGAAAGGGGTGTGAACCGGTGGCCACGGCCTCTAGTGCGTGAGGCCATGCGCAGCGTGTTAAAGGTGGAAACCGACGAAGCGCTAGGTTTTCACCGAGGCGACCGCACGCCAACGACACCTGTCATCGGCTCGGAACCTGCGCCGTTGCTCTCGTCCCATCACGCCGCTCGGTTCTGCATGCTGCCGTTGCAGAACGAGCTCGTGCTCGTCATCGACCGGCGACGAATGCGCTGAGCGGTACACCACGTGGCGCCGGACCCACCACGACAAACCTCGCCGCCGCGCTGCGCCCTTCGCCGCTCTCGGCGCGAGTTGTCGCACTGCCATTTCGAAGCGACCCGACTTCACCCACCCTTGCTTGAAAGCGCACTGTCGATCATGGGGATCAGATGGATTTATCAGCCGTGCTGCTCATCATTCTTGCCGTCGGCGTCGTCGCCCTGGGCGCCGTCGCCTATCGAGGCCGAGTCGCGACCCGCAAGGTGCGGCGGCACCTGAGGCTGCTGCGTGACGGGATCCAGGACATCGTCGACGAACACATCCCTGCGCTGTACCGGAGCGTCGACGGCAGCGAGGTCGCGGTGCCGCAACTGGCCGACAGCACGCCGAGAATGTGGTTGGCCGAGGTGGCGGCGCAGTTGAAAGGTGCGGGGGAGTTGACGGGGGAGAAGCTGGCCCTGGCCGAGCGTCGTTGGACCGACGCGGAGAACAGTGAGCGACAGGCCATCAGCACGGTGGTCCGGTTGCAGGCGACGGTCGAGGCGTGCCGGGTCAGCTTGTGGAACCTCGTTGGCCTCCGTGTGCCCGCCCTCGTCGCAGCGTTTCTGGATGAGCGCGTCGAGATTCCCCGAGTGCCTGATATTGACATCCCCACTTGGTGCAAATACGTCGACGGAGTCTTGCAGAGCGCGCAAAGCATGGCTTCCCGACACCGCCGATCCACCGATGAGCACCACACCGCAATGGTGAGGCAGATTCGGGACCTCACGCACACGAACGAGCGCCTCGCAGAGGAACGGGCCCTTCGCGAGGAAGAGTTGCTGCACCTGGTGAAGGCCCGTCTTCCCGCTGTGATCGAGTCCGCCTTTGACGCGGACGTCGACGATCCGGGATGCCTGCACTCTCGTCTGGCCGGCACCGGTTTTGAGGACCTCCTCGAGGAAGTCCTCACCCTGGTCCTTTCCGCGGATCTCCAGGCCGAGTTCCGCGCTGACGACCGCGCGAAATCGGTGGTCCAGGCGGTGATGCGGGTCGTGCGCGCTCAGCTCGGGGAATTGGAAGTCGCCATCACCGACATGCAGAACGAGCACGACGCCCCCGCCGTACTGGGTGGCCTGCTGCGGATCGACCACGCGAACTCCCAGATGCTGCGTCGTAGCCAGGCCATCGCCATGGTGTGCGGGGCGACCTCGGGCACGCAGCGCACCGACACCACACTCAGCGACGTACTGCGTGGTGCGGTGTCCCGTATCCGGGACTACCCGCGCATCAGGATCGGCTCGACCGCCGAGGGCATCCTGGTCGGGCACCGGGTCGAACAAGTGGTGTTGGCCGTGGCGGAGCTGCTGGACAACGCCGCACGGCACTCGACCGGGGCAGCGGTCCACGTCAGCACCCAGCCCGCCCACAATGGGATCTCGATCATCATCGACGACGCCGGGATCGGTATGAGCCCCGACGCCGTCGAGCGTGCCAACGACCTGCTCTCCGGCACCCGTCCGGTACGGATCCGTTCGCTCGGTGACCCGCCCCGGATCGGGTTGGCCGCGTGCTCGGTCCTCGTGGCCGCCCACGGGTTCCGGGTGAACCTGGCTGCCACGTCGCCCTACGGCGGTATGCGGGCGGTGCTGTTCCTGCCTCGTGAGCTCCTCGTTCCCGCAGCACAAGCACGGCACGGGGTGCCCCGCCCCGCCGTCGAGCAGCCACCGGCCCAGGTCGACCGGGCCGCAACCTCGGCACCGGCATCGGTACCGCCTGCGACCACCGCTCACGGCCTTCCGATACGCCCACCACGCCACGCCGTCCTCCCGGCGGCACCTCCCGCGGAGGCACCGTTGCCGCACCGCGACCCGGAGGAGCTGAAGCGATCCGCCGCCGCTCTCGGGGCCTGGCAACAGTCCTTCGACGTCGACCGTCGCACCCCGCATGAGAGGAACCCGTCATGACCAACGCATTTCCCGAAGTGACAGGCAACAGGCTCGGTCCGTGGCTCGACGACACGCTCGACAACGTGCCCCACGCCCGTTTCGCCGTGTTGGGCACCATGGATGGTTTGCTGATGGCACGCTCGCTCGCCATCGACACCGACAGCGCCGACAAGCTCACCGCGGCGGCGACCGGGTCGGTGTCCCTGGCCAGGGCCCAGGCCCGCGACATGCAGTTGGGGCCGTGGGTGCAAAGTATCTCCGAGTTCGACGGCCACTACCTGGTGATGGTCAGCGCGGGTGCCAACGCCTTCCTCGCCGCGGTGGCGGGCAAGGACGTCGACATGGGTGTGCTGAGCTTCGCGCTGCAGACCCTGGTCTCCAGGCTCGGGTCCGAACTCGACAGTCCATCCCGGACGGACACGGTCCCCGCGACATGAGCGAGGCCGGGAGCCGCAGAGCGTTGGTGCGACCACACCTGATACTCGGTGGGCGTGGTGTGCCCCGCCACGATGTGTTCGGCGACATCAGCATCGTCCGCGTCCACGAGGACGCCCTGCACCGCGACGACATCGTGCTGTTGGCCCCCGAACCCCGCCGTGTCCTGAGCCTGTGCCGGTTCGGTGGTTTGTCGGTCGCCGAGATCGCGGCTCACCTGCGGCTCCCGGTCACCGCGGTCAAGGTGCTGCTGTGCGACCTGCTCGACAGCGGCCACATCATCGCCATCGAACCGATCACCCCGATGCCCCGCGTCAGCCCCGACATCCTGGAAAGGGTCCTGCATGGACTCCGCCGCCTCTGAGACGGCTGTGGTGTACCTGCCCGACACGGTCCGGTACGCGGTGAAGATCCTCATCACCGGGCACTTCGGGGTCGGCAAGACCACCATGGTCGGCTCCCTGTCGGAAGTCGCACCGCTGCACACCGAGGAAACCCTGTCGCAGGCAGGGCAACCCATCGACGACCTCACCGGAGTGGCGGGCAAGGCCACCACGACCGTCGCGATCGACTTCGGCCGCCTCACCCTGACCGACACTCTCGTGCTGTACCTGTTCGGCACCCCCGGCCAGCCACGCTTCACCGACCTGTGGCACACCCTGGCCCACGGCGCCATGGGCACGGTGGTGCTGGTCGACGCCCGACGACTCGACCAGTCCTTCCCGTTGCTGGACCGGGTCGAGGACCTCGGCCTGCCCTACGCGGTGGCGGCCAACACCTTCGACGGCGCACCGCGACACGACCTGCACGAACTACGGCGGGCGCTCGCACTGTCGGCGGACACCCCCCTAGTCGACTGCGACGTCCGCGACCGCCAATCCTGCGCCCACGCGGTGATCGCCCTGGTCGAACATCTCCTCGTCCGCCACCCGGAGCACCCATGAACGACAACCTCCCGCCGCTGACCGGTGTGCTGCGACCACAACCGCCACACCCCCTCCCCGCCTTGTATACCGAGGAGTTCGCCGCCGACCCGCACACCGTCTACACCGAACTACGCCGGCACGGGCCCGCGGCACCGGTCGAGATCGCCCCCGGCGTACCCGCGATGCTGGTGACCGGCTACCGCGCCGCGCTGCGGGTACTGCAGGACCCGGCGACCTTCCGCAAAGACCCACGCCCCTGGCAGGACACCCTCCCTGCGGGCTGCCCCATCACACCGGTGGTGCAGTGGCGCAAGAACGCCCTGTTCGCCGACGGCGCCGACCACGCCCGGCTGCGCGCCGCGGTGAGCACCAGCCTGCTCGGGGTCGACCTGATGGTGCTGCGTACCCAGGTCGTCCGGATCGCCGACACTCTCATCGCCGGATTCGCCGCCTCCGGACACGCGGACCTGCTGCACGACTACGCCAAACCCCTCGCGCTCGCCGTGTTCACCCGCCTGTTCGGGTGCCCCCAGGCCCTGGGGGAGCAGTTGATGGTCGACACCCAGGCCATCTTCGACGGCACCGACCCCGCCCACGCCAACACACGGTTGACCCGAACGCTGTCGCACCTGATCGACCTCAAAGGACGGCGCCCCGGCCACGACGTGGTGACCCGCCTGATGCAGCACCCCGCACACCTGTCCGGGCAGGAACTGGAAGCCAACCTGCTGGTGATGATGGGCGCCGGATCCGAACCCGAGGCCAACCTCATCGGCAACACCGTCTACCGGCTGCTCACCGGCGCCGCCGTGGCCGGTGACCTCGCCGAAGGCACCACCTCGGTCGACGACGCACTCGACGACGTCCTCTGGTCGGACCCGTCGATGTCCAACTACAGCCTCGTGTTCCCCGTCCGCGACGTCGACCTCGACGGCATTGTCCTGCCCGCCGGGCAACCGGTCCTGATCAGCTTCGCCGCGGCCAACACCGACCCCGCCCTGCCGCCAGAGCACCGAAACCGCGCCCATCTGGCGTTCAGCGCCGGCAACCACGCGTGTCCGGCCCAGCAGATGGCACGCCTGATCGCCTCCGCCGCCATCGACACCCTGCTCGACCGCCTCCCCGGCGTGCGCCTGGACCCCGACACCGGACCCCCACGGTGGCGCGCGGCCCCGTTCACCCGCGGATTACACGACCTGCCCGCGGTTTTCCCTCCACCGGTGCGGACGCCCGCACTCAGCACGTCAGGAGTCGCTTCGTGACCGCCAGCCCCGACACCGCCTACCTCCTGGACCCCACGGGCAGCGACCACGACGGCGAAGCCGCGGCACTGCGGGCCCGTGGCCCGATCACGCGCGCGGAAACCCCCGGCGGCATCGTCGTCTGGGTCGCCACCGACCCGGCCCTGATCAGGCTCCTGGTCAACCACCCGCTGGTGTCCAAGAACCCCCGCGAGCACTGGCCGCTGTTCCGCGACGGGCACGTGGCGCCGACCTGGCCATTGGCGAGCTTCGTGTACTCGCAGAACATGTTCACCACCGACGCCGCCGAGCACCGCAGGCTGCGATCCCTGGTCGCGCCCGCGTTCACCGCCACGCAGGTCAGGGCGATGCGGCCGCGGATCGAACAGGTCGTGCACACCACGCTGGACGCCCTGGCCACCCGCCACGGCTCCGACCCGGTGGACTTGCGCGAACACTTCACCCACCCGGTCCCGCTGGAGATCATCAGCACCCTGCTGGGCATACCCGCCCACGCCCGCCCCGACCTGCGCACCGCGGTCGAGGGCATCTTCGCCACCGCCGCGACCACGCAACAACGCCACACCAGCCAGCAGACCATGCAGGACACCCTGCGCGCGGTCATCGACCTCAAACGCCGAAACCCGGCACAGGACGTGATCAGCTCCCTGATCACCGCCCACGACGACACCACCGACTCCCGCCTGAGCGACACCGAACTCATCGACACCCTGCTGCTGCTCATCGGCGCCGGACACGAGACCACCACCACCCTGCTCGGCAACGCCACCGTCGCGCTGCTGACCCACCCCGACCAGCGAGCGCACCTGCTCGAAGGCCGCGTCGGCTGGTCCCAGGTCATCGAGGAAACCCTGCGCTGGCACGCCCCCATCGCCAACGTGCCGCTCTACCTGGTCACCGCTGACCTCGATTTGGGCGGCGGCATCCGCTTCCGGGCAGGTGATGCGGTGATGCACAACATCGCCGCCGCCAACCGCGACCCCGGCACCTACGACGACGCGGACCGCTTCGACATCACCCGCCCCCGCAACGACCAGCACCTGGCCTTCGGACACGGCCCGCACTTCTGCCTCGGCGCACCCTTGGCCCGACTGGAAGCCAGCGTGGCGCTGCCCGCCCTGTTCACCCGGTTCCCCGAACTCGCCTTGGCGGTGTCCCCGCAGGACCTTCGACCGCAAGCCTCACTGATCGCCCACGGCTACCAGACACTTCCGGTGCACCTGCGGATCTGACGCCCCAACGCGGCCGACAACCGCCCGACACCCCTCCGTCGCCGGCAGGCTGCGCCGCCCCGTCGAACCAGAACACCACCGCAGCGCCCCCTGGGCAGCCCGATGAGCTTGAGCAGGAAGACGAACCGATGGACGACCACTTCCCCACCCGCGACGGCCTGGCCGTGGACCTCGACCGGCCCAGCGCCGCACGGATCTACGACTACCTGCTCGGCGGCGGACACAACTTCGCCGCCGACCGCACCGTGGCCAACGCACTACGGCAACGAGTGCCCCACGTCGAGCACGCGGCCCAGGCCAACCGATCCTTCCTGCGTCGAGCCGTGCTCCACCTCATCGACCGCGGCATCCGACAGTTCCTCGACCTGGGGGCGGGCATCCCCACCGTCGGCAACGTCCACGACATCGCCTACCTGCACGACCCGCGCTGCGCCGTCGTCTACATCGACAACGACCCCATCGCCGTCGCCCACAGCCACCTCCTGCTCAAAGGCCTGCCCACCGCCGCCGCGGTCAAAGCCGACCTGCGCGACGTCGACAAGGTCCTGGACCACCCGACAGTCCAGGCCCGGATCGACTTCGACCGGCCCGTGGCCGTGCTCCTGTGTGCCGTCCTGCACTTCCTCCACGACGATGACGACCCCGCGGGCATCGTCGCGCGCTACGTCGACCGGCTCGCCCCCGGAAGCTTCGTGGCCATCTCCCACGCGACCGCGGACGACCACCCCGACCCGGTCAGACGGGCCACCGACACCTACCGGGACGACGGCATCGCGCTGAACGCCCGCACGAAGGCAGACGTGACAGCACTGTTCACCGGCCTGCGCCTCACCACCCCCGGTGTGGTGCACACCAGCCAGTGGCGACCCGAAACCGTCCACGACATCGACGATCCGACCCGGTGCCTGGGCTACGCCGGAGTCGCGACCCTCAGCCCAGGCCCGTCCTGGCACACACCCCAGCGCACACCCGTCCCTTCGCGAAAGACGACCGACTCCGCGACGACCGCGACGACGGCTGCTGGCGACGGGCTCGACCGTGCCGCCCAGCACCCGCCCCCACTGCCGGGCACCCAACCCGTCACCCGATTCCCCTCTCCGATGCCGGACACCGTGCTCGCGCCACCCGCCGCCAGTCCCACCATCGGCGACCTCCGCACACCCGCAGACCACGCGCGCCAAGTGCCCGCCGGACTCGCCACACCCGGCCTGCCGACCCATCACCCGACCACGGCCGTACCCGACGAGGCACCGGCCGACCCGTGCCGGCTCATCAACGGGCCGGCCGGGATCACGCTGGCCGCGGTCACGACCACTGCCCACCGGGCGACAACGGGATCCTCTCCCGCCCCGGTACGGCCATCGGCCGCGACCACCCAGAAAACCACCGGCCAGCCGATCACCGGCCCGACCTCCCGGCACCCGACCACGCCCGCGCGGCAGTGCCCGGCCGCGGGGAGGTCGGCCCGGTGATCACACCACCGATGCGGCCGTCGGCGCCGAGCCGGGCCAGGATCACCGACTACCTGCTGGGCTCGACACACAACCTCGGGATCGACCGCGCTGTCATCGACGTCCTGCTGCAGTGCCTGCCCGCACGACACAGACCCGCCGTCCTGGCCGGTCTGCGCCGGCACGCCCGCGCCATGCGGATGTTCCTGGCCCGCGCCACCCATGCCTGCATCACCGAGCACAGGCTCACCCAGGTCATCGACCTGGGAACCATGATCCCCGCCACGCCGGGCACACACGCCCTGGCGCGGGCACTCGACCCCACCACACGGGTGGCCTACGTGGTCGACAACTCCCACGACATGGCCGTGGCCCACCGACTCCTGGCCGGAACCGACCACATCGTGGTGGCCAGTTCCGGCTTCAAACCCCTGGCGACGTGGTCGCTGCTCACCGGCGACGGCGGACTCGACCCGCAACGGCCGGTCGTGTTGCTGGCCGTGGACGTCCTGGACCAACTCCGCACCGCCGAGCAGGTCCGCGACGTCCTGGCCGATTGGCGGACCTGCCTGCCCGTGGGATCGGTACTGGTGATCAGCCACCTCACCGACGACCGGCTGCCCGCCGCCGACGCCGCGACCGCGGCCGGGATGCGGACGGTCTACCGCGACCGGGTGCGCAAAACACTGACCGCCCGCTCCCACGAGGAGGTGACCGGCCTGCTGGCCGCGGCCGGGATCCGGTTGTCCACGCCACTGGTGATGGCACACCACTGGCGCCCGATCGACCCGGACGCGCCCGACACCCGATCGTGGGTAGGCATCGCCACGGTGGGGGAGGCCTGAGGATGTCGCCCGCCCGCACCCCACCCGCACCCGGCCGCCCCGTACAGGGCGGCGGCACACCGAGAAACATCGACCCGGTGCCCGCGGGGATCACGAACACCCTGTCGGGCACCGCCCACGGGCCGGTGATCCAGGCGAGCCGCATCGACACGGTCACCGTGCACCACAACCACCACTCCGCGGCGCCGGTGATCCCGTGGCAGCTGCCATTGGCCGTACGCACACTGGTCAACCGGGTCGACACCCGAGCGAGCCTGGACCGGGCCCTGCTGGGGGAGGACGAGCACCACACCGGTACCCGCCCGGCCGGTACCCCAGTGGTGGTCGTCCTGCACGGCCCCGCCGGGGTCGGCACCACCGCGCTGGCCGTGCGGTGGCTGCACGATCACGCGGACCGCTACCCCGACGGCGCCCTCTACGCACACCTCGGCGACCGGCCCGTGCTCGGAGTGTCCGATCCGGAACCGGTGGTCACCGGATGGTTGCTCGACCTCGGCGTGCAGGCCGTGGACCTGCCGCCCACCCCCGATCAAAGGCTGGCCCGCTACCGCAGCCTGACCCGCACACGGGCACTGACGGTGCTACTCGACGACGTCCGCGACACGACGCACGTGGTGCCGCTGCTCCCGACCGGTCCGGAATGCGTCGTAGTGGTCACCGCACGCACCCCGCTCAGCAGCCTGAGGCAGTTCGGCGCACACCTGCTGCACGTGAGCCCGCTGAATGCACAGCACTCCCTGGCAATCCTGAGCGAGATCACCGGCGCCGACCGGATCGATGACGCCCCCGAAGCCGCCACCAGCCTGGTCCGAGCGTGCGGCGGGATACCGCGCGCCCTCATCGCCCTGGCCGGGATCGCCGCCTCCGACCCCACCCTGCCGCTGACCGCGCTGGCCACTCGATACCAACACCGTCCGTCGACCACCTCCACCTCGCCGGGAGATTCCACCGTGCTCCATGCCCTGGCCCAGGCCCGCGACGGGCTCCGACCACCGGAACGCCGACTGTTCGGCATCCTCGCCGCCCTGCCCCACCGCGAGTACGACCTGGCCACCATCGAGACGGCAGCCCTCACCGACCTCCACCCCGAACCGCACGACGCCTCCCCGGCGTCCGTCCGGTCACCGGGGGAGCGGGCAGGTGACATCACCGACATGCTCAACCAATTGGGCCAAGCCGGTCTGCTCACGTCTCACCCGGTCTCCGACGCCGTCGGTTTGGACGGCACCATCTCGGGCGCGCGATGGGCCATGGACCATCTGGCTCGCGATACCGGCCGCACCCCTACCCGCGTCGAGGACGGGCAGGAACGGGCAGCCGCGGTGGTGCGCGTGGCCGACCTGGTGTGGCGGGTGCTGCACGATGCCGACCGGGCCGTCACCGGCTACCGCCGCCACCCCCACCGACACCCCTCGGGTCCTCCCGGCCCGGAACTGTTCGGTGATCGCGGGCAGGCGTTGACCTGGCTGGAAACCCACGGCCGCACCGTCGGCGCCTACGCCTACACACTGGTCGACCTCGGCCAGCACGAACGCGCCTGGCACATGGTCGACGGCCTGTGGCCGCTGTTCTTACACCTGAAGCACTACGCCTGGCGCACCGACATGCACTCGTGCGGACTGGCCGCCGCACAGGCATGGGGCGACCCCGAGGCGCAGGCGGAAATGCGCAAACGTCTCGGCATGGACGCCCGCTCCGCCGGCCGCCACGACGACGCCGAACGCGAGTTCCATGCCGCCCTGGCCCTACGCGAAAGCCTGGCCGACCGGCGCGGCGTCGCCGATGTGCGGATGATGCTGGCCCGACTGCACATCGACATCGCCGAACACACCGACCACAGCGATGGTCATCCGCCGGCACAAGCCCGCCAGCGGCGAACGGAAGCCTTGAGGCGCGCCGAGCACGAACTGCTGCTCGCACTGCAGGTGTACCGCGACACCGGCGCACGACGCGAGCTCGCACTGACCCTGCACCTGCTCGGCGAACACGCCGGCACGCAGGGCGCACACGAAGAAGCGCTGGGCCTGTTGAAATCCGCCGCCACACGGTTCAACGCACTGACGAACCCCGACCCCTACAACGCCGCCCGCACCCACGCCGCCATCGGACGGACCTTCACCCGCCTCGGCCGATACCGGCTCGCCACACAGCACCTGACCGAGGCGTGGCAACGACTGCGAGAGCTCGGCTCAGCCGGCGAACAGGCCCGAGTCCTGACCTACCAAGCCGAACTCGCCGCCGCCACCGGCGACCTGGCAACCCACGACGCCTTGCTCGCCGAAGCCCAGGAGCGCCGCGATGCCCACAGCTGAGCAGTCGCCACCGGTATACCGCGGAACCCACCACCCAGACCCGGCACGCCCACGACACCGGACCGGTAAATGCCCTCCCCCAAGGCGGAAGCGGATCGCGGCGGGCACACGAGCCCTGCTCAGCCGCGGCACGATCGCACTCGCACTCGTCCTGTTCGGCTGCGGCACGGTGCTTCCGGGCTCACCGGTTCCCGCGAACATCACCACGACCACCGCCACACCCACCAGGATCACCACCCTGGACCTCACCGGCATCCAAGGCTGCCCGCTCGCGCGGACCGACTGGGACACGTTCTTCATCACCCAGGACGGGGAGATCACCACTCGCGACAAAGCACCGCGGGGTATGGACTGCGGATACGCCACCTCGGTCGGCTATTTCGGATTCCTGTTCAACGTCACCGACGGCGTCGACTACTGGACCCGCACCCCGGCCACCGAGACGATTGACCAAGTGGACCCGGTCGACGGGTTCCCGACCTTCCAACGCGCCAACGGCCTGGACAAGAATCGGTGCGACCTGATCCTCGACGTCGCCGACGGCCAAGCACTCGACGTCTACGCCAGCATCGACGCACGCTCGGTGAGCCGGTTACCTCCCAAGTGCGAGACCGCCCGCAGGCTCGCCGAGCGCGCACTCACCACGCTGAGGCCATGACATGAGGTCCACGGCACCCCGCGCACACCGCACGGCCCTCACAGCCGCCGCCGTCGACGACTGCGCGCACCGCCCCGGAAAGGCGCGTGCGGACAGCCGGTTCTCGCTGCGTGTGAACAAGCCTTTCCTTGATTCGCGCCGCACGGCGAACTCGTCGACGCCTCGCCCGCAACACAGACCCGCCCTGCCTTCATCCACAGTGGACTTGACTGATGTGGCTGTCGCGTCAGCATCGGGCCGGAGAACCGGAAGCCGAACCGGACAGGGAAATTCCGGCGTGAACAACGCTCCCGTCGATTCGCGCAAAGATGCCAGCGACGTGCCCATGTGCGCTTACCGCAGCACCGAGGTGACATCGCCACCCGGTCGGCGGTGGTCGACATGACCGACATGACGTCCAACGCGATGAACGGTCACGTCACGGGCACCCTGATCCAGGCGCGTGGCATCACCCTGCACCTGCCGCCGCCCCCGGCGCTGCCGGTTCCCGCGCAACTGCCCCGACCGGCGGCGCGACGCCCAGTCGACCGCGTCGTGGAGAGCGCCCGGTTGACCCGGTGGCACAGCACCGGGCAAGCGGATCTGGTGGTGGTCACCGGAGACGCCGGGATCGGCAAGACCACGCTGACCCTGTGGTGGGCCACAACCCAGGCCGACACCTTCGTCGACGGTCGGTTGCACGCCGACTTCGCCGCAGAACCCGACCTGACCGGCGAGGTGGTGCTGCGGCGCTGGCTACGCGCGCTGGGCATCGCGCCCACCGCGATCCCGTCGCACCCGGTCGAAGTGGCCGCGTTGTGGCGGTCGCTGACCCACGACCGGCACCTGTTGTTGGTCCTGGACGGCGCACACACCGCCGACCAGGTGCTGCCGTTGCTACCCGCCTCTCCACACGCCCTGACCCTGGTCACCACCCGCCACCACCTGCCCGAGCTGATCACCGCCGGCGCACGACCACTGCACCTGGGCGTACTGCCCTCGCACGCCGCCAGGGACCTGCTGGCCGCCTTCGCAGGCCAGACCCGTGCCGCCCGCGAACCCGAACACCTCCACCGGCTGGCCGCACTCTGCCAAGGCCACCCGCTCACCGCCGTGTTGCTCGGCGGCCACCTGGCGGCACACCCCGAACTGCCCATCGCCGCGGTGGTCGACCACGCCCACACCCTGACCGCCTTGTCCTGGAGCATCGCCATGCGCATGGCCGACCACGACCTACCGCCCGCCGACCGGGATCTTCTCGGCGTACTACGACACGTCGGTGGTCCCGGCCTGTCTGCCGATACGGTCGGGATGCTCGACCTGTCCGACCACGATGTCGACCGGGCCCTGCGACGGCTGGTCGATCGGGGTCTGCTCCAGCAGGTCACCGACCCGACCGGAGCGGTCCGCTATCCGGCTACTCCCGCGCCGGAAGCGGTCAACGACGACACACCGGTTGACCAGTCGGGTTCGAGCGGCGACTCGTCGCCCACTCTGTCCCAGCCCGTGACCCAGGCCCTCACCCGACTGGTCGCGCACTACGCCGGACTGATGTCCTCGATCGCCGAGACCTTGGAGCCGGGCAAACACGCCTACTCCCCGCTGCGACAGTCCGCGACCCCTTTCTCCGACCGCGGAGCCGCTCGCACGGTGTTCGACCGCGAGCACCGCACCGCCATGACCATGCTGCCGCTCGCCGTCGATCTGGGGCTGCCGGACTTCGCGTGGCAGCTCGGCGAGGCCCTGTGGATACCGCTGCGCTCCGGCAGGCACACCGAGGACGTCCTGACCTCCCAGACCCTGGCCGCCCATGCCGCCCACCACCTCGAGCACCCCTACGAATCCACCGCACTGGCACGCATCGCATGGGCACAAAGCTGGTTGGGCCGCCCCGCAGACGCCTTGGTGAATGTCGAACAGGCGACCGCCGTGGCTAGACACCACGATGACGACCGGGCGCTGGCCACCGCGCTGTCGGTCTGGGCACAGGCACTGATCGCCGACGACCAACTCGAGGCCGCGGTCGCCATGTTCGACCGCTGCATCGACCTCGACATCCGCACCGGCGCCCGGCCCTGGGTGCTCGGCCTGCGGTTGCGGCAGCAGGCCCCGGTGTTGAACAGCCTGGGACGCCCGGACCAAGCGTGCCGGGCCGCACGATTCGCGGTCGGGCTGATCCTCGGCGACCCACGCCCCCGCGGGTTCGAGGCGGCACGGGCGTTGATCGTGCACGCCGAGATCCTGCTCGACCTCGGCCTGGTCCAACTCGCCGACGACGCGTTGATCCACGCGGACACGCTCCTGGATCCCGACGCCGACCGCGTCCACCACGCCGACGTGCAAGCACTGCTGTGGCAGAGCGCCACCAGGCTGGGACATCCCGATGCCGAACAACACCGCGCCCGCGCTATCGCCGCCTACGACCTCGCGGGCCACCCCCAACGCGCCGCCGAGCTGCGGGAGCACCCCGACACCGCAGTACCCCCTGCCGTCGCCGGACACAGTGACCCGCCGCCATCCGACGGGAATCGCGAACAGGGGACCAGGCGATGATCCCGACCTCCGCAACCGGCACTGGAACAGAGCACGCTAGTGGTCTGGGCATCAGACGGTCGACACCGAGGTGGCCCGGCACTACGCCGCAGGCATCGGGCTGACCCACCTCGCCGCGGTCACCGGACAACCCGCCCGCCGGATAGCACGGATGATCGCCGCCACCGTGCACATGAACGTCCACCACAGACAGACGAAAGTCGAAGACGATGCCGATAGATCGATCCGCCATCCTGCTCCAGGGTCCCTCGCGTCAACTGTTGGCGGGTTGCCTTCGTGGGCGCTACGACGCCGGAGCCAGCATCCGCACCCTGACACGAGGGGTGGGCAGCTATGGGTTCGTCCGCGATTTGTTGGTCGAAGCCGAGACGGAATTCCGGCCCGGTGGCGAGATCTTGCGCAGGTTCGCACGCCGATCCGCCGAGGATGTGATCGCGGAGATGGTTGCCGGACATCCGTGCCCATGCCGTCTTCACTCCAAGAATCCTTGGCAGCTGCTCGCGGAGTTCGTGGACGAGAGGGCTCAGGCAGCCGCTCGGGAACTTCGGTGTGCCTCGTGACGCACCCCGAGCCGGACAGCCCTGTGCCCGCGTTCAAGCCGCACCAGCGTGTCACAGGTGAGCTGAGGGACGAGATATCCGCTGTCTTCGCGAGCCGGTACGCGGCCGGTGCCACCATTCGCGAACTTGCGCGCGAGTCCGGTCGATCGTTCGGGTTTGCCCTCAGGGTTCTGCACGACGCCGGGGTATCGATGCGGACACGTGGCGGAGCAGTGACACCGCGCTCCGCAGGCCGCGCGGACCTTGCCGCAGATTTGCGCAGAAAATATGAGGCCGGTGCAACTCTCGCATCACTCGCGACACCCGAGGTCGGCTCCCGAGGCCTCGTGAACAAACTCCTGCTCGAAGCGGGAACCACACTTCGCCGCCGAGGAGCACCGCGATCGCCCGTGGCCCAGGAAGGCGAGTTTCGGGACCGTTACGAGAAGGGTGAGGCGGTCGCGGCCATCGCGACGAGCGTCGGGAAGTCACGCAATTTCGTGAAGAACCGCATCGTGAAAGCCGGTGGCACATTGCGTCCGATGCTCTCACCAGAGCAACGCCGGAAGCTGGGCGCCCGGTTGCGAGCTGGATACGAGAAGGGAGCGACCATCGCCGAGCTGACCACACCGGACATCGGATCCGAATCCCAGGTTCGCAAGCTGCTCCACGAAGCGGGCACCACGATGCGCCCTCCCTCCAGACGCCGGAAGAAGACCGACCATTGCCCGACGTGTACCTGCGGTCAGCCGCAAGACTCAGGTGAGAGATCGGCGATCGAGGATTCCGATTCATCCGACGTCGCACCACAGCGCACACCCGTACAGGAAGGAGTTCCGGGTGAGTCCGCGGTTCGATCCTGACCGACCCGTGGATCCGCAGAAACTGCCCGCCCGCACGTGGATCATGGGCGCCCAACGAGAAACACCGGCGGCGAAGTGTCGGTATCCCTACGACGACGGTGAGCCCGTCCAAGAGATCGCCACCCTCATAGGACGATCGTCCGGCTTCGTGAAGCGGTCGATCGAGGAGGCCGGAGGGACTTCGCGATCCACCACGAATCAACCCAAACGAACCACGGTGCACCGGCATGAACTCGCCGCCCGACTGCGGCGCCGATACGGACAGGGAGCATCCACAAAGGACCTTGCCACATGGAAGGTCGGATCGACCAGCTATGTCCGCACGCTTGTTCATGAGGCAGGGGAAGATGATGCGTCCGCGCGGCCAGGTCTCACGTCAGGACCAGGCTCGCCACCTCCGGATGCGACTCAACCGAAGCGACGACGACCGGTGACCGGATCCGTTAGAGCAGGGGAGGGCTGTGGGCACGGAAAGCTCGAGGCCGTAGATCGAGGCCGTAGATCGAGGCACTGTCCACACAGGAGTCGCCATGACCGCCCTCACGCTTGACGCGACACGTGCCCATCGCATGCTCATCGCCGTGCTCGGTAACGACATCGTCGTGTCGGAGCCGTTGGTCGCCGTGCTTGTCGACCACGAACTCGACATCGCACACCCGGTCGTAACCGACCTCGTGGACACCGGACGAGCCCGACTCGACACGGCGGTTTCCACCCACGTCCACGGCGACGTCTACCGCCTGCCGCGGACAATGGATCCCGGCGACACGATCACCGCGGTCTCCCGCAGCCTGGACGAACCCCGATCGAACATCATCGGGTGGTTCGCCGCGCGCAGCCGGGGCGACACGCGAACTGGACACCCGCGCCTGGTGGGCCGACCCGACACACCTGTGGCGTACCGGGGACCGGGCATTCGGCTCGGGGTACGACATCCACACCCAGTGCCCCCTGACAAGCCCGCACGACACCGCACGCACGAACAACGGCCACCCAGTGAAAGGACCCATCCGGTGCCCACGGCCTCCACAAGAAACACCCGCCGCGACGTTGTCGTGATCGGCCATGGCCTCATCCGCCGTCGAACGGGCGGGGCGTCGTGACGGCACCGGAACGATCGCAACTGGCACGGGACCGACTGTCGAGTGAGTTACGCAGGCTGCGGACCGAGGCCCGGATGACCGGTACGGCCACGGCGCAAGCGACCGGTATGAGCCAGTCGAAACTGTCCAAGATCGAAAACAGCATGCTGCTGCCGTCCGTCATCGACGTGAAACGACTCGTCGCGGAGCTATCCGCCACCAGGCAGACCCGATTGGAACTGGTCGAACTGGCCAGACAGCTGCATGCCGAACTCGAGACCAGACGGGTGGTCCTGCACCGCGGGGCCCACCGCCACCAACAGGCCGTCACCCGTATCGAGACCCGCGCCACCACCAGCCGCTTCTTCCAACTCGCCGGAGTCCCCTCGCTACTGCAGAGCGAGAACTACCTCCGTGTCGTACTGGCCGCCACGCCACACCATGAGCCGGACACCGCTGTCACCATCCTACGAACCCGACACGCCCGACTCGACGACCCGAACAAGAAGTTCGTCTTCCTGCTCACCGAAAGCGCCCTGCGGTGGCGGATCGGCACCGCGGACCTCATGTGCGACCAGATCGACCACCTCACCCTGATCATGCGCAGACCCAACGTGCAACTGGGCGTCGTGCCCTGGTCGGCGGACGCGAACATGGTCGCCCCGCACGGGTTCCAGGTCTACGACGAGCGCGCCGTGACGGTCAGCGTGCTCACCGGGAACGCCATGATCACCGACGCGCACGACGTCCGCGAGTACGTCTCGCTGTTCAGCAGGCTGGAAAGGTTGGCAGCTCGCGGTGATCAACTCAAAGCGCTGCTGTCCCGTATCTCCAAAGACCACCGCCGGCTCGGCTGAAATCGACGTCCACCTTACCGCCATTGACATCGGCTGCTGTTCCGCCCACGCATTCGATGGCAGCACCTCGCCCACCGACCGCACGATCCCGCTTCCCATACCGAACGAAAGAATGACGCCGCGATGACCGAATTCAAGAAAAGTGCCCGTATCACCGGAGCCACCCGGACCAAGCTGGGCGCCGACCTGAAGAAGAAGTACGAGAAGGGCGCCAGCATCCGTGCCCTGGCCGGATCCATCGGGCGGTCCTACGGCTTCGTGCATGGCGTGCTCGGCGAGCCCGGTGTGAGCCTGCGCGCACGTGGCGGCGCTACACGCACCAAGAAGCACTGAACACGTCGCCGCACCTGATGCGCCCAGCCGGAACCGCCGCTCGCCACCACCACGCACCGGGCGGACGTCCACGCGATCAAAGGACCCCAAACGATGCCACCATTACCCGTGTCGGCCGAGAAACCCGACGAGCCGCAGACGCCTGCCACACCGAATGCTCCTCACCTGGAACAGGTCCACGACATCCTGACCCGGCACGACATCGACGCCGACCCTGCCGAAATCTGCACCCGCGCTGCGGACCTCGCCCGGCACGATGCCGGCCACGCCCAATACCAGGCCGGTCACGCCGGCGGCATGACCGCCAGACTACTGGGCTATCTGCGTACGATCCTCAGCCTCGCGGGCCCCACCGTGGTATTCCTGCTGCAACCCATACCGGAGATTCCACCGCTGAGCCGCTACGCCTTGATCGTGTTCACCCTGACGGGCGTGTCGACCTACCTCTACACGTTCCGGACCGGCAGCCCCCGGATCACCCGTACCCCCGGTCCGGACGCCTCCGGATGGCTGGGCGTGGTCGGCATCCCCAGGAATGAACGGACACCAGAGCGCTACCTCGAGCACTACGTCCTGCGCGCCGTCGACCTTGTCGGGCCTACTCGGCGGAAGCGGCCGACAACGGCGACATCGCCCACGGTAGGCACCTACGCAACCAACACAGCATCTCGGCCTCGCCGCAGTGATGCTCACCGGTGTGCTGTGCGCTGTCCTGCTCGTGCTGCAGTGGTGACACCAACCGCGAACCTGCTGCTGACCACGAACACCCACATGTCTCGCTGCCCACCACAGGTAGCCGACCGGGAAGGCAACCAAGCACCTCCTTCTCCACTGAGGAGCATCAACGTGACCGGTTTCTCCCACGAGTCCGATCGTCGAACCGCGGCGCGGGCAGCCGCAGACGAGTTCATCGCAGCCTCCCAAACCAATGACCCCGGCGCAGGGTTACTTCCCCTTGGCCGAAAGGAGATCGCACACGGACTGGAGGCTGTGTGGCCTTGTGGTTGAGGTGCTGCTGACCCTGCATCGGATCTGTCCTCCGGACTTGTGCACCACGCGCGGCGGTCCCGATCTGACCCTGCTGGTTCCCGTCCTGGACGACCCGTTCGAGGTCCTCGCCGCCGCAGCCCACCCGTCTCATACCGAGGACCGTGAAATTTCCGATGCCTCCGACATCAGTCGGATCGAACGCTCCATCGCCCGCGCAACCTCCACGCGCCTGAACCTCCAAGCCGCGTTGGACTCCATCACCGAACAACCCGATGACACGGCAGGCTTCCTGGCAGCGATCGGGCTACTGGTCCAGTTGGTGCGCGAGGACGTCATCGCCACCTTCCCCCTGCTCGCTCTCGCTGTTCACGCCGCATCACCGACTACGCGGTGATGGACTCTCGCGAGGGTTGAACGACCAGCGAGAGTGCGACGCCCCGAACCCACCTCCTGTGCTTGCTGACACCGGGGACGACCGTGCCGATACTCGGCAGGCGCGGCGGTCCGGTCCGTGCCACTCGTTTCGCTACAAAGTCCTTGCACGGCTGCGATCGGTGGCCGAGTGCTGCTGGTGTCGTCCCGGACCGAAAGCAAACAGGTGGTGCGAGTGGGCGCATCGTCGGTTGCTCATACCGCCACGGCGGGTCCGTGTCGCGTGCGACACGGGGTGCTTGACGGCCAGTACAACCGTCACGTATCCCGAGGGACACCGCGTCAGGTCGTCCGCAACCGGGACCGGCCGTGCCAGCACAAGGGCAAACCCGTGCCCTGAACCTGAAGTCGCCGTTCCCGGTTTCGCGTTGACGTTCCTCACCTCCTCCGTCACGATGGGAGAGCAACTATAAGAAACTTGCTCGCAAGGAGGCACGATGCGCGTCCAGTTCCTCGGCAAGGACCCTGAATCGCAGGTCGACAACTCCCCGACGCTCTACGCCACTGATCGGGACGACCGCGTCACCTACATCGCCCAGGGCTGGAAGGTGACGGACCCGGAGGCCTTGGCCGCGATCGGGCCGGTCCCCGACCACGAGACGCTGATCGAAATCCCCGAGGATGTGCTGAAGTTCTACGCCCGCCGCTACGCGCTGGAGGAGGGACTGTCCTGACCGAGCTCATCAAGCCGGGTGAGGAGTTCAGACAGCTCTTCCACACCTTCGAGCACACGGCTTTCCGCCTGGAGACGTTCGACCAGTACGACGCCACGTACGAGAACGAGTCGCTGCGCAAGTTCCTCGCAGGTGAACCGGACGACCTGCCGTGGATGCAGAGCTGGCTGTCCATGTTGGGTGAGGCAGCTGCGGAGGGGCGGACGTTTGCCCGTGTGCGGGTGGTGACCACGCCGCTCACGGACTACAGCCGTTTTGGTGTCTGGTGCTCCCAGTTCACCGGCGGCGCGGGCGAGGACATCCGCTACCTACCGCGCGACCAGGCCGAGGGGCTGCCGAAGCACGACTATTGGCTGTTCGACTCCCGCAAGGTGGTCCGGATGCACTTCGATGACGGGATGAGCTTCCTGGGTGGCGAGGTCGTAGATGACCCCGCGGAGATCATCCAGTACAACTACTGGCGTGACGCTGCCAGGCATCACGCCGTACGACGGGAAGACTTTGCCGCAGAGTAAGGCCGTGAGCGCTACAAACGTCCACGAGGCGCGAACAGCGCTGGGCAACCGACTCCGCGAGCTTCGCCAGCTAGCCGGTCAGACCGGCAAGCAGCTCGCGGAGTCGCTGTCGTGGCAACCTTCCAAGGTCTCCAAGATCGAGAACGGCAAACAGACACCGAGCGCCGAGGACATCAAGGACTGGACGCGCATCACCAACAGCACGAGCCAGGCGACCGCCCTCCTCGCATCTCTGCGCACACTGGAGACCCAACACGCCGAGTGGCAGCGCATCCTCAAGGGCGGCATCAGGCCGCGGCAGAACGCGCTCGCCGAGTTGGATCAGAAGACCAGGCTGTTTCGGGTGTTCGAGGCAACGGTGATCCCTGGGCTTCTCCAGACCTCCGAGTACGCCCGCGCGCGCTTCGCGGAGAGCATCCGCGTGTTCAAGTTGGCCAACGACATCAACGAGGCCGTGGAAGCCCGGTTGAAGCGTCAGGACATCTTCTACCGGTCCGACAAACGCTTCCACTTCGTACTCACCGAGGCGGCCCTGCGCTTTCGCCTGTGCTCCCCCGAGGTGATGCTCGGCCAACTCGACCGCCTGATGTCGCTGTCGGCACTGCCCAACGTGAAGCTCGGGATCATCGGGTTCGAGACCCAGTACACGGCGTCTCCCTGGCACGGCTTCTGGCTCTACGACGACGACAAGGTGCTGGTCGAAACCTTCTCGGCAGGCCTCAACCTGGCACAGCCGCAAGAGATCGCTCTCTACGCCACCGTGTTCGAGGAACTTGCCTCCGTCGCGAGCTACGGCCGCTCCGCACGGGGAATCATCAACCGCGTCATCGCTGACCTCTCGCCCGATGACGCCGAAGCGTGACGCCGCAGAACTAGGAACGCATACGAAGGTGCTGCTCGATGAGCGCGACGTCCTGCACGTCCTTCGGGCGACCGAGCGCGCGCTTCCACTTCAGAACCTCGGTGAGCGGAGCGAACGGCACGTCGTCGATGATGTCCGCCGCCTCGACGAGTTCTTCAACGGTCGGGCTGTAGTCGCCGTAGACCCAGGTTTCGTCGGTTTCGAAGATGCCGCTGGAAAGGTGCAGGCCGCTGCTGCGCGTTCCCATCTCCGCCCACCCTGACGCTTTCAATTCCTCGTAAAGCGCCGTGGTGACGAACAGGTCGACGTCGGCCGTATCGCGAATGCCGTGCGCTGCCAGCGGGCCCGCGCCGAACACCACGTACTGCCGCTCCGGCAACTCCAAGGCCTTGACCTGCTCAAAGATGTCCACCGCGCCAACGGAGCGACGTCACATGTGGCGTGCGAGGACATGGCTCGCTATTGCCCGTCTCCCTCACCTTCGCCTCGATTGCGAGCAATTCCGAGCAACTTGCTGTTCTGGCCTCCGTCGCTCTGCTTAGTCTCCAAGAGCGCCGTCCCCGTCGATCTTGGAGAACGCCACGTGATCACGTCCGTGCAGTTGCTCACGAAGGACCAGATCGCCCGCTTACCCGTGCGAGTTCAGGAGGTGGTCGAGTATCGCAAGAGCGGTCTGAGTCTCAACCACATCCAGGGGTGTCCGCTCGGCTGCGTCTACTGCATCCGGCACACCTACGGGCTGTGGGACGAGAACCAGCCGCGTGCCCTCATGTCCGATGCTCACGCTGTCGAAGAGTTGGTGAACCACCGCTACTTCCAGCCCCATGTCACACCGATCCAGCTCTTCAACCGCGCCACCGAGCCCTTCTTGCCCAAGGTCCGCCCCCACACGTTCGCCGTACTCGAAGACCTCGATGCCCGCGATCTGACCAACCACGTCCTGGTCATCACCCGCCACCAACTCAGCGAGTACGACATCGACCGCTTGAACCAACTCCACCACCTGAAGGTGACGCTGCTCTTCACCTACTCCGGCATCGACAACCAGAAGATCGAGCCCTACCCCTCGCACGTCGTTGCCGACTCGCTCAAGCTGATGAGTGCCCCCGAACTGCGCAAGTACCGCACCGTCTTGTACTGGCGTCCCCTGGTCCCAGGCTTGAACGACACCGACGAGCACCTGGCCGCCGCGCGCGAGTTGAGCAAGCACGCCGACGCCACCGTGTTCACCGGCCTGTTCTACCGCGACCAGATCGCCCAGTACTACAAGGCCAATGGTCTTCCCGAGCCCTACCAGGACACCGCACGCCGCAAGATCGTCCCCGAGACGTTGGAACACCGCGTCCTGGAAGCCTTCTCCCACTCCGCGGCGCTGTTTCGCAAGACCTCGTGCGCCGTGTCCTACGCGCACGGCCTGCCCGACTACAACGGCCACATCGGCATCCGTGAACTCTGCGACATCTGCCCGCTGAGCCAGCTCGAAATCTGCACCAACGCTCACCGCGTTCCCACGGTCGAGCAGCTACACCAGATCGCCAGTGTCTTGCCCGAAACCCGGTCGGTCAAGGTCGTGGAGATCAGTCCGAGAGCCGCTGTTGTCTCTGGCCTGGAGACCGAACAGCCGCGCTACTTCCTTCAACACGCGCTTGGCTTCCAGGTGCACGACGAGCGCCACCCCCACCACGCGAACCGCCATGGCCGCGCGGAACTCGGTTGGAAGGACACAACAACAGATGACTGAGTGGCAGAGCCTCAACTACGTCGTGGTCGACGTCGAGGGCAACGGGCAGCAGCCACCCGACCTGGTGGAGTTGGCCGCGGTGCCGATCGTCGGCGGGATCATCGGGGAGCCGACGAGCTGGTTGGTGAAGCCTGATCAACCGATCACCCACTTCGCCAAGAAGATCCACGGCATCAGCAACGATGACCTGGCGGACGCGCAAGTCTTCGCCTATATCGAAGCCGACGTGCGCAAGGCCCTCGACGCTTCGGCGCTGATCGGCCATGCCGCTCACGTGGACGTCGGTGTCCTCCAGCGCAAGTTCGGCGACTGGGAATGCCCCGAGGTGTTCGACACCCTCAAGCTCGCCCGGCGCCTGCTGCCCAACGAGGACAGCTACAAACTCGGCGCACTTGTCGACAGGTTCGATCTGGCTGACGATCTGGACGGCCGGCTCAAGCCGCATCGTGCCACCTATGACGCCCTCGTGACTGCCAGGCTCTTCGTTCACCTCGCCGGCCGCCTGTCGCTCGAAGAGCTGCGCACCCCGTCAGGGGGTGGCAAGGATGAACCCCCGGCTCTCTTCTGACCGCGGCTTCGGGTTCTTCGTCAGCGTCGACGGGCCAGGCGGAGCGGGTAAGACGACCATCGTCCGGCACCTGGCCCAGCTCCTCGTTGCCAAGGGTGAACATGTCCACGTCACGGCCGAGCCTTCCCAAGGACCTATCGGCACCATGGCGGCTCAGCTGACCGAGACGGTCACCGGCCACGCCCTCGCCTGCTTGTACGCCGCCGACCGCTACCACCACGTCGAGACGGAGATCCAGCCGCTTCTCACGAGCGGTCATGTCGTGGTGTCCGACCGCTACATCGCTTCCGGGCTCGTGGTTCAGCGATTCGACGGCGTCGACCCCGTGTTCCTCTGGCAGCTCAACGAGGACGTCCTGCAACCGGACCTCACGGTCATCCTTGAAGCGGACCCCAACGTGATCGCCCAGCGACTCAGTGAGCGCGGACCGCACAACAGGTTCCAGCTCACCAAGCGCAGCAGCCACACCGAGGTCGAGTTCTACCGCGAGGCAACCGCCCATCTGGTGGGCGCGGGATTCGAACTGTTCACCGTCGACTGCGCGAGGCAGCCACCAGAGCAGTCTGCCTCCGCGATCTGCGACCGGGTGATGATCCTGCTGACGCAGAGCAGAGAGCTGGTCTGATGAATCTCCCGATCGTCGAGCAGGAGGCGGTCCGCCAGTACCCCGAACTTCACACGCTTGTGGTAGCCCGACGGTCCGGATGGATCTTCCGCACCCTGGTTGAGAGCGGCCAGACCGTGGGGATTGCCGGGAGCCTCAGCCGCCAGCAGTACACCGACGCGATCTTTGTCTTCGACCGCAGCAATGTCAGCGCTGCCCGCGTGCTCGATGACACGTACGGCGGTGGGTGCGTGTGGTGCAGAGAAAGGGCCGATCTTGAGGAGGTCGTCACCGATCTCCTCGGCCTACCCGAACCAGGTGAATCGGGCGCTCCCAATCTGGTCAAGCGCTCCAGTCTGTTGTGGACGCCGTGATGAGTCAGGTTCCGCAACCCATCTTCTTCCCGATCCTCCTTTGTCCTGCTCTTCGTCGGCTTACTCAGGAGGAGTTGGATCCACGATAGGTGGCGACGATGAACGCGCTCGCGCGGGTAAACGGTGACGTGCAGGCTCAAGCCGATGTTCCTGCCGTATGACGGTGAAGCCTCACAACAGGAGAGCCCAATGACGACCGGGAACGAGTCGACCACGCCCACCCGACAGCCAGGAGTCGGACCGGCCACGTCCGCGAGCGTTGCGGCGTCCGCTGCCCTGATCTTGCTCGACGAGCAGGACGACTGCGCCATCGTCGGCGCCGGGATCGAGTGCGAGGCGCTTCGTGGTTCCTGCGTGTTGTGGACCGGTGGTGTCTCATGCGGATGGTGACGAATCAGGATCTGTCCTGCTCGGCGCGGTCGATGACCTACACGGAGCGTGTCGGGTCGGGAAATCCTACGCGTCGTCGACACTGCGAATGATCATCCGTGGGCGTGTGGTTGCACTGCCCACAAGCCCGCTACTGGAAGAGTGATCGGGTGAACACGCCAGAAACAAACAGGACCAGCGCACCTCCACGCGCGGCGGACCTGCGCGCGACGATGGTCCACCAACTACGACTGCACGGCGACCTGCGCACCGATCAGGTGACGAGGGCATTCGCCACCGTGCCTCGCGAGGCCTTCGCCCCCGGTGAACCGCTGTCGAAGGTCTACGACCGTGCCGCCGTCGTGATCACCAAACGCGACGAGCACGGCCTCGCGGTGAGCTCGGTGTCCGCACCGTGGATCCAAGCCAAGATGCTGGAACAAGCCGACATCCGCCCTGGGATGCGGGTCCTGGAGATCGGCTCCGGCGGCTACAACGCCGCCCTGATCGCGGAGCTGGTTGGCCCGCAGGGCGAGGTCACCACCATGGACATCGACCCCTTCGTCGTCGACCGCGCGACACAGTTCCTGGACATCGCTGGCTACCCGCAGGTCCGGGTCATAGCGGGTGACGCCGACGTCGGCCTTCCCGATCACTCGCCTTTCGACCGGATCATCGTCACCGTCGGTGCTCCGGACATCCCACCCGCGTGGATCGAGCAGCTCGCCGCCGACGGCGTGCTCGTGGTCCCGCTGCGACTGCGCGGGCTCATGCGCTCGATCGCCTTCACCCGCCACGACGACCGCCTGGTCGGCACCGACTACGAAATCTGCGGGTTCGTCGCCATGCAGGGAGCCGGTGCCTCCAACGAACAACTCGTGCCACTGGGCGGCCCGGACATCGCTCTGCGCGTGGATGGCGACCAGCCCGTGAACGGTGAAGCATTGAGCACAGCGTTGGCATCGCCGCGCGTGGTGCACGGCTCCGGAATCGAAGTCGGCGGGACCGAATCCTACGACGATCTGGACCTGTATCTGGCGACCATGCTCGACGACTTCGGTCTGCTGATGGCCACCCAGGCCGCGATCGCGACCGGAGCGGTGGAGAAGTCCACGCGTATGGGAGCCAAGGCCGCCTTCGGCGTCGACAGCTTCGCCTACCGCGCTCCGCGGGCGACCTCCGAAGACCGCAGCGCGTTCGAACTGGTCGTGTACGCCCACGGACCTGACGCCGACCACCTCGCCGGCCGCTACGTCGAGCTGATCCGCGACTGGGACCGTACCCGCCGACACGGGCCCGGCGCCCGAATCGACGTCTACCCCGCGACAACGCCCGACCCTGCACTTCCCGCTGGCCGAGTCGTCCGCAAGAAGCACACGGTCGCCGTGATCTCCTGGCCGTCCACCCCGTCCTGAGGAGGACGGCCAGGTCGACCCATCCCGCCGAACCAGAAGGAGAGCCATGGTCGTCCTAGCCAGGAGTTCCAGCATCCAAGTCGCCACGGAGTTCGATCTCGACCTCACGATCGTCTCGTCCGGATCCGTGGCGCCCGAACTGAGGTCGAACACCGACGACGGCTGCGGCCAGACGTGTGAAAGCGCCTGCTCCAACAGCACCTGCTGACGCACCGGTCGCCGTGACGGATCACGGTCAGGTGGCGGGGTGCCTCAATCATCCCGCCACCTGACCACCGTTCACCCCAGAGGGGGAATTGAGCTTGTTCACCGTCATCGACGCGGCACTGCTTCGGATGGCCAGCCGACCGCTGACCGACGACCAGTCATGGCCGACCCTGGACGGCGATCACGTCACCGAATGGCGGAACTGGATCAGCGAGGTTTGGAAGGACACCGCGTTCGCCCGCGCTGTCGAGACGGCCAGTCCCACCCTGGCGCGCCGAGTGAACACGATCCGAGCAGGCACCGAACAGCGTCCCCGTATCGTGCGCGGCACGGTCACGTCCGTGCTGCGCTACCGACTTCGCGCCACCGGCCGGGCCACCCCATTCGGGCTCTTCGCCGGAGTCGCGCCCACTACGTTCGGACCCGCCACCACGGTCAAGCTCGGCGAGAACCATCGCGTCACCACGCGCGTGGACGCCGTGTGGCTCGCCGACCTGATCACCACACTGGAACGCTGCCCGGAGTTGGCCCAGCGACTCCCGGTCATGATGAACAACGCGGCCTTTCTCCGTGACGACCGGCTCGTCATCAGTGTGCGCCAGGATCCCTCCGCCGGACACAACGACCCCGCCGAGGTCTCGATCCGCCACACCCGCGCAATCGAGATGATCGGCCACGCGGCCCGGACACCGGTCGGCCGCCACGATCTCGTAGACCAGCTCCGCGCGGCATTCCCCGACACACCTGACGAGACCATCTCACTGGTGCTTGATCAACTGGTTGAGCAGCAAGTCCTCATCAGCGCACTTCGCCCCCCGATGACCACGGCCGACCCGCTCACCCACGTCCTCGGTGTTCTCGCCGACCTTCGTGCCGACGACATCCCCGCCGTGGCCGACCTCCTTACCGACTTGCGCGACCCCGAACACCACAATCCCGACCGGCCCCACTCCACGGACCTACGAGTGGATGCCGAGGTCGTCCTGCCCCGCATTGTCGCCGCCGAAGCCGCACGGGCAGCAGAGGTCCTGGCACGGCTGACACCACGTCCGTCGGGCAAACCGATCTGGCTGGACTACCACCGCCGCTTCCTCGAGCGCTACGGCATCGGCGCCGCAGTGCCGCTGCTGGACCTGGTCAACCCCGACGCAGGCCTGGGATTTCCCGCGGGCTATCGAGGATCGCTGCACCCGATCTCCACGGCCACGGACAAGGACCGCGATACCGCACTATTGCGGCTGGCTCACACCGCCGCGCTCGGCCGCACCGTCGGGATCGCCCTGGACGACGAGGCCCTCACCGCGCTGTGCGTCGACACCACCGCGCAAACCCAGTGGCCGCCCCACCTCGAACTGGCCGTCCGCATCCACGCGGCCAGCGTCGACGCCCTCGACCGTGGCGACTTCACCCTGATCGTGACCGGCGCGTTCCGTGCCGCCGGCACCACCAGCGGCCGATTCCTCGACCTGCTCGACCCGGCTGACCGCGACCGCATGACCGCCGCGTACACCGAACTACCCACGATCAACCACGACGCGCTCCGCGTTCAAGTGTCCTGCCCGCCGGTCTACCTCGACACCGAGAACGTCGCCCGCAGCCCCACAATCCTGCCCGACCTACTGTCGATCAGCGAGCACCACAGCGACACCGACGGCGGCGCCGTGCTGAATCCGGACGATCTGCTGGTGGTGGGAGACGCGCATCGGTTCCACCTGTGGTCACGATCGCTTAACCGACCAGTGGAGCCGTCGGTGTTCAACGCGGTGGAGTTCACCAACGCCACCCACCCCCTGCTGCGATTCGTCTGTGAACTACCTGCCGCCCGCACCGCGGCGTGGGGAGCGTTCGCGTGGGGGATCGCCGCCGAGCTCCCGTTCCTGCCCCGACTGACCTACCGGCGAACCATTCTCTCCCTCGCCCGCTGGAAACCGACCAGCGGCGACCTGCCGGGTCCTGACACGTCCGACACCGAATGGACGGCCGGCCTGGCCGCGTGGCGCACGCGGATGATGACACCCGCGGTGGTCACCCTCGGCGGAAACGATCAACGCATCCGCCTGAACCTCGACGAACCAGCCCACCGCCACCTGCTACGCGCACACCTCGATCGCCACGGCCAGGCCACCCTCCACGAAGCCCCCAGCAGCGACCAACTCGGCTGGTTCGGCGGACACACCCACGAAATCATCGTTCCCCTCGCCAGAACCACCGCCCCCACTCGGCCACCGCTGCGAACCCGAACGACGCGGGCCATCCAGATCAGCACCGACGACGAGCACGTGCCGGGGGCCGGGCATTGGGTGCACTGCAAGCTCTACGGCAACCCGGATCGGCACACCACACTGCTCACCCAACACCTTCCTCGTCTGTTGTCCACACTGGACGAGAGATCGTGGTGGTTCCTGCCCTACCGCGACCCCGACGACCACCTCCGCCTCCGTATTCGACTTGCAGAACCAGCCGAATACGGTGCAGTCACAGCCCACATCGGCGCCTGGGCGAAAGATCTCCGCAACCGTCGACTCATCACAGCGTTCCAGTTCGACACCTACCGGCCGGAGACCGGAAGATTCGGCCATGGCACCGCCATGACCGCCGCCGAGACCGTGTTCGCCGCCGACTCCGCCGCCACCCTCGCCCACCGCGCGCACCTCGCGGGCCCCACCGCCGCCGATCCTCGGGCCCTGATCGCAGCCGGACTGGTCGACTTGGCCGTCGCGTTCACCGGCACCACCACAGGCCTCGAATGGCTGATCACCCACGTCAACAAGGACCCGATTGCCTCTCCCGGTCGTGCACTCCATGACGAAGCTCTCCGCCTCGCTCATCCACGCGACGACTACGCGAACATTCGCGGCCTCCGCGGGGGCGAGCACATCACCGCGGCATGGGCACGACGACGCACCGCGCTGGCCGACTACCGCGACGTGCTGACCCGTGAGACCGACCTCAACCCGGATGCCGTGCTGGCCTCACTGCTGCACCTGCATTGCGTCCGCGTCAACGGACTCGGTCCGGTCAACGAACGAGTCGCGCACCGCCTTGCCCGCAACGCAGCATTAAGCCAGATCGCTCACCCCGGTGGGAAGTCATGAACCTTCACGACTCGGACCTGGGGGACCTGGCGGACAGCATCCTCTCCGCCCTGCACGATCCCTCGATCTCGGACGCGCCCCACCACACCGGCCACATCGCGCAACCACAGTCACTGGCCCGCGGCGCCGCAGGTATCTCCCTATTACACAGTGAGCTTGCCTTCACCCGCCCCGACCACGCCACCACAGCCCATGCCTGGCTGACCGCGGCCTCAGCCGGTGACCTCAACGGCCGCCCCGACGCCGGTCTTTTCTACGGCGTACCCGCCCTGGCCTTCGCCACCAGCGCGGCCGCGGACAGCACCGGCCACTACCAGCACACCCTCACCCAACTCGACGCCGCAACAACAGCCCTGACCCACATCCGGCTCAACGCCGCACACGACCGCATCGACCGCGGCGAACTCCCGGCCTTCGCGGAATTCGACGTCATCAGCGGCTTGACCGGGCTCGGCGCCTACCACCTGCTCCGCAACCCCCACCACGACGTGACCTCGGCAATCCTGTCCTACCTCGTGAGACTGACCGAACCTCTCCCCAGCACAGGCGGACTGCCGGGCTGGTGGACCGATCACGGCCCGCTCCGCCAACCGCCCACCGTGTACCCCGGCGGACACGGCAACTTCGGTATGGCACATGGGATCGCCGGCCCTCTGGCACTACTGGCACTCGCCCTGCGCCGCGGAATCGCCGTTGACGGTACAACCGACGCGATCTCCCGCATCTGTGCCTGGCTCGACAGTTGGCAGCAAGACAGCGCCGTCGGAACCTGGTGGCCGCGCACAGTCACTCTCGACGAAGCCCGCACCGGACAGGCCGTACACCACGGCCCTCATCGACCTTCGTGGTGCTACGGCACTCCAGGCATCGCCCGCGCTCAACAACTTGCCGCCATCGCCACCGGCGACGTCAGCCGTCAGCGCATGGCCGAGAAGGCCTTGGCCGCGTGCCTTGACGATCTGACCCAACTCGGCCACATCATCGACTCCAGCCTCTGCCACGGTGCCGCGGGACTACTGCACACCACCTGGCACGCTGTCAACGACTCCGAATCCGATGTGCTCTCCGACCACCTGCCGAAGCTGCGCACCCTGCTCGGCTTGCACGCGCGTCTCCCTCCCGGCGACACGGGACTTCTGGAGGGAACTGCTGGTGTGGCGCTCGCCGTTCTTGCATCCGCCACTGACACGCGTCCACTGTCGAAGTGGGACTCCTGCCTACTGCTCGCATAGGCCGGCCGGCCATCACGAAGCTAAGCCGAGCGGTGAACGGCAGCATTCTCGAGGGTGAACCCGGTTGTCGCGCAACCGCTCCAGCCACATGACGGTCTTCCGTCAGCGCTATCAGGACTGCTGCACGCTCGCTGACGAACTCGGACTGGTAGTGCTGCCCGATGACAACTCGCGCCCGACCAACGAGATCCTTGGAGCGTGCACTGCGCCGGCATAAGTCTTCAGCGCGTCCCGATTTCCGTTCTTTGCTGCCAATCGGCGCACGTACGCGCGGATGCGGTCCCGGTCCTCGGGGAACACTCTGCTGGCCGAGGCGGTGGCGGCCTCACGCAACCGACGCCGGAGCTCGACACCGGATGCGAGCAGGACAGACCGCTCTCACGAGGCGCTCGACCAGATCGAAGGGGACGGTGACGTGAAGCGCCGCGAGTTCGTCGGTTTGCTGGCCGCGACGGCCCTGCCCGTGGCGTCTTCCCCGAAAGCAACCTTCCCCAGTAGGAGTGGGAGATTCGGCGTGATCGATGTACGACGCCTGGCCGCGCGCACCGCCCGCCTGCGTCGCCTGGACAACCTGCTCGGTGGCGCGGACACCCACCAGCGCTACCGCACGGAGGCCGCAGCGACCTCGGCGACGCTCGCGGCCGCGACGTGCTCCGCAGCGGTGCGCCGTGCCGGGCTGTCGACGTTGGCCGAGCAGCAGCAGCTGGCCGGCTGGGCAGCGTTCGACGCAGGCCTGCACGGGGTCGCCAAATCGCACCACCTGACCAGCCTGGACACCGCCACCGACGCCGCGGCGCCGGCCTTCGCGGGCAACGCACTGGCATTTCTGGCCTACCAGTCGATCAGCGTCACAGGCCCTGACGTGCAGACCGCAGCCGAGTCCGTGGACCGGGCCCGCGACGCCGGGACTCCGCGGATACGGGCCTTGCTACTGGAGCGGCTGGCATGGACCCACGCGGTCGCAGGCGACGTCCGCGAGACCGAACGCGCCCTGGACGCCGCCGAGCACGCCGTCACCGAGCAGACCGACGTCCCCGAGCCGGACTGGGTGTACTGGGTCGACGCCGACGAAATGCGCATCATGGCCAGCCGCTGCTACACCCAGCTGCACTTGCCGCTGCGTGCCGTTCCCGCGCTGACCGACGCGCTGGACAGGTTCGACGACACCCACGCCCGCGACAAGGCCCTCTACTGCACCAGCTTGGCCCGCGCCTACCTGCACGCCGGGGAAGTGCCCCAGGCCGCCCTGGTCGCTGCCCGCGTGATCGAACTTTCCGACGGGGTCGGGTCGGTCCGGCCCCGTCGACACCTGGAACCGGTGCTGCGCGCCCTGCGGCCCCACCGCACCGTGCCGGAAGTCGCCGAACTACTGGAGTTGGACGCAGCTACACCGGTGTGACGGTCCGTTCCAACCACGCCAGGTAGTCCTGCGACGCCGCGACCACCGGCACCGCGGTGATCTCCGGGTTGTCCCAGACATGACCAGCGCGCAGGTGCGCCTCCAAAGCCGGGTAGCCGGCGGCCGTGGTCGTGAACGTCACCCTCCACTCCGGCTGCCGTACGGCCTCACCCTCGTGCCAGGAGTAGGCGTCGACCGGTCCGATGACCTCGGCGCCACCGGCCAGGGTCGCAGCCAACGCCGACTGCGCCAACTGCCCGGCCAACTCCACGGTGTCGGTCGTCGTGCTCACCTTCAGCGCGCGCGTGTCATCCATACCGATCACCCTAACCAGGCGCGACCCCGGCCACCTCGGAGTTCATATTGCCGCTCGCCATCCACATACCCGTTGGTGTTCACGAGCTTGTCCGCTGTCGCCCTCGTGGATATGGCGCCGAGTGCCAACCAGGACCGGCCCACACCGTCGGCCACGAGCCCGTCCACCGAACCACCGGCCGTGACCAAGCGGCACCGAGCCCCCCGACCAGGCATACACAGAAGCCACTGGGACCGCGCAACCCTATGCGCGGCCGCCTGGCGAATCGCAATGTCCGACTGCAACCTCGATGCCGGCCGCAGCACTGGCGTGGGGTCGATCTCAGGGATCGCATGTAGATCGCCGCCGAGGCCCACGCTCCCAGTGGGTGATCAGCCGTGCTAGCCGGAGGGCACGCGGCCAACTGGACGGCGTCGGCTACGGCCTGGGTGCTCGGTGTGCGGCTCGGCATCGGCGCCTCGGTACTCGCGATTACCGAAACTGCATAGTGTGTTTTTCCGGTGACGGTACGTCAGAAAACTGTGCAGGGTCATTGCGTTGTGGGGTAGCTGCTGGTCACGGCAGAGATCAGGTCGTGTGATCGGCGGTTGGCGCGTCGAAGGGCACGAGCGATGTTGGTGTCGCCGTTGGTGCGGTGCCAGCCGATCGCGGTGTTGCGCAGGGTCGCGATGACGGCGGGGCCGGTGCCTGTCCGGGCTTGGTGTGAGTCTTCACGGAACGTTACGTCGCGGACGTGGTGGATCTGGTTCTCGATGAGCCATTCGCGGCGGATCCAGTCCAGCAGATCGGCTGGCAGGGCATCGCTGGCGGGCAGGGACACGGTGAAGTAGACCGTTTCACGGGTGGTCTTCGTGCTGGTGGTGCGGCTGCGAGTGATCCGGACGGCCTGTTGGGCGTGGGGGAACAGGATGCCGCCGGGGATGCGCAGGGTGAGGGCTTTGACGGTGCGGGTCTCGCGGCGTCCGTGACCACGGTCGTGGGTGCGGTCCCCGGCCGGGATTTGGGGCCAGGGCAGGGATTTGAGCTGGGCGAACAACTTCGGCTGGTTGCCCTTGACCGCGGTGATCAGGTGGGCTCCGTGGGCGGCGACTTGCTGGGCGTGGCCGGTTTGGGTGTGCAGCGCGTCGGCGACGAACACGATGTCTTTCAGGCTGCCCGTGACCTTGTGGACGGCGTCGAGAAGCGGTGTGAACGCGGGGATTTCGTTCGATTTCGTGTTCACGGTGACCTGGGCCAGGACGATGCCGGTGCTGGTGTCCAGTGCGGAGAGCAGATGGACTTGGCGGCCGTCGTGGACGCGGGCGCCGCGCAGGGTTTTGCCGTCCACGGCGATGATGTGGCGGTATCGGCGGGGTTGGAGTGGTACTGATTGCCGGGAGCGGGTGGTGAGCCAGCTGGCGAGGATGGTGGCCAGCAGGTTGGCGTCGAGGCGGGTCAGCAGCCGCCATATCGTTGTGCCGGCGGGGATGCGGTCGAAGCCGAGCCGGTGACGGGTTTGGCTGTCGAGATCCTGCAGCCAGTCGGTGATCGCCGCGAATGATGACGCGCCGGCCAGGACCGCGCAGACCGCGACCATGAGCAGGGCGGGCAGCGGGTAGCGGATTCCGCGCGGGTCACGCGGATCCGGGACTTTCGCCAAGGCGTCCAGCAGACCGCCATGCTCACCATCGGTGACGGGCGCTGGTGGGGTGTGGGTGGAGGGTGTCGTGACGGTCAGTGCGGTGATGAGAGATGATGTCATCGGCGGGTGGGGTCTTCCTCGGAGTCGTGAAGCGTCGCAACTCCATGATCACCGATGCGATCTCATCCGCCGCCTACGCCTCCTCAAAGGCCCTTCACTCCGCAAATCCCCAGCTCAGCGCATTGCTGTCTGACTACGCAATCGCCCTGGAAAACTGTGCTGGATGGAGGCCATTATTTCCTGAGAATGGAAAGTTTGACAGAAGCTGAGAGTGCGGGTGACGATGGTGTCAACCCAGGAAGCTCCGGAGGTCGATATGACCGGTAAGCGCGTCAGGAACGCGTCTCCCAAGGAAAATTCGCGATTCTTGTCGGTCGGCGCCGTGGCGAAAATCTTCGGCGTCTCAGCCCAGACCGTCTATCGGTCGATCCATGACGGTCAAATCGCGGTCGTACATTTCCGCGGCCGTATGGTGATCCCGGCTGCGGTCGTGGACAAGTTGGAACAGGACGCGCTCGATCAAGCGAGCATTGAGGAGTCGTCGAACGAAGCGGCCTCGTGAAGACGGACTTCGCGGACGGCATCGGACCGGCGAAGCAGGCTGCATGCACGTAGTGCCCATCCGCTGAACATGCCAAGGGCATGTGTCAATGCCACGAGGTGGAGAATCGTGTGATCGCAGCATATGTCCGCCATGTGCTGACGGTGGATCCTTCAGTTCGGCGCCTTTTCATCAGGATCCTCGCAAATCGTATGAATCTGGCTCTATGTGCTTGGCTGGTCGTCAAAACGTTTGGCAAATCTGATGGGAAGCTATTGGTTTTTGCTGGCTTGATCGACGCAATTGCTCCACGGATTACCTGCTGAGCTCATTTGGCATAAAATATGAATTGCCGTTTCGTTGGCTGGCCGTAGTGGATATTTAGGTAGCCATTTTCTATGTCGTGTCGACGCATGTCGAAGTTATCCGGGATATTTCCTGGACGTCATGTGCAGGACTGAGATCCCTGGGGGAACCATTTCTCGCACTGGCTCGATCATGTATGTCGTTGCTGTTAGGCAGCTTGTCCTGGCGGCTGCTGAGCCCAATTCAGGTGTCGAGTGTGCCTTGATGCCGAGCAAAAGCAACTGCGATCGACCACGCTCGCGGCTCGGTTCGCTGGCACCAACGGCGCTGGCTGAGGCCGAAGAATCCGTGGCACCGCAGTGACCTCGTCCGCACCTTCGTCCGCATGGACGCTGGCCCCCCTGCTCGCAGCCCGACAGTCGGTCAGACTGTGGAGCCCGCATCGAGGCTACGACCACGCACGTCGGCTGGGCCGCGCGCTGCCCGAGCAGCCGGCGGCGATCCCGCTCTACGACAAGCACCGCCGAACCACGATGCTCGCCCTCGACTTCGATCCCAAGGGCTACGGACCTGAGCGTGTTCGCGGGGATGCCGAGCAAGCGGTGGAGTGGGTGCATCAAGCAGGCGGCCTGACGATCGTCGACGAAAGCACCCGAGGCGGCCGGCACGTCCTAGTGCCTCTAGCCGATGATGTGCCGCTGGCGGTACGGCACGTCATGCCAGTCCTGCGCGCCTTGGCCGCGCGCCTTCTAACGCTGGACATCACCCCCATGAGCAACCCTCGTCAGGGCTGCATCACCGCACCGGGGTCGCCATGCAAAGAAGGCGGCCACAGACGACTCCTCACCCCGCTGGACGACGCGTTCACCGCTGCCCGCACCCGATCGCAACACGGCACCATCGCGCGCCTCTCAGCCCTTCTGTCCGTGCAAAGCCCGGTCCAGCCCCATGGTTCGGTCGTGCGGGGTAGTCCGCAGGCCAGTGCTCCGGTGTACCTGCACTCATCTGACGATGACCGTCTGCCCGCACTGATTACTGGCACGGTGCCATCGGTGATCTCGGCGTTCGCGCTAGCCGGGGTACTGCCCGATCGCCGCACTTGGCGTGGCGAGGAGTGGACCCGACACGAGGCCCGTCAATCGTTTCTCGCGCACGCCGTGTTGCGCGGCCTGTCCTTGAACAACGTCCTGACCAGTGTCCACACAGGAGTGTGGCCCGGCTTTCGTGACGCCTACAACCGCTACGGGCCACGGTGGGAGCATCGGTTGCGGTGCGACTGGGTCAAGGCCATGACGTGGGCTGCGGAGGTAGAACCGGCATTGCGGGTTTCCGGCCATCAACAACAGCACACCGGGGGGAGGGTGGCACTGCGTTCGTGGCTTGCCCAAGCCGAAACCTGGACGATGACCGCCAGCACCCTGTCAGGGCAGACCCGGTGGACGGCACTGGCGATCTGGCAGGCACTGGCCTACATCTCGCAGCTGGAACGGTCCCACGTGGTAGCCCCCGGCAGACGGTGGCTCTCCATCGCCGCAGGGCTGATCAACGACAAGACCGTCTCCCAGGCCCTGCGCTTCCTGCGTGAACTGCCCGGTGCGCCCATCCTGCTCGTCGAACGGGGCAGCGGCGCCGCAGCGGACAAGTACGCCTTGGTGACACCTCGCAGCGACGGGCACGAGATCGAGGCCGATCCGACCCTGATCGCACACAGGAAGGTCGGGCCGGTCCACCCGGCCTGGCACATCCTCGGCCTGCCCGCCAGGCGGGTGTTCGACGCCATAGAACGCCATGCACGCCACCACCGGGCATCGGTGCGGCCCCTCGACCTTCCCGAACTCACCGGCATGTGCACCCCCCAGGTCTACCAAGCCTTACGGCGACTCGCGAAGGTCGAGCTCCTGCACCGCGGACGCGACTGGGTCGCCCGCACGACCCGCACCCTCGCCGAGATCGCGACCGAACACGGCCTCGCCGAACTCCGAGCCGAGCGCATCGCCCACCACCGACGCGAGCGACGCGCCTGGCACGACCTGCTTGCCCAGTGGGAAGAACCATTCGCCCGCCAAGACCTCGGCGACCCGGTCGCCCTGCCGGCTGACCCGCTGAGTCCCACCGAGCGTGCCGACTACCTCGCAGTCGTCATGGCCACCGGCCCACCACCGCAGGAGCCCGAGTACCTCATGGCCGGAGCCAGTTCGGTGCACGAACGTTCTATTGACTTGCTGGAGGAACTCCTGGGCGCCTCGCCCGTGACGGCGTGATCGCTCGGACAGGTAGTGGATCGGCTACATCGCACTTGGTCGTGGTCGATCCACACGATTCGCACGAGCGAGTTGGCGACAATCCGCACGGGCCAGCTTCACGCATCCAAGCAATGATGCTATGCAGAGCTACCGGTCGGTGCCTAGTCTGCGAGTTCTGCGGTTTTTCGCTCTTATCTCGTGACTCTATGTCAGGCACGTGCTTAGGGTGTTTCTTGTCGAGGTCAAGAGTCTCCGTGAGACATCTGCGATCGAACGCCACGCGGTGCGGCAGTTGATAACTCGGTGTGCCGCACCGCGTCCTGGCGGCATGGCCGCCTTAAGGCATTCGGTCATCGGTAGCGCAGTCCGCCGATGACGAACAAGCGTCACATGAGGTCGTGGCGGACCTCTGGCATGGAGTGAAGGTGTCGGCATGACCGACGAATTGACGAAGGGTTTCGGGGTGGGCGTGAGAGCAGAACGACAAGAGTCGAGTGCCGATGTGGAAGCCTCATCGCCACCGGTGGCACCGAACACGACCGCCAGTCAGGTGGTGTGGATGCCGGAACCGGCGGCCTGTGCCGGCAGGCTCGACCCAGGCCAGTCGCTCATTCCTCAGCCGCTGGCCGACATGCTCGACTGGCACGTCTGGCCGGCTGCTTCCTCATGGCCGAACGGTGCGCGTGCCCGGACGGTGTGCGAGCACGTGGACTACGAGCTGATCTGGAGCAGCAGCCCCGAACTGTTCTCCCGACACGTCAAGCTGGGCGTACCGCCACCCGAGGTGCTGTGGGCCGTCAAGCACGAACTGTCCGAACTGGGCTACCGGCTCATGTTCGACATGCAGGTCGAACAGGTCGACGACGAGATTGCTCTGGTGATCTACGGCGCCGGGATCGTGGGCAGGATGAGCGACGCAGCATGGCAAGTCGCCGCACCCTTGCTGACCACCTGCTGCGCAGCGGTTCGCGAGCCCCGAGATGACGTGGATCTGGGGTCACTGCTGGAGTTCCGTCCGGCACGAGATCCCATCGCCGGAGGCGTTCGACCGATCCCGAACCGGGTCAAGCCCGAACTGTGGCAGGTCGGAGACTGGATCCACACCTGGTGGTCCTATCCCGCATCCGGACCGCTCCGCGACGGCTGCACATGCATTGCGCATGCTGCGGCGGATCGTGTCGCGACCTTCGGCGGCAGCCGTAAATCCTGAATTCTCCAACGTGGAGACAAATTCGATCTCGGTGGGGTTCGTACGCTCGCTTGCAGGCTGAACTCCAAAGTATTGCCAGTAATGCCAGTTGAGCCATCAGCGTCATTGGGGTGGCAGTAGCAGGTGACGCTTGGACGCGGCCGAATGCCAATTCATTCGGCCCCATTTGCATGCCAGAAAACGGCGGAAAGATTCCTCTGCGGGATTTGGGTTGAATTGCTTGACGTATCGATCAACGCTGCAGAAGTCTGGATGTGGCGCAAGCGTCCCGACCTGAATTCGTCGTCAGGATCCCGTGGGCGCTGCCCGAACAAATCCAAGGCTCATGCCACGAAGGAGCATCATGGCTTTTCGGCTCTTGCGCGCGGCGGGAATCGCCGCCGGCAGCTCGTTGATCGCGCTGTTGGGGACCTCGACCGCGTCCGCTCAGGTGGTGGACTCCGTGCAGCCGCAACTGCACGCCGACGCCACCGCCGACACGCCCACCTGGCGGGTGCAGCCGCAGGCCCGTCATCGACCGGGTGGGCCGCAGCTCCCGGTGCAGCAGGTCGCGGTGCGGCTCGCGCTCGGTCACGCAGGCGTGGTCATCGACTCCCCAACCGCGCGGTCGGTCGTCGACTACACCGCGCGCACGCCCTCGCTGTGGCAGACACCGCTACGGGGACTGCTCCACTGATCGGCGATCGCCGATCAGTGGAGCAGTCGCACGCTGACGCCTTCGGGCTCACTCGTTGCGAAGCGGCCGGGAGGCGGTGGGTGATGTGCCGGTGCGCATCCCGAGATATGCACCTGTGACATCACCCCTCCCCGCGAGCTTTTGGCAAACGACGGGTAGTCCTTAGTGGACCGTGAGGACGCTTCGATTGCGACGACTTGTCTGTCCGGTGACCACTACCTGGACTGTGCTGTAGGCGTCCACGAGGACTCCGAAATCTGCAGGGATTGTCCACGTCTCCCGCATCACCAAAGGAAGACACTCATGATCGGTCGGATACGGGCTGCGCTGCTGTTGGCCGCAGCCGTCCTGTTCGCCACCGCGTGCACCAGCGGCCCTACCTCGGCGACCACGTCGAGCACTACGACATCGGCCACCGACCAACCCGCGCTGCTCGATGCCGTCCCGGAAGCTGGCCGAGCCAAAACGATGGCCTACAAAGGGTTCCGGGCGATCGATCCCTGTGCGTTGCACGACCCGACCGCCGCACAGACCATCAGTGGCGACCAGGTCGACGAGCTCCTCCCGAACCTCGACGGCCTCAACCAGTGCGTCCTGCGCCTGACCCGCGGTGAGTTCGCCGCCACCTGGACGCTCTACCTGGAAGTCGGCGCCGACTACGACGCGGGCCGTCGACGCGATGCTGCCCCCGAGACCATCGGCGGCAGGCTGACCTACCTCGAGGACAACGAGGACGGGACCGGCTGCGATGTCGCCCGCCCGCTCGACGGCACATCCGCGATCGTGCTGCACGTCCGCAACTACACCAGCCGCAGCGCCCAGGACCAGCCGACGATCGCCCCCTGCGACCTGGGGCGCCAGTACGTCCAGGCCGCGGCCGCGGTGTGGGCGGACCCGCCGCGTCGCGACCGCGGGCTCACCAGCCCCGCATTGGCCCTGGCCGCGCTGGACCCCTGCGAAGGGGCCGCGGCGCTGCTCGAGGAATACGGGGACGCCGCGGAACTGCACCCGACCGAGCCGTTCAAATGCGGTGCCCGCGCCGGGTACGGATCCAGGGCCGGTGGCAAGGACAAGCCGAAGCAGGAGAAGAAGGAAGAGGTCACCGTCAGCTTCGCGGTCGAGGACCAGCCGCTGAAGTTGGTCGGCCAGAAGGTCAACGGCATCGAGCACACCGCGCTGACCGTCGGTGACCGCAAGGCCGTCGCGGCCGCGAGCAAGAGCGGATGCCGCACCGCGGTGGTGTGGGACGAGAACACCTGGATGGTCGCCGACGCCAAGGCTGAGAACGCCCCGAAAACCTACGAGGTGGTCGTGGTCCAGGCACCGTCGTGCGACACCGCGCAGGCCACCGCCGACAAGGTCCTCACGAAGGTGGGACGGCGATGAACAACCGCACCACGCTCGTATTCGGCGCGCTGGTCGTGGCCGTGGCGGCGGTGCTGACCGGGTGTACCAGCGTCATCGGCGGCCACGCCGTCCCCGCCTCCGCCGGAACGTCGGCGAGCACGCAAGCCCCGATCGACGTCGAACCCGCGGGCGGGTGCGCACGCAGCGCCGAACCCGCCACCTGCGTGGAATGGACGCAGACCGCGGTCGACACCGGCGAGAAGCTGGCCGCCACCGCACAGACCAACCCCGAGGCCGCAGCCCAGATGGCCTGCTCCGCGCTGTCGGACACCCAATGGGCGACCTACCTCGGCCAGGACTTCTACCGTTACGTGGAAAACGGAACCTGCACGGTGTCCTCACAGGACAACCAGCTCTTGGTCCGCACTGCCGTCGTCCCCGGCAAGTCCTGGTCGGACTACTTCGAAGCGGCGTCCAAAGACCCCAAAGCCATAGCTATCACCACCACTTTCACGATCAACGGCAAGGCCGTGCTCCGGTCCGCCCCGAAGAACACCGTCGACGGGCTCGGCCAAGACCTCGAAGACCTGACCACCGGCGCCGGCGACGAGTTCAAACCTTGGGTGCTGCGCGTCCAGATCGTCCTGCAGCAACCCCGCGGCAAGGCCTCCACGACCCCGGTCGATCGGACGCGGTTGGCCTTTCGCGACGCCCTGGTCGGCGACTTCCTCACACGCCTCTTCCCGTGAACCTGACCGCTACCAATCCCTTGGGGGACAACATGACCGTGCTCAAGTCCGTACTGCGTTGCGGCCTGGCCGTGGCCGGGACGCTGCTGGCGGTGGCCTGCACGTCCGCACCCGACGACAGCACCGCGTCAACGCCGGGCTCGGCGTCGGCCGGTTCGTCGGCGTCGGCCGCGCCGAGCAGCTCCGCGTCCGGTTCGGTGAAGCTGGGCGACCAGAACAAGCCGGCCGACGCCTCGGTCAAGGGTGCCGCGTTCGACCCGTGCAAGGTCCCCGCTTGGACCGCGTTCCCCGCCGCGGTACGCCCGAAAAACGAGGCGGACAAGCCACCACGGCAGCGTGAACCCAAGGCCAACGACCCGTTCGAGATCTCCTGCTTCTACGACAACAGCGAGGCCGCCAGCACCAGCGCGGCAGGCCGGCACTTCGTCGCGACCGTGCTCTGGGCACCGAAAGGCAAAATGCCCGTAGACCCCGGCCTGCCCCAGAACCAGGCCACTGCGAACGACCCCGACAGCAAGGTCGAGGCCAAGACGATCGCCGGAAGGCCCGGTCTGCTGCGATCCGGCAAGAACGCCACCAGCAAGGAACCCACCTGCGGGGCGCTGGTCGAGCTGGCCGACGGCAGCACCGCGGGCGTCCTGCTCGTCAACGGCCAATACCCGGATCAGGACACGTGCACGATCGCCGAAGGCGCGGTCGCCACCGTGGTGAAAGCGACGTCATGACCGCCCCAGACAGCGTGGCAATCCGCGCACTGACCGGCGACGTCGAGGTGCTGTCCTCGACCTTCCCCGACACGGCCGCGGCCCCCGCACCGTCAGCGCAGGAGTTGACGCGGCCGATCCGCCGGATCAGCCGACCGGTCGCGGCGTGGCTGGCGATCGCCCTGCCGGTGCGGGCGCGGTGGCGTGGCGCACCATCGGGTCTGCGGCCCGCTGTACTCGTCCTGGCCGCCGCGCTCGGGATCCTGGCATTGCGCCTGGCCGACGTCGACACCGAGGCGGGATCCGCGCCAAGGTCGGAACCTGCCGTCGGGCAAGCGGATACCCCAACACGCTCCGACGCGGAGCAGTCAGTGGTCCCGGTAGGCATACCGGCTACCGAAGATCCCGCAGGGCAAGGTCCGGTGCAGCTCACCACCGAGCAGGTAGCCGCCCTGCCACAGGCGAGCGTGGTCGACTCCGTCCCCGGCGCTCCCGCCGATCCGGCGCCAACGACGGAGCTGGACGGGCAGGTGCTGCACCCGATCGAGACGACCGCGGTCTACACCGCACCGGGTGGCCCCGCGATCGTGTCGCTGCCGGCCAGGCTGCTGGGAGCCGACACCTGGGTTCCGATCGTCGACCAGCGACCGGGCTGGGCGATGGTGCTGCTGCCCACCGCCGTCCCCGACGGGTCACCCAGTCCGGCAGGGTGGATCCACCTCACACCCTCGATCGCACTCGACCGCATCGACCGGCACGTCCGCATCGACAGCCACAACGGCAGCATCTCGGTGATCGGCCCACTCGGCGCGGCAGGCCACGGAATCACCGGCGCGGTACCGCGGATCGAGGGCGGCCGTCGCACGTTCGTGGCACTGGCCCCCGCCTCACGGCCCACCTACTGGCCGGCCTCGGTGTGGTGGCCCGTGCTGGTGCGCACCGACCGGCTCTGCCCGCACGTCCTGGGCGGGATGGTGATCCCCGGACTGCGCTGGGACTCGCCGACCGACCGACTGGACGCGACCGGCTGCCTCCCGATCCCGCCGGCGACGCAACCGCTGCTGCGCGACCTTCCCGCCGGAACAGCAGTCCTCGTGCACTGACCCCCGATACGACCACCACGCGCACATTCCGGTGGCGCACTCTTCTCCGCCGGCACGGATCGCACATGGCGCTCGACTCCGCCCATGCCTCACAAGGATATCGGCGTGATGAGCAGGGCAACTCACAACGCTTCACGCGACCACGTTCTCGGATCGAGCTGACCTGGCTTCCGCTTCGCTCCGATAGATGTCCGCACCAACAAACAGAATACGGCACCCGTCTGTCCAAAGGAAGGAAATGCTCGTGAACAGCTCAATTCTCAGGCGCGTTATTGGCGTCCTGGCCATCGTATTCGGCCTGACGCTGACCCTGATGGGCGGCAGCGCGTCCGCGCAGGTGTACGGCAGAGCAGAGCCCGCGTCATCCACACAGGCCGGCACCGTGTCGCCGTACCCGTCCGGAGCTGGGATCAACCAGCAGGACGCGCTGGTTCGCGACGCCGCACAGCCGTCCGGAGGTGTCAGCACCCAGGGCGCGGAAATCTGCGGTTACTGGCTCAATCGCGATTCCTACTACACCCACTGCGGCTCCAACTCCATCGTCATCCACGTCGACTTCGCCTTCACGAGCGATCGGGAGATCACCGTGTGGCCAGGCCGCACCAACCTGTCCCAGCACTGGGCCCTGCGAAATCAAGGAGGCTGGATTTACGACGCCTACTGCGTCCAGCGCTGCTGACCAAAATCGGCAAGAAGACGCGTTCTTTTTCGTTGTGGCTCGATGGCCTGCGCAGGGTCATCGAGCCACAACGAAAGATAATTCATTCGCGAAGCAGTGATGCAAGGAATGCGGTGGCACGATGACAATGGGGTATCTGGCAGGGGCGATGTTCGTGACGACATCGCTTGTCGCCTGTACGACGCCACCGGCCGCGGTTCCCACGACCAATCCCGTGATCACCTCGACCGCGACTTCCGCGCCGCACGGCCGCGCGGACACCTCGCTGCCAACAGAGGTGCCGCCGCCACCGACCGCGCCGACCGCGGCCACGACGAACTTCCACGACCCGGCCGCGGTCGCACGCGACTGGATGACGCAGTGGTGCCCGTTCGACTATCGGGAACCCCGCAACAACCACGTCGAGCGCTCCACGGTTTTCGCCACCCCGGCGGCCAAAACCGCGGACCTGGCCCACGGCACCACCGTCGAGGCTTACCGCACTGTCGTGATGCAGAAGCTGAGCCGCCGATGCGACCAAGTCACCGGCGCGATCACCCCCAACGCCGAGCACAGCACGGAACTGGTCGCCGTACTGACCGCCCGCCGCACCGACCTGGCCACGGACGCGCCGGTCGGCGCGGACACGGTGGCCGTCGTCCGCTCGATGCTGCTCCAGCCGGACGGGCGCTGGCTCGTCGACGTTCCAGCACCACTTCCTCGTTGAGCACGCTCACGCGCTTCTCCCGTCACACCCCAACCACACCTCGCTAGGACAACGACTGCCTTCCCGACGACCGGATCACCACGACAGGAGCACGACCATGGACGCCCGCCGCGGACACAACGCGTCAACCGCCGATGACGACGGCCTGGCCACGGCCGTCACCACCGAACCTCTCGACGAGGCCACGCCAGACAAACGCGCCGCAGTAGCTGCACGGACCTGGAGTCGGCCCGGTCGACGCCGCGAAATGCTGCGCTCAACCCGGCGTCAACCAACCCGCGGACACGCAGCCACACGAGCCGCTGGTTCCCTCACCTCCACGAGCCGCTACCGGCAACAGTTCCGGCGACCACGTCAGCCCCAAGCCCGCACAGCGGCCCACGACACGCCAGAGGAAGCCGACACCGCCACAGCGGACACACCGCCACGAGAGAACCGAGAGCCCACCCTTGGACGACATCGACGACGGGACCACAAGAAGCGGTTGATCGCCGCGGTGAAACTGGCCAAGGACCTCCACCTCGCTGGCCTCTGGATCGTCCTCGCCATCACCTCGTCCAAGACCGCGGCGTGCATCGCGCTCGCGACGATGGCCCTGACCCACCTGGTGGTCACCGCGGCCAAACATCACGTACCGAACTCGCGATTCACAGCGATCACCGCACTGGCCAAAGACTTCCTACTCGGCGGACTGTGGCTCACCCTCGCCGCCTGCTCCGGCACGCAGGCAGTGTCCGTCGCGCTGTCAGCGATGGCGGTGACCCACCTGGTGGCAACCCTCTCGACCGCCGGAGAGCGACTCCTGAGTAGCGAAACCCCACCTCACGTCGGCGGCGGTATCACCAGCGCGAACGAAGCGACCCACCACGCCTCAGCGACCTGAACGAACCCCGGCCCTGTCCAGCCTCCGCAGCTACACACGCCAGAGCCCAATGTTCCTGCACCTGCGCACGACACCGTTCGAAGGCATGCTCGACATAGACTGCAAGCCCTCCAAAGTCGACGCTACCCTCGTCTTGCCCGCATTCGTTGCGGCGGTCGACACTCCTGTGTGGACTCGCGAGATACCGCACGCGGCCACCCCTGCCAACCCGGCCGTTCTGCTGAGCGACGTGCACCTTCTGGCTGCGGTCGGTGAGGTCCCGTCGCCGAGGTCGGCCTAATTGCCGTAGCGAACCTGCCACACCTGCGGTCGGTTTTCGTCGGGCACGAACGCGACGCTGGCAACCTCGATCAGCTCCGCAGCCCATACGGCCACCGCGCTGTCAGGCTCGTAGGGTTCGTCACCGATGATGGGCAGGACACCTTCGGCGATGAATCCCATGCCCTCATCGGTGTCGGCGCCCATGACCCATGCCGCACGTGACGTACCGGCGTCGTTGATCCGCAGCTCGTGCGCGCTCGGGATGGTGGTGTCGTCGTCATCCATGATCTGCTCGTTTCCTGTCTCGACGACCTCATGGGCCGGTCGCTTGTCGTGGACATCCGCGTGAATTGGAGTCACCAACGGCTTTTCGCCGGCCCGCTGGCGTTGTGCGGCGCGACGGACGGTGTCGGCGTTGACGCCGACGGCATGCAGCACCGCGGCACGTTCCTGTGTAGAGGTCGCCAACGTAATCGCCTTACCGATGTCGGCGAGCGCCAGAGCCGCGTGCCAGGCGGCCACCGCCAGCTGCTCCGGCTGCTCGCACAGCATCGACGGCAGCAACACGGTTTGTGCTGCCTCGGCGAGTTCGCGTACCTCGTCGCCATCGAGCGGGGCGTACTGCGGGATTCGTACCGGAGCGGTCTCGTCCGTTGGGTCGACGCCCTGGGATCGCAGATCGGTGTAGACGGTTTGACGAGAGACGCCGGCCATCCGCGAGAGCTCGCGGATGTTGCGCCCTCCCGCACACCACGCTGTGGCCAGCAAAGTCGCCCGTTCACCGGAAGCTGAGACACGATCACGACGGACACCCCACCTGCGCAGCGCGGTAAGCGCGAAGAGGCGGACGGTTTCCGGATCGGGCAGGGCCTGGCTCACCACGTCAACCTAATGTCCACTCACCGGGTATGTCCAACGATTTGACATGTCTGCCGATTGGACACTGCGGGTTGGAAAGGTCGATGTCCACGGCCCTTGGCCTGGCCCGGACTGCAGTCGGACGTGGCACACAGTTCTGCCGGTCGCTCGGGTCGGGTGCGGCGCCGCGCTCAGCCAAGCACGCCACCCCTTCTTCTCGAGAACGAGAACCGCTGCGGTGAAGGGGGGTGGCGTGCTCCCGCTCGCGCGTCCGCACACCCGACCGAGCCCCCGGAGTCGCATGATGTCCGCCACTCGATCAGTCACTAGCACCTCCACCGCCCATCCCGTCCATGCCGCTCTCGAGTCCATCGGTGAAGCCATCGAATTCCCGCGCGGTCACGTGATCTTCGCCGAAGGCGAACCCGGCGACCGGCTCTACGTCATCCAGTCCGGCAAGGTGAAGCTCGGCCGCACGACGTCCGGCGGCCGAGCGAACCTGTTGGCGATCTTCGGCCCGTCGGACATGTTCGGCGAGCTGTCGATCTTCGACCCCGGCCCGCGCGAGTCCACCGCGACCACGGTGACCGAGATGCGCGCGATCAGCATCGAGCGCGCCGCGCTGCGGCAGTGGATCGCCCACCGACCGGATCTCGCCGAGGAGTTGCTGCGAGTCCTGGCCCGGCGGGTACGTCGGACGAACACCATGCTGACCGACCTGATCTTCACCGATGTACCCGCTCGCGTGGCCAACGTGTTGCTTCAGCTCGCCCACCGGTTCGGCAGCCAGGAAGCGGGACGGCTCCGGGTCGCCCACGACCTGACGCAGCAGGAGATCGCGCAGCTCGTGGGCGCGTCGCGGGAGACGGTGAACAAGGCGCTGGCCGACCTCTCTCACCGCGGTTGGCTGCGGCTGGAGGGCAGGAGCGTAGTGATCCGGGACCTGGAGCGACTGGTACGTCGAGCGCGCTAGGAGCACTCGGTGCACAACGAGACCCGACGAACCCGCGCTCGCAACGGAACTCCAATCCCTCGACCGTCCGCTCCTGGCCGCTTCACCGGTCGTTCGTTCTTTCTCGCGCCGACACGAAGGGATGGATGACCATGCCCAAACCGAGCGACCCCGCCGACGTCGTGGAGCTCACGTTCGGCGGCGGCCGCCGCATCCAGGTCCACCGGATCATCGCTGGCCGGGTCCGCGGCCTGGACATGGACGGGGACCTGCTCATCCCACTGGGAGATGCCCGCCAGTTGATCCGTCACGAGGACGACTCCGAATACCTGGTGGCACTGACCCCCTGCTGCCACGCGAGCGGCAAGGGAGCCGACGTGGCTACCGGGGTGGTCTGCCGTGGCTGCCACCGCGAGGTCGACGGAAAATACGGGGGCCCCGGCAAGATCGCCCTGCTCCTCGACGCGCACGAGCACCACCACCACTGATCCGCCACCGCCGGAAGCGTCCATGCCTCTAGTCGCACGGGGGATGCCCTGCGCTCAGCCAAGCACACCCCGCCTTCGCCGGACCGTGCCCTCACTCGTCCACCGAGGGTGGGGCGTGCTGCTGCTCGCGCTGACATCCCCGTCCGACCTTCGGGAGCAGCACCATGTCCAACACCTCACCCGCCGACCAAGCGCTCGGCACCCGAGCCGACCGGATGCACGCAGACCTCGACACCGCAAACGCCCTGGCTGGCGGCCGTGCGCAAGCCCTCGCCGACCTGGCCACCGCCGCACATGACCTGCGGTCCGAGCTTCTGGCCACCGTCGACGACCTACCCACCCTGCTCGCCGGAGTTCCGGCGGCAACGGCGACCGCGGTGATGACCGCCGTGAACGGCACCGTCCGCGCAGCGCACGACCTCGCGCTGCGCGCCGCCGGCTACACCGATCTCGATTCTCACGACATGGTCTACCCCCGGCATCACCGTCGACCTGCAGCAGCACGGTTGGATCGAGACCCCCGGCACGATCGCCGACATCGACAACGGATCACGATCCTCCGAGCAGCGGCGCGGTTGGTTGCGGATCTTCCAGCGCGGTGATCACGCGCTGCACCTGTGGTTCACCAGCTCGTACTCCCTGGCCGCCGCCAACCTCAGCAGTCGCGGACCTCTGTACGAGACCTTCGACGTCAAGGCCGCGATCACCTCACACGACACCCCAGGCACGCTCACCGTGCCGTTCCGCCAGCCCAACCGCAAGGACACCCCTGCCGCCGCCGACCTGACCTGGGAGCAGGCTGGCTCGTTCCTGCGAACCTACGGTTTCACGCTCGCCAGCACCGACCCCTGCGACGACAACGGCGTACCGACACTCGGGTCCGGCGGCTCGGTGAAGATCCACAGCTGGGTCAAGCACGACCCCCGCCACCCCGCGCCGCTGCGTGTCCGGCTCTACGGCAGTCCGGACGACCAGCCCATCGCCTGGTACTGGGCCGGCCGCATCCGCAGCCTCCAGCAGTTCGGTCGCATCTGCACCCGCTGACCGACTCGCGGGGATCCGCCGACCCGAGAAGACACCCGCGGGTGATCGGGCGACAGCATCCGTCGCCGGTAACCCGCCTGATCACTGTTCCCACCCAGGAGGCATTTGTGATGAACACCGCCGCGTCGCGGTCGTCCACCCGACCGCGATGGATCACCCCCTACGACGCCAGCCGCTCCTACTTCCTTGACGATGACGTCGACTGCAACATCCCGCGACGAGGTGTCCTGGGAGAGCTCGGAGCCTGGAACCACGCCCGTGGCCACCTGGTCGAGCTGCGACGACGACTGGGCGGCACACCGCTGGCGCTGCACTACCGCGAACTGCTCACCCGCCACCCGCACGACACCGACGACATCCCGCCGCACCTCCCAGTCGGCAACGAGGTCACCGCACGCCTGCGCACCGGTGACGACCAACTCGTCACCGTCGTCACCCGCGCCGAGTGGGCCCCCTACGGGACGCAAGGCGACCACTGGCAACTCACGATCGACGACGAAATCCCCACCGACACCGACGACCCGGCCCTGCACGGTGTACACCGCTACGCACCGACGCTGCCGTACCTGGCGTTCCTGGTGGAGCTGCACCTGAGCCGACGCGCGTCCTGACCGCCGCACCTGGTGACTGTGCTGTCCGAAACCGCCACTGCGACTGACAGCGTCCCGGACTAGCCGAGCACCTACGTGCAGAGCGAGCCGTCATTAGCCGGGTAGCGCACCGTGCACGGGCAGCCAGATCGCTACCTGACAGGCGCAGTGGAACCTCGACTACTTCGCTGCGAGGTCACCGATCCGGCGAACACGACGTGTCCGGCTACGACGGCGGCATCGCCACGTTGCCCGGCGACCGCGGTATCCACTCTGCGGGCGGCTGCATGCCCTCGGCGACGGCGGCACGCCGCGCGATGCCCAGGAACTCCTCCCGAGCACCGCTCTCCGAACGCCCTGTCCCACCCAACAGCAGGTCGGCGAACGTCGTCGAACCCCACACCGCCTGCACCCCGTGCCGTGCGAGGTAAAGCCCGACCGACCTGATCCGGTGTCGGTCCACAGTGTCCAGCCAACTGTAGGCAAGCAACCGCCACAGCAGGCGTGTGATCACGCCGTCCTCGACACTGGCCACGACAGCCACGTCGATCGCGGTCCGGTCGATCAGCAGATCAACCTGCGCCCAGTGCGGCACCACGATCGGTCTCGAGACCCCCAACGGACCCGCGGCACGTGACCGACGGCCAGGAGCATCGCCGCGCCACCCGCGCAGCGTCCTCCCTGCGCTCACCGCGGAGACCAGTTCGATCAAACAGCGCACGGCCTCGCCGGGGACGGCACCACGGAGGTCCTCCACGGTGTAGCCAGGAGTGGCATGCACCGCCGCCAGTTCGGCGGGCCATCGGGTGCGGTTACCGAGTTCCCAGGCCGCGAGCACCCAGCACGATCGCGCCAGCCCCGCTTCGGCGCCGAGAGAGCCGATCGTCCCCGGCGGAGCATGCTCGTACAAATAGCCCGCCGTGCGCCGCAGGAAGTCCTCCACCACCTGCTCATCCTCCAACACCGACCCGTCCGCTCCCGCCGTCGCTGCGGAGTCGGCACCCGCCGCGCCCAGCCAGCCAGAACTGCCCGGCGTGAAAGGCGACCACCGGCTCCCAGCATCAAGTACTCGGCCGCGGGCGAACAACGACCGCGCTCGGTCGATGACGCCACTACCGACCAGATTCGCGCGGATCGCACACAGCAGGGCCGTCGCCGGGGCCGAGCCGTCGACCAGCAGCGCCAAGCGCAGCCGGAGCGCCGCGGCGACAAGCGACCACTGTGGGCCGGAAAGCCGACGGTCACGACCGATCGGCTCCGGGTTGCCGGCTGCCGCCACCTGGCGACGTACATCGGCGACCAGCTGTGCTGTTCCTGATAGGTGCGTGGCACACCAGCGGCCCAGTTCACCCCGGTGCAACTGCGTGGTCAGCGACACGCTGTGCAGTGTGCACCGACCCGGACGCGGCGGCACGTTGCGCGCCACCCTGGGCGGCCAGCAGGGACCGCACGGCGTGGACTCCACCAGGCCAGCACGCCCCGGTGGGGTTCGCGGCGATGAACCCGCGCCGATCCGGCCAGGTGACGGTCCTCGCTGCGCTGCGGGCCACCCGCCCGAACCAGCCGCAACCCCCGCCGCCCAGACCCCACCCAGGCGCGCTGAACACGGCCCGTCCACGCACCGCGACGGCCGGAGGCCACACCATGATCGACACGTCACGCCGACTGACCTTCACCACGGCCGCAGGGCTGCTGCTGCACGACGTGCGCCTCGCCACCGCAGACGAACTCGACGACTTCGACCGGCAGCGCCTGTTCGGCGCCGAGCCGTCCTCGCCCACCCTCGCCCGCTGTCGCTGTGGCTGGACGCGCAAAGCCGACGACCTGATCACCGTTGCCGGGATCCACCTCCAGCGCGACCCCGGCTTGCCGGTCCACCACGTCGGCGGCCACAGCGCCATCGGATCCCGTTCCCGCAACGCTGACAGTTACGGCAGCGCGGTCGACGACACCACCGGTATCGCCGCGTTCGCCGTGGCCGACGGCATCGGCAACCAACCCGACGCCGCGAAGGCCGCCGCGGTCGCGGTGACCACCGCGTTGCCCGCCGCGCTCGAAGCACCCGACAACCCCGCGGTCGTCGGCATGCTCGCCGCACGAGACGCACTGCAGTGCCACGACCTGGTCTACGACGGTGACACGGTCATGGTGCTGGCTGTCAGCCGTCCCGCGGTACCGGGCCGGGGCATCACGTGGGACCTCGCCTGGACCGGTGACTGCGAAGGCTGGCTGCTCGACGACAACGAGCTGACACCGCTGACCTTCCCGCACACCAAGGGCCAGGCGCTGCGCGAGAGCGGATACCCGGAGTCCGTCGCCGCCCGCCACGACAACGTCGTGCTTACCACCGTCGGTACCGCGGACCCCGCCACCCTCGGGACCAGCACGGTCACCACCGACCGCGGACGACTGGCACTGACCAGTGACGGCGTCGGCAAAGCCCTGACGCACTCCGAACTCCACGAGACGCTGTCCGAGATCACCGACCCGCGGGAATGCGCCGAATTCCTCGTCGGCTTCGGCGTCGACCGGCCGCGCGCCGACAACGCCACCGCCCTGGTCATCGACACCCACCGCCGCTAATCCACGATCACACGTCGTGCCCGCAGGTTCCAGTACACGATCGGAACCTGCGGGCACCCAAGCCGGAGGCCCCCTGTGAAGTCCGGAACCGACCATGACGACTCCGCCACCCAACCCTGCTCGATCCAGCTCCAGCAGTGGAACTCCCAGGACCGGTGGACCATCGGCTGTCACACCCACCGCTGCGACGCGCACGCCCACTATCCCGACGAGGCATCCGCCCGCGCCGCGTTCTGTTGCGACCGCGGTGCCCGCTGGTGGTTCATCGTCCACCACCTCGACGACGACCCTCCACCGGAACTGGCGGACCTCACCGGACTGGCCGACGAGGTCCGCGCCTACATCCAGAACGACGCACTCGGCGAACGTTGCCTGCTGGCCGTGTGGCGATACCTCGACGGCCAGTGCTTCGCCGTCGACATCGGGATCACCACCGTCGGCCAAGACGAGTGGCTGGTCCACATCCGCGACGACCCGGCCGACGCCCATCACACGGGGCGGGAGCCAGAGGAGTACCTGACGTTCCACCACGTCCTGGATTGACCGGCAGCACCCAATCGAGCGGCAGATCGGGCATGACACTGCTCGACCTGCCGGCACACGCTCACCGAACGGAGTCGAATCCGTTGCGCACCAACGACAACCCAGAATCGTGTAGCGTGACTGCACCTCTGGCTCTGCCACGACCAGCGTGGATCCCTATACGGAGCCCCAGGGTTCGGCGCTCGCGGGGATGCGGATGCGAGTGTTGCTCCGGCGGCTTGTGCGGTGGCTGCGGTCATGCCGGATGCGGGAAAAGGTGACGAGCCCGCCCGCCTTTGGCATCCATCGGCGGCCACCGAGGCGCTCCAGGTAGACAGTGCCGGGACTCGCAGGTTGTGCGCCTGCGGGTCCCGGCACCGTCAGGTCGAACACCTGGCGAGTGCCAATCCGGTGCGGGAAATTCTGTGGCTTGGCGACAGGGCGGCGGTCTTTCGGCGGATAACCAGCCATGTGCGCGGGCCGCCGTCCGCGCACATGGCGAACCTCCTCCAGTCACTACGATCGACCATGTCCTGCCCATGGCGCTGCAAGCGCTGCCCATGACCTCCCGATGATCCGGCACCGAGTCACCAGGACCGGTGACCGTGCCTTCCGGTCGGCGCCGCGGACGACGATCCCAGCACGCCACCGCATTCCCGGCAAAGGCGCTGACGCGTCGCTACGCGATGGCCGCAAGCGGCCACCTTCTGCCAGGACACGCGGTTGGCGTGCCCGGTTCGCACTCGTCCACGAGCCGCGACCGGAAGGCCCTCCATGATCGACCTACACGACCAGGACTCTGCACCCTCCACGCCCTGGAAACCACCGCTTCCCACGCAGGTACCCGCTGTTCACGCAGCGCTTCTGCGGTGGGTGGGTAGCGCTTTCGGGATTATCACCACCGCGGAAGCCCACGCTCACGGCGACAGCACGATCGTCCCGATCGCACCGACCCCGATGCAGTCCGCGATGGCCGTGCACGCCGAAGAGCTTCGACGGCTGCGCGATGCACACCTCTACGCCGTCGACGACGAGATGACCGCGCAGGCGATCGCAGCCGGCACGCGTCTGTCCGATTGGTCGCTCACTCCCTCCGACTTGCCCTGTGAACAGGGCTTTGTCATCTACGACGCGCCGATCGGTTACACCGACACCGGCCACGGCGCCATCCCGGTCGTTGCCTGCTCGTGGGGACCATCTCCCGGCTGCGCGCCACCGCAGGGGGCGGTATGGCTGACCTTCTGGACCGCACCCGATCCGGACTCGCTGGCTCTCGCCGGGATGAACGCGTTCCTGGGCGAGGACACCGACGAACTACTCGGCGACTCACCTGTCAGGCTGCTGTGGGATGACGAGGCGCTGGTCAGTTGGTCATCCGACGCGCCGGAGATCCCTACCGAGCCGTACCTCGTGCACAGGGTCGACGACATCACCGGCATCATCGCCAGCGATCGCACCGTGCCGTGGATCAGGACGATCATCGCGACCTGGTTGCTGATCCAGCAACCCACGGTCACCGAGATCGCCGAACAGCACGCGTCGCGTCCGCAACGCCGCCGCGCACAACGCACCGGACGAGTCCTGCCCCCGGTGCGGGTGGTCAGCATCCACCGTGCGGTCCACCGATCACCTCGACCGCTCACGCCCAGCGGACGCGTTGTCGGTGTCCGCTTCCCCGTGGAGGGATTCTGGCGAAACCAGCCCTACGGCCAGGAGCGGGCGCTGCGCCGCCGGCAGTGGATCGCCGAGCACTGGCGTGGACCACGCGACGCGCCGGTGCTCGACCGGCCGAAGGTCCACCGAGTCGAGTCGGCTTTACCGGAGGAGATCTGAACCTCCGCGATCCAAAGGATCACACCCGACTGCGCTGGATCGGCGCGACTGCGCCGGTCCAGCGCGAAGGACGCCGGCGCAGCGAGGTTCATCCACCCGCGGAGCCCGCACATCCCACACGGTGGCGATTCGTCTTGCCGCACTCCGCGCACCTCGGAAGACCCCGAACAGGAATCACTGTGAACACGATTGCCAACACCCCGAATGCCGCGCCGACGACCACACCTTTCCACTGGGAACCACGCCCCGGAGCACCCGCGACCAACTCGATGTCCGCTCGGCCGCGCGCACACGGCCCAGGAGAGCGGAGCAGACCCGAACGGAAGCCGTCATGCGTCCGCTTCGCGGACGACGCCATGACGCCCCCGTTCACGGGCCCGCTGCCTGTCCCCGGACCGTGTGCCCAGCAGCCGAGGAGAGTCCGATGACCACCGCCTACCCGGAGACGAGCGTGCCCGCCCCGCCCACGCGCAGCAACCGGATCAACCTTCACCAGGAGTTCGACGTCGAAGGATGCCCGTACAGCGTCACGGTCACCAGCACACCAAACATGATCGACACGGTCACCGTCGACCTTGCCGGAATGGGCCCGGACGGCGAGGCCACCACCGGTCACTTCACGGTGCACATCAGTGCCCTGCCGCACCTCAGACGAGTCCTCGCCAGCACCTTCAACGGCCTGGCCGTCTTGCACAATGCCGTGGCGCCACCACGTCCAGCGCGCGAACGGCGCCGGACCGCGCGCAAGCCCGGCAACTCCCACCAGCCGTGGACTCCGGACCTGGACTCCAGGTTGACCCAAGCGTGGCAAGCAGTTGATCCGACACGACCACCCATCGAGGCCGCCACCGCTCTCGCTCTCGCGCTCGCCGTCGACATCGCCGACGTCACGAAGCAATTCGAGCACCCTGACGCGATCCACTCACCCCAACACGTCATCGGGGCTATCGCCAAGCTTATGGGGCGCACCTCGGTCGCGATCTCCTCCAGGCTGGAGAGACTGCAACTGGATCCGGGAACCCCTGGGCGAGAGTCGGAGGCTTCCTCGCTGTCGGTTCCGCGCGATGTTCGCAGCGAGCAGGAACCCGACCAGCACATCGACAACCAGGTTCAGGCTGTCGGGCAGCGAGTTGCCCGGTCCTAGCTGCCGGTGTGCTGCGCCCGCTGGCGTTTTTGACGGCGGAGTCGGACGGATTCTCCATCCCAGAGTGCTTCCGCGATCGAGCTCTGCTCAGGTGTGTCGAGTCGGATGCCTTCTGGCAGAAGGATGTCAGCGAGGTGCATGACCAGGGTGTCTTGATCTCGCTCGATCTCCTGGGGGTCGACAACAAGCGTGAGGTGAACCACTCGTGCTCCGCGGCCGATCTCACCCGTGATGTCTGCGCCGAAGATGCCTTCCAGTCTGGCTGATCGCAGGATCCGGTGGACGTCCGCGGCCAACTCCTTCGCGTTGAGGTAGGCCAGCACGACCGGCCTGCTCACGGCCGGAGCAGCCATGCGCGCGATCTCGTTGGCGCTGACTCCGTGCTTGAGGTCATGGTCGAAGGCGCGGAACAGGCCCTGCCGTTCATCGAGAAAAGCCTGGACCGCCTGAGGGGTCGCGCTCGTAATGGTCACCCCCAAGACCATGGGGTCAAAACTTTGACCGGTCAAAGTTTTGACCGGAACGGACGTGTGATCGATGTCCAAGTCTGCTGTGGACAGTCCGGAATGGTCTCCGAGTAGTGACGGGACATCACGGACTGTCCACGACAAGGTAGTGCTCACCTCGCTACGGCGGGTGCCCAGAAATGATGCGACATCTCGGGGTCCGAGCCTCAAACGACCTCGGTGACCGGCGCAGCTGTCGACACTGCCACCGACGGTGTCCGCGATTTGTCGGGTCAGGCACGGTGGCGATCGAATGGCCTGGGTGCGCAGCACCCGCGATGGAACAACGACTCCGCCGGTGAACTCGACGTTGCGGCGCGGGACGTGGACATCGCAGCGGAGCAGACCAGGACCGTCAGGGCAAGGCGGCGGGCGCGCCGAACGCGCCCCGAAGGCGCCTTGCCCTGGCTTCCCAGTGGTCTGCTTGCCCGTGCGTGGTCCACGTTCCCACACCACGCCAGGAGTTCCTACCCATGCCCGCAGCTCTGCTCGGCGGCACCGCCGCCACACCGTTCCCCCACCGCGACGAGTTCGAGGAGGCCGTCACCGCGCTCGTCACCGCCTCCGCCGCGTACCACAACACCGACGACGCGCTCATGGACGACGGCGAGCACGACCATCTCCTCGCGCGGATCGCCGCCACCCACCACCTGCACCCGGACTGGGACGACCACGGGGTGCTCACCTCGGTCGCCCCCGGTGCTGCCGCCGGCGATGTCCACCACCCGACGCCGATGCTGAGCCTGGACAAGGTCACCACCGATGACCAGGTGGCGGCGTTCGTCGACCGGCTCGGCGGCGCGGACGTCGTGGTGGAGTTGAAGTTCGACGGACTGGCAGTACGCGCCGGCTACAAGCGCGGACAGTTGGTGCTGGCCGCAACCCGCGGCGACGGCACCCACGGGGAGAACATCACCGCTCAAGTGCTGCGCCGCGGCGGCATCCGCGGTCTGCCCGCCGCCCTCCCGCGCCCCTGGACCGGCGAGGTCCGCGGCGAGGTATTCCTGACCGGCGCCGACTTCGCCACCGCCAACACCAACCGCATCAGCCACGGCAAGGCCGCGTTCGCGACTCCCCGCAACGCCGCCTCCGGCACCCTGCGCAAGCAGCACCTGCACTACGAGGTGCCGATGAGCTTCGCGGCCTACGCAGCCGCGGGCGCCGAGTTCGACGCGATCGACAGCCACCTGGAACGCATGGCCGTCCTCAAGACGATGGGCATCCAAGTCGCCTCGGCGCTCACCGTCGGCTCGGTGGACCCAGGCCTTCGCATCCGCTGCACCACCACCGAGGCGGTGCGGGCCGTCATCGCCGAGATCGGAGAACGTCGCGCCTTCATGAGCGTGCCGATCGATGGTGTGGTCATCAAGGCGGACTCCCGTGCCGCGCGGCTGCGGTTGGGCAGCGGCACCCTCGCGCCGCGCTGGGCAGCCGCGTACAAGTTCGCCCCCGACCACGCGTTCTCCGTCCTGCGCGCCATCGAAGTCGGTGTCGGCCGCACCGGCCGGATGAGCCTGACCGCGGTGATCGACCCGGTCGCCGTCGACGGCACCACCATCACCCGCGCGTCGCTGCACCACGTCGCCTGGGTGACAGGCCAGCACCTGGGCGTCGGCTCGAAGGTCGCCGTGGTCCGTGCCGGAGAGGTGATTCCGCGCGTAACCGCCGCGGTGGGGGAGCAGCCCGAGGGAGTGCTGCCCTGGCAGCCGCTGCCGGCCTGCCCGAAGTGCGACCAACCGTGGGACACCACGCAGCAACTGTGGAGGTGCTCGACACCAGCCTGCTCGCTGGTGTCGTTGCTGACCTACGCGGCGTCGCGGGACGTGCTCGACATCGACGGACTCGGCGAGGAGATCGCCACCGCCCTGGTCGACGCCGACCTGGTGCGCGACCCGGCCGACCTCTATGACCTGACCGTCGAGCAGATCGCCGCCGTCGTCTACTCACGTGCCGCGGGTGGTGAGAGGGCTTCTCGACGGATCGGTGAGGCCACCGCGACCAAGCTGGTCGCCGGGATCGCGGCGGCCAAGGCGCAGCCACTGGCCCGGCACATCACCTCCCTGGGCATCCGGATGACCGGACGCAGCGTCGGACGCTGGCTGGCTGCCCACTTCGGATCGCTGGAGGCGCTGCGCGCCGCCGGCGTCGAGGACCTGGCCTCGATCGACCGCATCGGCCCGGCCAAGGCCGAGTCCATCCACGAGGGACTGCGGTCGGCATCGGCGGTCATCGACCGCCTGATCGCCGCCGGGATCACCACCGAGATCGAGAAGCCCGAGGCCGGCGAGGAAGTCTCGCTGCCGTGGACGGGCAAGACGGTGGTCATCACCGGTTCGGTACCGGGGATGAGCCGCGGCCAGGCGCAGGAAGCCGCGGTCCGACTGGGTGCCACGGTGTCCGGTTCGGTCAGCGCGAGGACCGACCTGGTCATCGTCGGGGCGGGCACGTCGACCCGCAGCAAGCTGGCCAAGGCCGAGCAGCACCAAGTGCCGACGATGCCCGCCGAGGCGTTCGTCGCCCTACACGCCGACACCGTCAACCGCTGACCGCCCATCCAAGGATGCTCGCGCCGAGCCACTGTCCAGGCTCGGCGCGAGCACCACGGTCGAACGCGACATCAGGACTGCACAGCCCGCCTTGACTGCTCAGAGCGACCATCGAGGTCCGCAAGCGGCCACCACCACACTGCCGACAGGGCAGTCCGACCCACCCTGCAGAGCCGTGCCGCAGTGCCACGGAAAGCGGCCGGGCACACACCACAGGTACCGACCTGCGGATGTCCGCCCTCGGCCTGTTGTGCCTCTCGGCCCGGCAGACTCGTCGTCCTCGGCCGGTGGGTGATTCGTGACCCGCTGAACGGAAGCAGACCGTCCTGACACGGTCAAGGCAGGCCGCTACGCGGTCGGCTCCGCCGATCCTTGACAATGCCCCTCCTGGCCCGCTTGCCGACGCGTGTTCACGCCCCACCCGCCCCCCGTAACGGACAACGCATCTGTTGCGAGACAAGGAGAACACAATGGCCAGCGAGACCGCGATCACCGTGATCGGCAACCTGACCGCAGACCCTGAATTGCGCTTTACCCCAGCCGGGGCGGCGGTCGCGAACTTCACCGTCGCCTCCACTCCCCGCACGTTCGACAAGGCGTCGGGCGAGTGGAAGGACGGCGACGCGCTGTTCCTGCGATGCAGCGTCTGGCGCCAGGTCGCGGAGAACGTCGCGGAGTCGCTCATTATGTGTAGCTCCAGCTGAGAAGTGCTTCTTTAGCAGCGACTTTGTGTCGTGGACATGTCCGTATCGAATAGCAAGGAGTGCTGATCATGGCTGGAGACACCGTCATCACGGTCATCGGAAACCTGACCGCCGACCCGGAGTTGAAGTTCACCCCCTCCGGTGCCGCAGTCGCGAACTTCACCGTCGCTTCCACTCCCCGCACGTTCGACAAGGCGTCGGGGGAGTGGAAGGACGGCGACGCGCTGTTCCTGCGGTGCAACCTCTGGCGCCAGGCTGCCGAAAATGTTGCTGAGAGCCTCACTCGTGGGGCGCGAGTGGTAGTCCAGGGGCGCTTGAAGCAGCGGTCTTTCGAGACGAAGGAAGGCGAGAAGCGCACTGTCGTCGAGCTGGAAGTCGACGAGATCGGCCCGTCGCTGCGCTATGCGACCGCCAAGGTCACCAAGGTCAGTCGCAACGGAAGTGGGTCGAACCCGGCCGCTGCGAACGACCCGTGGGGATCTGCTCCCGCGCCGGTCGGAGCAGGCTCAGGGTTCGCCGACGAGCCGCCTTTTTGATCTGTTGGTAGTGGTTCTGGCCGGAAATCCGCCCGGCCAGAACCACTACGAGGAAGCATCTATGCGGAGTCGCCTGATCTCGCCGTGGGCCGTCTCCAGCCGTTTAGTCAAGTCGGCGTTGGCGGCGCGCAGGTCTTTCACGCGCGTTAGAGCTGCGTCGAGCCTGGCGCGAAGCGAGGCGATGCTTGCGGGTTGCGGGCCGGTTCGGGCTGGTGAGGGGGCTCCTTCCTTGATCTGGTTGATCGCGGCGACCAGATCCGTCTTGGTGTAGAGCCAGGACCGAGAAACGTTCGCGGTGCGGGCGATTCCGGCGACCGTCACCGGCTTCCTGGTCTTCTGCGCGGCGGTGATGGCTTTCTCGGCGCGAGCTCGCGCTTCGCGGCTGCGCCGTTGGGTGGCTTCGAGCAGGAATGCGCTGTTGTCAGCCGGTGGCATCGAGGTCCTCCACTTGGCCGCCGGCCACGATCTGCTGCGGGCCGGTCTTCTTCAGCGTCGCGATGAGGGTGTCCAGTTTGATCAACACCTTCGTGTTCTTCTCGGCGATCCGCTTCATTCCCGAGTGCTCCGCGTCGGTGATCAGCCGTATGGTCTCGTCGCGTTGTCTGGTGTGCTGGTCCAGGAAGTCGCTGGTGGTAAGGAAGAAGCGGCAGTCCAGGCACGGGTTGGCATATTCGCAGTCGGTCTGGATGGGAGCGCCGCAGTAGCCGTTGGGCAGCGTGACCTTCGCGCGGACCATCGACAGGCGCATCCACTGCGCGTCAGCCAAGGGATGCCCGTCGTCGAGCTCGACGACCTTGCCCGCGGAGTTGACTTTTGTGGCTCGTTCCCAGTGCTCGCGGACCGTCTTGTCGAGCAATCGGGCGTAGATAGCCGTCATCTGGGGCGACATGTGGTCAAGTAGTTGCTGTACCACGTGTTGAGGGACGTCGGCGTTGATCAGGCGAGTTCCGACGGTGTGGCGGAACTGATGGGCGGTGACCTTCGTCGGCTTGTCCTTGTGGACGAGTTTGATCGTCCCCAGCCAGACTTTCAGCTGGCTTCGCCACCAACTGTTGGTCGCGGACTTGGTGCCGTCGAGGTTGGCCTGGTGGCCGGGGGACAGCCATGCCGAGCCCTGCGGGAAGCGTTCGGCGACTCGGCGTTGTTGTTCGGTGATGTCGGTGGCGAGGTCCTCGCTGATGGGGAAGAACGCCATCCGGCCGCGCATCTTGTAGTTGAGCCAAGCGAGATAGGGGGCGCCTGATTCGTCCCGGACGATGCAGTCGATCGGGAGCTTGCGGGCGTCTTTGAGCCGAAGACCACAGTTCATCAGGATTTTGAGGATCAGCCGTCCGTCGTCGCTGGGGAACAGCGCGAGGTTTGCCGGTGCCTCCATCTGGCGCATGACGTCTTCGGGGATCCAGCGCGGCTTGGACGGCTTGCGAGGTGGGGTGTCGTCGTAGCAGAACGCGGTCGGCGACAGACCCGGCAGCCAGGAGTGCCGGTGAGTGTCGCGCAGGAACGTCGCGAGGGACGTGATCTTCGTCCGGCGGGTGTTGGCGTCGGGGTAGTCGAGCAGCAGGGCGGCCAGCCACTGCTCGATGCGGTCGCGATCAAGGTCTGCGACAGTCGCGCTCGCGCCGAGGAAGACCGCGAACTTGGTCACCCCGGCGATGTTGATGGACTGCGTGGCCGGATCGACGTCCTGGGTCAGGCGCCAGCGAGACCAGCGTTTGACCACCTCGCGCAGCCATTGCTGCGGGATGCCTCCGAACCGGTAGTAGCGCACCGACTCGTTTTGAATGCCGAACACTCGCAGGTCCCAGGTATCGCGGGGCATCTGGTCGGCCCAGGGATCACCGTCGGCTCCCAGGATCTGCAGCCGCAGGCGGGTGTCGCGCAGGAACTGCAACGCGGTGGATTTGGTGCTGGTGCGGCCTTTACGGTTGCTGCCGACGAATGCCTTCCATCGTTTGTCGTCCCAGTCGAGCAGGCTGGTCAGACCGTCGTCGACGGCACGTTCCAGCAGACCGACCGATTCTCGGACGGTGCGGATCATCGTGCGCTTGCTGGCTTCGTCATGGCGGCACTGCAGCCCGAATTGGACCTCCAGGCGCAGATGCCGTTCCAGGTGTGCCAGTTTCAGCCGGGGATCTCCCGCGTGTTCGAGGTCGCGGAACCACTCGGCGAGGTCGGGGCGTCCGCGGGTGCGCCAGCGTTCGTAGTGCGTCCGGCAGAGCGCGATGTTCGGGCCGTCTGTCCACCGAGGACAGCCGATCGGGAAGCTGCAGTCGCGTTCGCCGAGGCCGTTGGTCGCCGGCGATGAGTAGGTGGTCCGGCCGATCCAGGTAGCCACGTCCGGACGCCCGTGTCGGGTCCATCCTTCAAGATGACGATGGCACAGGCTGTGCGACTTCGCGGCGCGGTTGCACTGCTTGATCGCGCAGTCCACCGGCGGCGCCTTGCGTCGCCTGGTGTGGTCGTTCTCGCTGACGAGCCAGCGCTCGAACACGACCTCGGGCGTATTCCGCTCATGGGTCTTCCAGCGCTGGTAGTGCCCCTCGCAGAGCCCTTTGGCCGTGTGACTGATCAGGATCGCGCAGACCGGGACCACGCAGATTCCGGTGTAGAACACCCGGCTGTCACGTGGCGGACGGAACGGCTCGGCACGGAACTCGGGCCGAACGGTCTCCATGAGCAGTTCCAGCAGCTGCGGACCCTGACGCTGCCGTTCGACAAGCGCTGCCATCGCTCAGTTCACCCCGGCCAGAACGCCTGCCTGGACCAGCGTCCGGCGGTGATCTTCCATGGTCAGGTGGCCGTAGATGTCCCAGGTCGTCTGGACACTGTTGTGTCCCAACAGTTCCGAGACCACCTCGACCGGTACTTTCGCTCGCAGAAGCCGCGTGGCGTAGGTATGCCGCAGAACATGGGACGAGTAGTGGGCGACACCGCTGCGCCGGCGCAGTCTGGAGGTGATGTCCTTGACGTTATCCCTCGTCATCGGCGCCCCGTAGGAAGCGGAGGAGCCGAAGAGGTTGACGAACACGTAGTCGCTGTCGAGCGTGCTGTACTCGATTTCCATGTAGTCCGCGTAGGAGTCCAGGACCGCGGGACCGATCGGGACCGTGCGGGCTTTGAGGCCTTTGACCTGGGCCTCGTTGACGTTGAACTCGCGCGGGACAACATGGACCTCGCCAGCTCGCAGCCGCAGGTCTTCGTGCCTTAACCCGAGCGCCTCCCCGCGCCGTAGTCCGGTCTGGTCGAGCAACGTGACCCAGAACCGCTCCCGAGCTCGCTGACACGCGGCACGCACTCGCGCAACCTCGTTGCTGGTCAACGTTTTTGGGATCGCTCGGACCGGCTTCAGCGCGATGGGGCTGTAGCCGTCGACGTCGATCCCACGGCGCTGGGTGTGGACCAGCATCGGCACGTAGTTGCCCGTGGGACGACGTCCTTGGGGATCACCGAGCAGGGCCGGGATGGAGGAGTCGCGGCGCGAGTGGAATCGGTAGAAGCTCCCCAGCGCAGCACGTTTGCGGACAAGCGTGCTGGTGTTCAGCGCCGACTCGGCGCTCGGCAGGACGAATACCCCGGGTGTCCGCGTCGCCGGAGGCTTGCGCAGCCAGTCGAAGAACTCGCCCAGCTGCTCCAGCGTCAACGTCCGGAAGTCCCGGCCTCGTTGATCCAGCCAGGTGAAGAAATCGGCCAAGTCATGAGCGTAGGCCTGCACGGTGTTCGGCGACCGCCGCCGAGCAGTCAAGCCAGACAGGAAGTCGTCGACCGGCCAGATCGGAAGATGGTCCGGCCCGACGACCGTGTACGACACCGGGCCGCCGCCAGACCGCAGCCGTTGAACCAGCACCACAAAACCCCAGATTCACGTCATGGACACAGCAGTGTCGGGTGTCCGTGACGAACACCCGACACCAAGATCAACAACCATACCTACATCGAGGACACCGTCTGGACGACCCCCCATAACCCTCACCCGTGGTTCGCGGGTATTGGTGAGCGGCAGGCTCAGGCAGCGGTCGTTCGAAACCAAGGAGGGCGAGAGGCGCACCGTCATGGAGCTCGAGGTCGACGAGATCGGCCCGTCGCTGAGGTGGGCCACCACCAAGATCAACAAGACCAGCCGTAGCTCCGCCGAGGGCGGCAACGCCAACGGCGACGCTTGGGCCTCCGCGCCACCCGCGGCCGAAGGCACGTTCGCCGACGAGCCGCCGTTCTAATACTACAGCCGCATAGTGTGATCGTGGCTGGCGTGTCGTGATCGGGAAGCCAGCCATCGTGTGATCGACTCCCTGGCGTGTTGAGTGTGGAGCAGGACACGTGGTCGCTATCCGGGACGGCCGAAGATGATCGTCTGACGCGGTGGCGGGCGGGATTCGCGGACATGTTCGCGCTGGTGGCGGGTCGGTTCGCGCAGGCGGACTCGCGGCGCCGTGCCCGGATGTACGTGCTGGGCCTGCTGTCGGGCACCGAGCGGAAGAACTCCTGGACGCTGGCGGAACAGGCCGGTGACCTGTCCCCGGACGGCATGCAGCGATTGTTGAACCTCTACCGCTGGGACGCCGACGCGGTGCGCGACGACCTGCGCGGCTACGTGCTGGGCCACCTCACCGATCCCGGCGGTGTCATGGTCGCCGACGAGACCGGATTCCTCAAGAAGGGCACCAAATCCGCCGGAGTGCAACGCCAGTATTCCGGCACCGCGGGACGAATCGAGAACTGCCAGCTCGGCGTGTTCCTGGCCTACGTCTCACCCAAAGGTCGGGCGTTGATCGACCGAGAGCTCTACCTCCCGAAGTCCTGGACCGAGGACCGCCAGCGGTGCGCCGAGGCCGGGATCGGAGACGACGTCGGGTTCGCGACCAAACCCGCCCTGGCCGCGCGGATGCTGGGACGACTGCTCGACGCCGGCGTCGACGTGCCCTGGTTCACCGCCGACGAGGCCTACGGCGACAACCCCGGACTGCGGACCTGGCTCGAGAAACACGACCTGGACTACGTCATGGCCGTGTCGTGCGACGACCGGTTCACCACCCCGCGCGGCCCGGTTCGGGCCGACGAGTTGGCCGCGAGTGCGCCACGCAAGGGATGGCAACGACTCTCGGCCGGCGCCGGCGGCAAAGGGCAACGTCTCTACGACTGGCTGCTGCTCGATCCCGGCGCCGGCACCCACCACCTGTTGGTGCGCCGCTCGATCGACAGACCCACCGAACTGGCCTACTACATCTGCCACACCCGCCGGTCGGTCCCGTTGGCCGAACTCGTCCGCGTCGCCGGGAGTCGGTGGGGTGTGGAGGAAACCTTCCAGTTCGCCAAGAACGAGACCGGTCTGGACCACTACCAGGTCCGCAAATACGACGCCTGGTACCGGCACATCACCCTGTCCCTGCTCGCCGCCGCGTTCCTTGCCGTCACCGCCCACACCGAACGGACCCTCGACGCAAAAGGGGCTCCATCGGAGGCCATAAGTGTCTGATTCCGTTGTCGTGTAATGAGATCAGACGTCTATGGGCCAGCCTGACCAGGCCCACGCACCCACGAACACGCATCGACCACTGGTCGGACTGGCGACGACTCCATCAGACCCGCGCCCGCCACAGCCATTACCAGCGACAACGCCTCAAATATCCCAGATTGCGGCTGTAGTACTAATTGCATCCCTGGATGAGGGCGACACCCAAGGTGTCGCCCTCATCGAAAGGTGTGCTTCACCGAGATCGACGACGTCCAACCCGTCATTGACGTAACGTCTCAGAGCGAAGTTGGGTGCGTCGTCAGGTACAGTCCTCGCGACTGGCCCTGACCAGTCACGAGAGGCACCCAGGGGCTGAGCGCCTAACCCTGTCCAGCAGCCCCAGGGACACGACCCCGAGCAAGGAAGCCTGCCGGACAGGGGCTGAGGAGCAACACCGGGCCCGAACCCGAGCTTCTCTAGTGAGTGCTGGTGGCACGTGACCCTTGTGGTAATCATCGTTGTTGCTCCCCTGATTGCTAGCATTCTCGTATTTTTAATCATATTTACCTATTCATGGTGGATTGTTAGATTCACTAAGGATGAAAAATCACTTCGCGAAGTGGCGGGATTGCTGAGGGCGGTCAGGGATCTGCTTCGCCGCAGTAAATTGTAGCGGTTGATTTCGGGTTCTGGCCACTTTGACCATTTGCGGGGTGGCCACAATTTTGATTTATTGCTGACATCAAATTAATTCCGGGAGCTCGGGGTCTCCTGGACAGCAAGAGTCACGTCACCCGCCATCGGCCAGACCGGGTCGATGGCGGGTGACGCCCCTTGGGAACCGGTCGACCGCGAGCTAGTGGTGCTGCCCAGATCGTTGAGCCGGTATTGATCTCCCGAGCCGACCGAGTCAGGCTGGTCCCGCTTGTCGAGTGCGGGAGGTGGCCATGGCTCGTCGTCCGGGCGTGTTCGTCCACGGGGTATCGATGGAAGAAGGACGCAAGCTGCAGCGGATCACCAGGACCGCGAAGGACCCAGTGACGCTGCGGCGGGCGATCGTGGTGCTGATGTCCGGCCAAAGCCAAGCGGTCCGCGACATCACCTCGTTGATGCAGGTCGGCGAGGATTACATGCGTGACGTGATCTACGCGTTCAGCGAACGGGTGTTCGCGGCGCTGGATCCAAAATGGACACCGTTGGCGAACTGCGGCCCGCTGCCGTCAGGCAGCGGGCCGCAATGCCGCAAAGTGGGATCTTCGGGTTGCGGCCAGAGGTGTGTCGTCCCACCAGGCGTTGAGGCGGTTGAAGTTGATACCTGCCGCGGTGAGTAGGTGTGGGAGGTTGGTCTTGGCCAGACCTCGGTAACGGGATCGGCGCAGGCCGAAGGCTCTGACACCTTGGTCGATGGTGCCTTCGACGCTTGCTCGGTGCTGATAGCGCTGTTGCCACTGGTCGGTCCGCTGCTCGACGCGGGCTTGTTGAAAGGCCCGATGTTGGGCGTGGTGTCGCAAGGTGGGTCTGCTGCACGGATTGGTGACATCTGAGTTGGCTTGGGTGATGTCCGCAGTCGAGCCGGACGCGGTGGCGCCGCAGAACAGCATCCGGCCGACCTCGTCAGTAAGGATCATGGTCTTGATGGCGTTCTGCCTGCTCTTGCCCGACATAAACCGGTCGCGACCAGCGGCACCTGCCGGAGGTCGACGTACCGGACCTCGGTCGCGTCGAGAATGGCGTCGTTCCCACTGCGGCCGAGGTGGTTGACCACCTCGGCAAGGGTCCGCAATCGCCGACCATCCTCGACTCGGCAACCATGTTCGGCCAGTAGCGGTCGGACTTCGTTGACGGCACGGGTGATCGTGGAGCGATCGACCCTGAACCACGCTGCCAGGACGTCATGCGTGATCCCGCGTCGTGGATGCACCAACATCGCCAGCAAAACGATCCACCAATACCAACTTGTACTTCGCCCCCGCACCCGGCGCGCGGAAACGGAGCCGGGAGACAAGCCGAGCCTCCTGTCGGGCCTGCCACAGCGGCCGATCTCGGCCACCAGGCTCGAGATCACCTCGTTCGGCAAACCCGTCACTCGATGACTGGACAGAACCGCGGCACGACCCGCATCAAGATCACCTCAGGCCGTCGGTGCAACCATGCACGAGGTCGTTAGAGCCGGTCAAAATCTCTTTCTGCGAACACCAGGGCTGCGGGTGTCGGACCGCCACGCAGACAGCCGCTCGAAGAACCAGGGGTCGAGCACGACGGCCAAGCCGAAGGTGGACATGGTCAACCACTTGCGGATGACGAACTGGAGCTGGACACAGGTTGGCCGCCGAGCGCTGGTGTCCGAGCGCGAACACCATGAAGTTCACTGCCGTCGCCACGGACCCTGGGGGCACAGGACGCTGCACCGCGCCGAGTTGGAGCAGCTCGACCACAGACCGCGGTAAGGCAGCACAGCGACGAACACCAGGCCGTCGTCAACCCGCCCGCGCATGCCAGGCCGCTGTATCGAGCTGCAGACATCGGAACAGCACCGGCTGGTATTCGCGCTTGAGTCGATTCCGGCGATCTCTGTCAGGCGCAGATGCAGTCGACAGCTCGATGTACGGCATCATCTTCTGGCTAGGCGGGCCAGTGTCGCTGTGACTGAGCGTCCGAGTTGGCCAGTTGATCATGCTTATTGGCCAGCCTGCCGCCAAGCTGGCCTGGACGTTCCTCCATCCCATCGCACTGTCATGCCGAGTTGCGGATGTCGATTTGAGGTCTCCAGAGCCGCTTCGGCTGTCAGGATGATCTGGCGTTGTTGACGAAGGGTGCTGCCGGGGGTGATGCCCAGGTCGCTGGATCATCACCGGACACCGGAGGCCCGTTTCGCTCGTGTCCGCAGTCGACGCAGCATGTCGTCGAGCCGCTGGCGAAGTCCGCTTGTCGTCAGGGTCGCCCGTCGAGCTGCGAGCAACGCGACCAGGTCTTTGTCGTCCGAAACGGCGACCAATGCCGCATCCACCTCGGCGAGCGCAGCCGAATCATCCCCGAACTGTCGCCGCATCCGATCGTGCCGTGACGCATCGGTGACGTAGTGGACTAACCGCACGGCATGTCCAGCCGCCAAGAGAGCCGATGGAAAGCCGATCAGCAGGTACTCGGGCGTTTCCTCGGGCCACCCGCGCTCCCCGTAGCCTCTCGCCCACGTCCACAGCCGACGCCGGTAGTTCTCCAGACGCGCTCCCAGCAGCTCTGATGCCCAACTCTGCAGCACCTCATGCCCAAGCAGGTACACGTACGTCTCGCCACGCCTGCGACGCACCAGACTCCGCTCGTTGCTCGAGAGCAGGTCGGAAAGTGTGGCGTCGCCCAAGCCGGTCAGCTCGGCGAGATCGGTTGTCGTCAAGCCGCTACGCGCAGCGGCGAGCAGGCCGAGCAGATCGTGTTCCTTCTCCGACCCGTTCAGCAGTTGCTTCAGTTCCTGTTCCACGTCTGCCCTCATGGCCCGTGCGTGTGCGCTGGGCGGCAGCGACTGCACGACCTCGACGGTCCGTAAGGGGTGTTCCGCGGGAAGGTCTGCGGGCAATGGTGGGTTCGGCCGCGCGGTCACCACGATCCGCAACCCCGGCGGCGTGTGTGTAGGCAGCAGCGCGGCGATGCTGCCGTCCAGCCCGCGGTCCTCGTCCATGCCGTCGACGATCAGAAGCAGGTGCTCGCTCCGTGCGCGACAGGCCGTCGCCACCTCGTCGAGAAGACTCAGCAGTGCGGCCTCCCGAAGGGCCGCGGTCGGATGCACCGGGAACGGCAGGCCCGTGATCGTCAACAGCTGTTCCAGCACGGTGTTCACGAACGCCGCCCGGTCTGCCTGGCCTGCAAACCGCCCTGTAACGAAGAATGACACCACGGTCACCCGCTCGGGCGGGTGCAGCGCGAACCACGATAGCAATGCCGTCTTCCCTGACCACGGTCCCGCCCGCAGCCAGAGATAGCCGGGTTCGTCGTCGCTTGTGCTGAACGCTGCCAGCGTCGCCAGTTCGTGATCGCGTCCAGTCAGCATGTTTGGCGCGATGCGCTCGATCTGCCGTGAGTAGGCGGAACGCACCTGCGAAGGACCCCCGGTGACCTGGCTTTGCAGGTACACCCCCAGCCGGGCCAGCAACGCCTTCGCCTGTGCGTCCGATGCCCCCAGACCCTCTGCGTGCTCGATCACCGCGCTGGCGTGAGCCGCCAGTTCCGCACACTTCGTCCACTGTCCCGGATCGCCTGGGAACGGCGGGAACAGCGCGTTCACCAGCGCGACGGCCTGCTGAGCCCACGTTCGCACGTCGGCCCCCAGCTGCAACCGCGTCACCTGCGCCACCAACCGGTGCACTCGGATCCGGTGCTGCTCGTCACCGCGCGCCACCAGACTCGTCCGTACGAGGCTGCCGACCACCCGTTCCCGGTCGAAGACACCGACCGCGGCCGCCAGCTCGGCAGGCAGGTGTTCGCTCTCCGACAGCAGCAGGTCCAGGTCGACGTCCTCCGGATCCAGGAACGCGCACAGCCGCAGCAACTCCAACGCCGCAGGTTCCTCGGTCGCCAAGTGCTCGTGGTGCAGCAACCATGTCGTGGCGACGCTCGCGGGATACCCGTCGACCCGTTGGGCCAGCAGCCGCCCGGCCGCCTCACTATCCTGGTACAGCACCAGATAGCTTTCGATCGGCAGGTCATACAGGTCCAGATAGGCGGCAGCCTGCGCGAGCGCCAGCGGCAGGTCGCCGAGTGTCCACGCGAGCTCGCCAGCCGTGTCCACGCGGTACCGGTGGATCGCTCGCGCCAGATACGCTAGCGATTCCTCCCGGGTGAACAGGTCGAGATCGACCTGGACTGCTGTCGCCTCCCAGCCACGGAATCGGCTGGTGATCAGTGTGGCCCCAGGGCCGCCGACCAGCCAGGGGCGCACATCCTCGGGCTTCGAGACGTTGTCGAACACGATCAACCAATCCGCCCGACCCTGCAGCGCTGCCCGCACCTCCCGCATGGTCCGGGCCTGGTCGCGCACGGGCTTCAACCCCAACGTCGGTGCGAGCCGACCGAGGTCCTCCACCAGCGTGGACTCCGCCTCCGCCCGGATCCACCAGACGATCGAGTACCGGCCGGATACGTGGCCACGATGGGCGAGTTCGAGCGCGATGGCCGACTTGCCCACCCCGCCCAAACCATGCATCGCGACCACCGCGACCGGACCGCCGGTGAACTCCGCCTCGATGCGCTCGAACGTGGAGTTACGACCAACGAACGCCGGGTTTCGCGGCGGAAGGTTGTGTACCGGTGCGAGCTCGGCTGGCCCTACTACCGACTCCGCAACAGGTTCCCCCGCAGCCCGCCATTGGATGACGGCGCCGATGACGATCATCAAGACGAGCAGCAGTCCAACCGCGCCCCACATCAACACCGGATCGTCGGTCCACTGGGCGAACCTCGGCGGCACAGCCGCAGTAGCGAAGTTGATTACAACTGCCAGCAGGCCGGTCAGTAGCAGGCTAAGTCCGCCCAGCAGCACGCCCCTGCTGGGTGACCGCCAGCGCCGCTTCTTCGCCATGAACGCACATCATCCCAGAACGCACCCGTCCGACAACGAGCTGGTGCGTCACCTGACCTCGGGTGCCGATGTCAACGTCACTCGATGCCCTCCTGCTCACCAGAAACTGGTCAACGTCTTGGCGCCCCTGCGAGGCGGTTCACGCGAACAAGCACCGATACAACAGGACGGTCAGCCATCTGTTGATTATCCGCTCTTGTCGCGTTGTGTGCGTTTCGGCCGTTCTCGCCTGCGAGACGGCACCGACGGCGGCCGAGCGTCGGGCTGGCCAACTACCACGCTCAACTGGCCAACTCGGGTGCTCAGTCTCAGTCGCTGGCAAGGCCTGTCGGGCACGACGCCCGCACGGGTGGCGGCTGCGCACTCTGGACCGCCGTGCCGGCTGCGCCCGATGCCCGCCCGCCGACCCGTCCGGGGAGACAAGCCCCTACGGGGTCGCTGCGCGATCCCACCCGGACGGACCAGCGGCGAGCCCCGACCGACCGGCCTCGGCGGTCCGACCGAGCCGCGCCCCACCCGCAGGCGGGGCGTCAGCACCCGGCCGGAACACACCGCAGCCTCACACTGCCGGTCGGGTGGCCGCGATCCGTGAAGGAGCCGTCACCACGATGACCACCACCGAGATGACCACGCCGTTCACCCGCCGTCCGCAGCTGTCCCTGGACGAACTGCTCCAGCAGTTGCGTGAGCAGCAAGCCCGTCAGCAGGACATGGTCATTCCCGCGCACAAGATGCGCATCACCCCCGAAGGCCACCTCGAAGTCGACCAGCCGCGCCTGAGCGTCAACGGCGTCGACCCCACCACCCTGTTCGACCTGTCCAGGCCATTCGACGCCGGCATCGCAGGCAAGCTGGGCGTCCCGGCGATCTACATCACCCGGCTGCGCCAGCACGGGATGCTGTCGCTGTTCGCCGACAACGTCAACGCCTGGCTCGCCCAGGAGCCCAACAAGCCGTTCCTGGTCAGGACCTTCAGCCCACGCGACAACGAGGACCAGGGCCTGGCACGCGCCCTGCTGTCGGACTCCTACGCCTTCCGCGACAACCTGCCGCTACTGACCGCGGTACTCGACGGCATCGCCGACCGCGCGGCGGACGTCGAGATCAGCGGCGAACTGACCGAACGCCGCATGTACCTGCGGGTCTTCGCGCCGACCATCACCGCCGAGGCACCCCACCTGCTGGAGTTCTACCGGTCGCCGTTCAACGGCCAGTTCGGTCGCGACAACCCCGTGGTAGCCGCCGGATTCGAGGTGACCAACTCCGAGCTGAGCTTCGGCGCCTCCACGATCACCCCGAAGCTGCGCGTGCAGGTGTGCGACAACGGTCTGACGATCACCGAGGACGCCCTGCGCACCATCCACACCGGAGCCAAGCTCGATCACGGCGTCGTCCGCTACAGCGTCGACACCATCCGCAAGGAGCTGGAGACGGCCACGGCCAGGACCCGCGACGCCGCACGCACCTTTCTGGACCTGCCCTACATGGCCCGCAAGCTCGACGAACTCGCCCGCCGCGCCGAAGTCCAGGTCATCGACCCCAAGGCCACCATCGAGCACGTGGGCAAGGTCGTCGGCTACACCAAGACCGAGCAGGACGTGATCTTCGCCCACTTCACCCGTGGCGCGGACCCCTCCGCCGGGGGCGTCCTGCACGCGGTGACCAGCGCCGCCCAGGTCCTGTCCGACGCGGACGCGGCCTACGACATGGAGCGCAGCGCCCTCAAGGCACTCACCGTCGCCGCCGCCTTCCAGCGGTGACCCTCCAGGGGCCCGGCCGCGTCCTCCGCGGCCGAGCCCCTGGCCCGTGGTAGCGGAATCGCGCCGCCCGGTGCTTGAGCCGCCCAGCACAGCAGGCCGGGCCCGCGATGCCTGCTCGACGCCACCGCCGTTCCACGCCGGCGCGGTCCGCTCGCTCCGGCGTCGTTCACGTACCCCACCGCACGGAGACCACCATGTCCACGACTGCCGCTCGAATCAGCCCCGCCTCGGACAGACCTCACGAGCACGCCCTCAAGATCGCCGAGTACGCCACCGAAGCCTGGTTCAACGCGCACGGCAGCGCAGACCCGGCGATACCACTGTCCGTCCTCGCAGCCCTGTCGCTGATCAACCCGCCACACGGTGCACGGCACAGCATCGCCACCGAGCTGATCACGCTCGGCGCCGACGAGTTCGCCGACTCCATCCGCAGGATCTGGACGGTGTTCGTCCGGACCCGTCCGGACCTGCTCAACCCGGTCTACCCACTGCTGGAACCCTGGTTCGACCACGACCGCCCGATGTCACCGGAGAACCTGCGCGCGGCCAAACACGTGGCCGACCGCGTGTTGGGCATCGACCTGCTCGGCTTGACCGGAACCGAGAACCGACACGACGTCGACCTGCTGGGCCTGGTGCTGACCCTGCTGCGGCCCAAGTCCGCACTGCAAGGCCGCGGTCAGTACTACACCCCATCCGATGTCGCCGACATTCTGTCCCGCCTCTCCGGTCCGGCCCTGATGGCCGACCTCACCTCGAACGACACGTCTGCTGGATCGGAGATCCACGACCCGGCTTGCGGCACCGGCGGCTTGCTTCGTGCCACGGCCGAGTCACTCCGGCGCCGGGGCGCGAACCTCGCCGACTACGAGTGGTACGGCAACGACATCGACGCACTGGCGATCGCCGGGTTCGCCGTCAACGCGGTCCTCTGGGGACTGGGCTACAAGGTCGTGCTGGGAGTCGCCGACTCCCTCACCGAGCCCGACTGGACCCGAAAAGCGAATCGGATGCGCCAGGAAACCATCGACCTCGCCGTAGACGCCAAGCGCTCCACGCGCGTTCTGGACGCCGTTCGCGACATCGAGCGCCTGCTCGCCGACGACGTTGCCGACACCGACATGCCTCGTGCCCGGCACGAAGGCTGAACGGCCGCTCCTGATCGGCGCCGCAGGGACTCGCCCAGTTCAGCACGGCAGGCGGGGTTCGCGGCGATGAACCCGCCCGAGTGCGTCCCGGTGACGGTCCTCGCTGCGCTGCGGGCCACCGGGACGCACCAGCCGGAACCTCCGCCGCCAGGCCCCGCCTGCCGTGCCGCACACGGCACGTCCACAGCGGCACCAACCAGGAGAACCGAATGCAGCCCGACGACCCACACGACCGCAGCCACGCCATCACGGTCAACATCCCGCGCGGCGGGCCGGCGCCGTCCATCCACGTCAACGGGGAACCTGTCGACCTCGCCCGCGCCGCCGACAACGCCAGGAAGCTCCACGACCTCCGCGCCTTCCTTCGCCACGAGCGGGAAAAGGTTCGCACCGACTGTGCCGACCGCGAGGTCGCGGACATCCTGAGCCGCGCCATCAACTTGACCACCCCGGCGGACGAACCGCCGTTCTGAGCCACCTGGCCGGGTCGCTGCGTCCCCCGGCAGCGGCCCACCCGGTCGGGCACCGCCTCCCTCCGGTGCCCGACCGGCTCCAGCACGCAAATCACCACCTCGTGGCCCCGACCTCCGACGACGAGTCGGCGGAGTGAGGAGACCGGGACGCGGTGATGTCGCTGCACCACACACCGACCCACTTCCTGCGAAAGGGAGTATCCGTGCCTGCTTCCACCATCGTCGTGTCCAGCGGCCAGTTCCGCTTCTACGACGACTCCGTACAGACCTTCGACCGGCTTCCGGTGGCGACCTACGACATCGACTTCTCCAACATGACCGGATACAGCCTTCGCCAGGTCGCCCCGCTCGCGCCCGGTGAGGAGACCGTCTACGGCTCCCACACACAACGCGTGGATCGCATCGTGCGTGCCTACCAGGCCATGGACCGATCCTTAGGCGTGATCCTGTCCGGCGACAAGGGCATGGGCAAGTCGCTCATGCTGCGGATGCTCGCCGACAAAGCCCGCGAGCAACTGACGCTACCGACGATTCTCGTCCAGCACTCCACCCCAGGGCTGGCGTCCTTTTTGGACAACCTCGGCGAAGTCCTCGTCGTTTTCGACGAGTTTGAGAAAGTTTTCGCCGAAGACGAAGCGCAGACCCAGTTCCTGTCCCTGTTCGACGGACTCAGCGTGACCAAGCGCCTCTACGTCCTCTCGGTCAATCACCTGAACCGGGTCAACGAGTTCATGCTCAACCGCCCCGGCCGCTTTCACTACCACATGCGATTCGCCTACCCGGAACCCGAGACTGTCGCCACCTACCTCCGCGATCAGGTACCGGGGATCGTCGAGGCTCAGGTCGCCGAGGTCATCGAATTCTCTCGCAAGTACGACCTGAACTTCGACCACCTGCGGGCCATCGCCTTCGAGATGCGCATGGGGCAACCGTTCGCCGAGTCGATCGGTGATCTCAACATCAAACGCAACGGACGCCACGACACTGTGGTCGACGCCCGCGTCACCTGGCAGGACGGCGAGAGCGAGGTGTTCACCGGTCCCATCGACCTGTTCGACCTCGACGGCGCACAGTGGATCCGCAACCACGAGATCGACAGCAGCCTGAGGTTTCGGAGCGCCGGGATAAACCGGCATGGAGAAGGGGATGGAAGAGCCCTACATCGAAGGAGTAGCGATCCACGGTGGCCCCGAGTCATGCGTTGGCGTCCGTGAGGGCGACGGCGAAGCGTTGACAGGGGTACGTGCAGGCCGGGCTATTGAGCCGCGAAATCAAGGAGATCGGGGTGCCGACGTCGTCGAAACGGGCGGAAGGCAACATCGCTGGTGGCGCTATGCGCGAGTCGCCAGGGGACCCCGCGCGGTCGGAGAACCTGTGCATGTACGGAATCTCCATGCGCGAGAACCGGGAGATCCCACGCTCGCCCGCCGGTGTGATGGCCGGGCGGGCCGTTCAGGGAACGCTGAGGCGGTAAGCCTGAGATGAACGAGCGTGGGAAGTCTGACAGCCCCGTAGTACCTGCGAAGCCGCCGAACAAGACCGTGGACGCGGTTGCGGAGGTGGTGGAGGAAAGGGGGTTGGCCAAGGGGAATACGACCAGACCGACACGTCCCGGACACAGCGCCGGACCAGGCGTGCCACACGGGCTGGATCGTGTGCGCGAAGCAGCACGAAGGAACAAGGACGCGCGGTTCACCGCGCTGCTGCACCACGTCGACCTGGATCGCCTTCGAGCCGCCTATTGGGCGATACGCCCACAGGCGGCGCCGGGGGTGGACGGGGTGACGTGGGATGCCTACGGGCAGGATTTGGAGGCGAACCTCCGGGACCTGCACGCACGGGTGCACAGCGGCGCTTACCGGGCGAGTCCGTCACGGCGGGTGTACATCCCGAAAGCGGACGGGCGGCAGCGACCGCTCGGTATCGCGACGGTGGAGGACAAGATCCTCCAACGAGCCGTCGTCGAGGTGCTCAACGCCGTCTACGAGGTGGACTTCCTGGGTTTCTCCTACGGTTTCCGGCCGGGCCGCGGCCCGCATCACGCGTTGGACGCGCTCGTGGTCGGGATCTCGCGGAAGAAGGTGAACTGGGTGCTCGACGCGGATATCCGCGAGTTCTTCACCAATCTTGATCATCGCTGGTTGGTGAGGTTCCTTGAGCACCGGATCGCGGATCAGCGGGTCCTGCGGCTCATCCGTAAGTGGTTGAGCGCGGGGGTCGTCGAGGACGGGAAGATGTCGGAGACCTCGGAGGGAGCACCGCAGGGGGCATCGGCGTCGCCGTTGCTCGCTAACGTCTACCTCCACTACGTCTTCGATCTGTGGGCTCGGTGGTGGAGGAACCGCTACGCGCGTGGTGACATGATCATCGTGCGTTTCGCGGACGACTCCACTGTGGGGTTCGAGTTTCAGGAGGACGCGCAACGATTCCTGGCTGATCTTCGTGAGCGGTTCGCGAGGTTCGGTTTGGGGTTGCATCCCGACAAGACGCGGCTGATCGAGTTCGGTCGGCACGCCGCCCGAGCCCGTGTGGCGCGGGGTGTCGGGAAGCCTGAGACGTTCGACTTCCTTGGCTTCACGCACATCTGCGGGAAGACGAGGACCGGGCGGTTCTGGCTGAAGCGCAAGACCATCTCGAAACGGATGCGGGCGAAGCTGGTCGAGGTCAAAGACCACCTCCGGCGAAGTCGGCACCTGCCCATCCCGGAACAAGGGCGTTGGTTGGGAAGCGTGATTCGCGGATATCTCGCCTACTACGCCGTGCCCGGCAACACCGACGCCGTGGCGGCCTTTCGCACCCAGGCGAGGAGGCATTGGCACAGGTCGCTCCGGCGTCGCAGCCAACGCACTCGCCTCAACTGGACGCGGATGCGCCGTCTCGAGACTCGATGGCTACCACCCGCCCGCGTGAAGCATCCTTTCCCTGAAAGGCGCTTTGATGCCAGAACCCGAGGCAGGAGCCCAGTGCGTTAGCAGCGCACGCTGGGATCTGCGCGGGGGGCCGCCCGCGAGGGCGGTCCCTACCGCGATCAGTTATGCGGCGGCTGAACCGCTGGTCACGGCTTCTGCGGGATAATGATCGAGTGTGTCCTGGCCTGCGCCGATGGCGGTAATTCGGGCTCGTCGGAAGGCGATGAGCATGTCGTCGACGCTCACGTGGGTCTTCTTCCGGTTCCAGGGTGCGCGGGCGCGGGCGGCGGCCAGGTCCGTCTCGGCGGTGCCGTGCCCGGCGTACCAGAGCACGAGGACGGTCAGGCCCAGCATCGCGAAGGGCACGCTGCGTTGCACCGCGAGAGGAAGCCGGTTGGCGGCGTCCCCTGCCCCGATCAGGATTTTCGAGTCCTTGATGGACTGTTCCACCGACCACCGGTCGGCGTAGCGGGACACGAGCGTCTCGGCGCAGGCACCGGTGTCGGTGGACACCACGGCGACGTCGTAGGGCAGGGTCGAGTCGGTCTCCTTGAGCAGCACCACCGTCACCGGGGTGCGGTGCAACGATCCCCACCACAGGCAGGCGATGGTGGCCATGTGCACGGTCTGGGTCTTGCTGTAGCGGGTCACCGACACCTCACGCCACTTGGCGGTGGCGGCGAGATCCGCGCAGGTGCCCAGTCTCGGTCCTTTCCATGCCGGATGGCCGCGTTTGCCGGTGGGTGCGGGCGGTAGGGCGTAGAGCACGGCGTTGGCCGCCAGGCGGGCGGTGAAGGTGATGGTGGCGGGCAGGGTGCGCCACGCCGGTCCCCGGTAGGCGGAATCGGCCGTGACGTGGATGGTGCGTTCGGGGAACGCGCGGGCAAGCAGCCCGACCAGCGCACGGGCCGCGTCCGGCTTCGACACCCCGGATCGGGGGATGTGCAAGCGGAACAGGACCGGCAGGCAGACCGCCCGAGCGAGGAACGGCACCGCCACGACGAGTCCGACGACCACGAAGCAGTTGCCGCGTCCGAGCCCGTCACGGCCCTTGGCCGAGCCGTCGTGCTGCCAGGACACCCCGTGGGTTTTGGTGCCGTAGCGGTGGAACAGGGTGTCGTCGACCACCACCTGCAAGGCCGCCCCGGCAGGGACGAACCGGGCCACCACCAGCCGGACCAGGAACAACCCGAGTGAGTCGGGGTCCCAGCGGGCGTGGGAGAAGAACCGGTGCGCGCGGGCGTGATGGGAGCGTCCGGCCAGCCCGGCCGCGCTCCACATCCCGGTCACCGTGCGGGAACCGGTGGCGCCCAGCAGGCCGGTGATCAGGGAGGTGAAGGTGGTGAAACTCGGCGCGGTGAACACGCCCCGCAGTCCTTCGAGCACGCGGGACAGGCCAGACGGTACGGTGGGGATTGGAAGCATCGGCGAATCTCCCGGCGACGGGCGGTTACAAGGAACGCCGATGCTTCCCCCATGTCCGGCCATCGCCGCCGTCACCCCCGGTGTTACGCGAGATCAACCAGCCACATCACCACGTAAAGTGCGAAACCTCAGCAGGATGCGTCCATCCGACAGGTGCAGTTCGCAGGTCGCGTGATGGCCGACCGGTCGACCTTGCGCATCACGTACGACCTTCCAGCCCTCCGTCTCGCAGAATCGGACGTGGAGGGAACGCGTGGGTGCCGGCCAGGTCATCGGGTGTCGCTCACCAGCCACGCCGTCAGTTGCTCGTCGCTGCTCAATACGATCAACTGCACGAGCCCCCAGTTCTCCTTGTGGTTAGGAGCGTCGCGCAGATGGTCTTGCCAGTCTTCGGCGTACTCGCGTAGTGCCGTGACCATGTCCGCAAGGGCGTCGTCGAACAGTTCCGCGTCCGCCGCGACGGGCAGGCCTGGGATGAACACCGACCACCAGCCAGCCTCGGCGACTACCTGGGCTCGTGATGGTGTCACCGAGGCCAGGAAATGCCGCATGCGGCGAGCGTCCACGACCGCGGTCTTCGCCGCGTCGCGACTGACCGTGGCAACACGGCCTTCCTCAGCGGCGTCGAGTAGCTGCTTGAAGTTGGTCCGACCTTCGCTGTAGCTGTCGAAGTGGATGGCGGAGTTCATGCTTTGCCTCCCTGGTTCGCCCAGGCTTGCGCACCCGAGATCAGGACGCTGCCAGGCGTTGGTGGGCGTTGTCGAGCAGGGAGGCGAAGTGGATCTCACCAAAGCCTTTCGGTTCACCTTTGCGTCCTTTGTGGACCGGGATCCGGTACAGCAGTCGGCTGCGTTGCCCCGAGCGGTAGGCGGCGATCCCGGCGACGGACAACGTGCGACCGCCGCGCCCGGCGACGCCCACGACGGGGGGTCATACCACGCGGGGCCCAGGTACGGGCCCTGGCCGGTCCCGGCGTGATGCCGGACTCGTCGGCGAAGCAGATCCACGCGCCCAGCCTGCGCGCGACCCCTTTACCGCCGGCCATTGATAGCGCCGCCAATGCCCGATGGCGTGTTCGTCGCGCTCGACGGCGCGGGCGACGGGTTGCCGCGGGGTGAACCCGGCCCGGTGCAGCACCTGCCACACGGTGGCGATCCCCACCGTGATGTGGAACATCCGGCCGATCAGCGTCCGCACCCGAGCCAGAGTCCACCGCTGATCCTCGACCCACCCGGCCGCCGCCGGACCGTTCCGCAACACCGCCACCAGCCGTCGCACCTGGGTCTGCGACAACCGACTGTCCGGACCCGGCGCACCCCTGGACGCCAGTGCTTGCTCCCCGCCGGCCGCCCAGGCCCGCCGCCACGTGTACGCCGATGTCGTGGAGACCTCCAACGCGGAAGCGACCTGCACCGCGCTCATCCCGTCGGCGAACATCACGGCCGCCTGCCGACGTATTTGCGCGTGACGGGCCCGGCCCTGCGGGCCGACCCCACCACCATCGCCATATCGCATGCCTGATCAACGGCGACACGTGGACCAGCGATGATCACCCAAATCGGTGAAATGGACTCGAGACAGACCCCGACTCCGAAAGGTCAGTACTCGTGGTCGGTCTTGGCGACCGTGAGCGCGCTGGCGCGCTGAAGTTCGGGTTGCGGCGGTGGATCGACGAGCACCTCGATCACGCCACGATGCTCGGCGCGCGCGACCGGTTGATCGAGCCGCTGATCAAGCACCAGGTCAACGTTCCGAGCCGAGCTTGGCCATGCCAGCCGCAACGCAGCATCATGCTCAGCCGAAGCCCCCCGAAGCGCCCGTGCCATAAGTAATACAAATATCGGAGCCGTGGAATTCAAGGTCATGGAGATGCGGCCGCTTCCAGGTGACAACGCAATGCTCCGTTCAGGGGAACATTAACCCATCATGAACGCCAGGTTTCTACGTGCCGTTTTCTGTCACTCGGGTGGTCCATTGACTAAAAGCCTTCTTCGGCTGAAAACTGGGACAGGCAGCGCTGGAATCAAGGACCCGAAATTTGTACAGATCATTTACCGAAGTCCACGTCGGTCGGATTAATCCGAGTTCCATATCGCGTTGCGCATCACTTCACGCTCGAGATCTCGAGATTTTTTCGAGACATTCCCGCTCTACGTCGGAGGTTCCCATGAAGGTTCCCATGAAAAAGATCAAGGTTCGTAAGGCCGGCACCGTGCGGCTGACCACGGCTGCGGCCGGCTACTCCGACCCGTGCTGCTGCGGCGGCTGAGCCACCCGGACCCGTTGATCCGGTTGACCACGGGTTCCCCGGGCAACGTGCCTGGGGAACCCTCCCGACCGTGAGGTTGCCATGACATCCACCCGATTCGACCTGGACCGTCCGCTGCCACTGCACCGGCTCACCTTCCATGCGGAGGACGGGCCGGATGGCGAGGTGACCATCGGCAGGGCGGATACCGGCGAGTTCGGCGTATTCCCGGCCGACGGAGCGGCCCTGCTGGTCAGGATGACCGAAGGCGGTACCCTCCGCGACGCGGTCATCTGGTACGAACGCGAATACGGGGAAGCCGTCGACATCGACGAATTTCTGGAGGTGCTCGGGGAATTCGGGATGATCGTCCATGACGGTGAGACGGTTGCGGAGCCGGTCGCCGTCCGGTGGCGACGATTGGGCATCGCAGTATTTTCTCCGGCTGCCTGGTTGCTCTATTCGGCGGTGATCGTCGCCGGAATCATCGTGATGGTGATCGTTCCCGAAGTGGCTCCGCACTATTCCAATGTGTTCTTCGTGTCGTCGCTCGTAGTGGTCCAGCTGTTCGCGTTCTTCGGGCAGATTCCGCTGATCCTCGTGCACGAGACCTTCCACGCCCTCGCGGGGCGGCGGTTGGGCATTTCCTCGTCACTGCGGATCGGGCGCAGGCTCATCTTCCTGGTGTTCGAGACATCTCTCGACGGACTGGTCGCCGTCCCGCGCAGGCAGCGCTACCTTCCGATCCTCGCGGGCATGCTCGCGGACGCAGTGTCCGTGGCGGCCCTGACGCTGGTAGCCGCAATTCTGCGTGACCCGGCCACCGGTGACCTCGGTCTACTCGGCCGCGCCTGCCTGGCCTTGGCGTTCTACACCCTCATGCGCTTCGTGTGGCAGTTCTACTTCTTCCTGCGCACCGACCTGTACTACCTGGTGTGCACCGCGCTTGGCTGTGTCGACCTGCACACGGTCGCACTGGCCATGCTGCGTGCCCGCCTCGCCCGCGTGCACCTGCTGCCCGCCAATCCCGTCGACAACTCCGACTGGCATCCGCGCGATCGCGCGGTCGCCCGGTGGTACAGCTGGCTGGTGCTCGTGGGTTACGCGTTCGTGCTGGGCAGCGTGGTGTTGGCCGTCGTACCCACGACGATCTACACCGTCGCGCTCCTTGTGACCCGCGTCGAGGACGGCGCCAGCGTCCTTGGCGTCATCGACGGTGTGCTGTTCCTCGTGCTGACCCTGGGCCAGTTCGCCCTCGCCGGCGTCCTCGCACGTCGCGAACGCTCCGTCCGACCACATTCCCGCCCATAGCCTGGAGGCAACCATGTTCCGACACCTCTGGGTCCGGTTCCCCCGGGACGTCGACCCGGTTGAACTGCCCGCGCTGCTCTCCGACGGCCTGCCCGCACCACTACCGGACCCGGTCATGGCACCGGTGAGCACGGCGCGCAGGCTACGCGGACCGTTCACCGCCGCCGGGCAGCTGGCACTCGTGTTGGCCCCTGGGGCATCAGGCGCACTGCTGGAACGCCACCAGATCGAGCTGCTGTCGGTCGCCCCAGAGCTGCGAGGCGAGCTGTCTGCCCCGAGGGAGACGCTGACTTCGCTGGCGATCCCGGCCGAGCGCACCCGCTTCTACGCCGGCGTGCGCACCGAACGTCTCGGCCACGGCTTGGTGGAGTTCGTCCACGCCCGGCTGCGCGAACTGGACCTCGGCCCTCGGTCGCTGGTGGTGCGGACCGTCGATGCCGACCAGACGGATCTGGAATTCCTCGCCGCCCTCGTACGCCGTACCGATCCCGCGCTGCTGACCGTGGTGGTCTGCGACAGCGGAACGGACCCCGGGGCACCGCTGACCTCAGTGCTGAGCGAGCACGCCGACGAAATCGCCATGACCATCGGACCGCCCGCCGCCCTGCAACTTGACCGCCTCGCCGCCGCAACCCGCTATGTCGAGGGCGACTGCACGGTCGACTGGCCGGAGTTGGTCGATGCCTACCTCGGGCTGCCCGCAGCCACCCGGTCCGAGCTTCACGACCACCGCGCCGATGCCCTCGACGCACTGGGGGAGAAGGCACCCACCCTCGGCGCGGTCGCGTTCCACAGGGAGCACGGCAGCGACCCGAACGGAACCGGGCTCGCAGCCCTTGAAAAAGCCCTCAACCACTGCCTCAACATGGGTTTCTACCACGCCACGATCGACATCTCACTGCGCGGCAGGGCATTGGTGGACCCAGTCGCGTCGTTCAACACCTGGTGGGTGTTCACCACCAAGATGACCACCTCCCTGATGATGCTGCGCCGCGCGGATGAGGCCGAGATCATCTACGAGGAGCTGATCGCGGCCACCGAGTCACCGCGCGGACACATGCAGGCGTCCTACGCCAGGGCCATGATCTACACCCGGCACCGCGACCGCCGCGACCACTTACGCGCCAAAGGCCTGATCAAGCAGGCCATCGCGTTCTCCCGGCTGCTCGCGGACGACAGCGACACCAGCGTGTTCAACACCGTCTTCCACCAGAACGGCCTGGCCCTGGTGGAAATGCACCTCGGCAACCTGGAGGAGGCGCTGCGGTTGGTCACCGAGGGTGCCGCGTGGCTGGACCGGACCATCGCACCCGGCACACACGCACTGCACCGATCCGTACTCGTGCACAACCGGTCTCAACTACTCACCAAGCTCGGCCGCACGGAGGAGGCCTTGGCCTGCCTGGACCAGGTGATCGCCACCGATCCGAACCACCCCGACTACTACATCGACCGGGGCAACCTGCTGCACGCCCTCGGCCGGGACGACGAGGCGCTGGCCGACTACGACACCGCCATCCGCATCGGGCCGCCGTTCCCCGAAGCCCAGTACAACCGTGCCGAACTGCTGATCGAGCACGATGAGATCGACGCGGCGCTGGCCGTGCTCGACTACGTCCTGGAACTCGATCCGGACATGGTCGATGCGATGGTCAACCGGGCGGGTATCCACCTCGACCGAGGCGACCTCAACGCCGCCCGCGCCGACGCGGAGCACGGACTCACAGTCGACCCCGACAACACCCACTTGCACGTCGTCACCGCCCAAGTCCTGGCCGAGACCGGCGACCGTACCGCCGCGATGGCGGCATTCGACCGGGCGCTGAAGCTCGACCACGACCTGGTCGGCGCGCTGACAGGCCGGGCCGCCCTCGAGCACGAGGCCGGTGATCACGCGGCAGCGCTGTCCGACCTCGACCGGGCGGTGCTGCTCGCCCCCGACGACCCCGCAGTCCGATTCAACCGGGCGATGGTGCACGAGGCGGCGGCCCACTGGGGCAACGCCCTCGCCGACTTGCTGGTCGCCGCCGAATCGGCCCCAGACGACGAGGACATCACATCGGCGCTGGACCGCTGCCGGACGGCGGTCTCGGCTTGACGAACGCACGGTGGTATCGGCACCGGGGCCCGCTCCGGTGCGAAGTACGCCTAAGCTTGGGGTTTAACCTTTCTTCTTCGCTCCGCCTGACTTCTGTGTACCCGTTTTGCGTGTTTCCGAGCCGATGAGGTGGCGTGGTGCCGGGATGTTCGACCGTCCAGGCGGGCGTCCGGGACCGGGGTGGGTGGTTTTCGGCAGACGGGCGGGAGTGCCCAGTTGGCGGTGCAGATGACGAAATGCGCGCCGGACCCGCTGGGGTGTCAGGGGTTTCCCAGGGTGAGTCCGTCGTTCCCAGGGGCGCCGTAGGTCGGCGGTAAGGTCTCGGGCGAGCCGGAGTTGGACGTAGGCGGCGATCAGGAGCCAGGTCCAGCGGATCGCCTGCTCGGGGTGACGGACCCGCGCGGCGGTCCATCCCATCTGGGACTTCATGAACCGGAAGGTGTGTTCCATGTCGAAGCGGCGCAGATAGGCGCGCCAGCACACGTCCAGATCGGGCGCCTGTGGACCGGAGTGCCACAACCACATGGTGCGGTGCGGCTTGCGTCCGTCGGGCAACCGTTCCACCCGGACCTCGATCAGTGTGCCCTCGATGACCGGCAGCCGGGTGAACAACTCGGGCTGCATCCGCGCGAAATACCCGGTGCGCTGAACCTTCTGGTGCATCCCGTGCCAAGCACGGACCTCGACCCTGCCGTACTTGGTGGTGTCCGGCACGACAAGGGACTGATCAGGGCGGCGCGACTGCTCCGCCGCTGCCAACTCGAAACGGTTGCCGTGCACGCCGTTGCGGCCGGGTCCGGGTTTGCGGGGACCGGGACGGCCGTCGTGGAACACCCGGTCACCGGAGACGCGCACCAGTAGTTGGACCTCCGCGTCACCGACGGCGTGCGTGAGCGCGGCCGCGGCGTAACCCTGGTCCAGGACGAACAGTGGTACCGGTCGATCGATGGACCCGGCCCGTGAGGCCATCCGCGTTGTCAGGTCGCGGATCTGTTGTGCTGTAACGGTTACCGGACACGAAGCCTGTGGCAACCGTCGGACGTCGACCGGTAGCGTCCAGGACGAGCTGCCCCATTCCAGTCCCGTCACCCACTGGAACTGCCAGCCCGGCACCACTTTCCGGTCTCCGTCGCAGCGGCAGGGCGCGTAGTGCAGACCCCGGCCCGGTGAGCATTCGGCGTTGGGTCGCGGGTAGGTGGTCGCGTCGATACCGAACATCAGTGGTGCGTCGGCGGGAGGTTGCTCGGCCGGCAGATCCCGGATCCGTTCCTCGTCGAGCGCGCCGTCGGCGAGCGCGTCGTAGAGGGCGCCATGGCCGCGGCGGAAGACCGGCGTCAGGGACAATTCGACCAGCGAGGTCACCGGGCCGTCGGTACAGATCACCGAGTCCGCCAGTTCGAACAAGGTGTCCGCACGAGCGTCCAGGCATTCGTGGAACCCGTCACGAAACCCGGACAGCACCGACAGCGCCTCCATGTCGGCGTCCACGTTCAGCGCATCCACCTCCGCGGCCGTGGGCCGGTCGATCCTGCCCCGACCCAAGCAAGAAGGACATGATCACCAAGAGTGGGACAGGCTGTCCACCGAACGGCGAAACGTGCTCGAACCAGCCTGCGACTTGGTTAAATCCCAAGCTCAGGGCACCGGTGCAAGTTGCCGAGGTGTCGTCACTCGACGCGTTCGACGTGGGTGTTGCCCGCGTCGAGGGTGACGCCGTCGGCGCGTTTCAGGTGCAGGGCGGGGACCGGGGTGCCGGTGTTGTTATCGACGAGCACCGAGCGGGGTTCGCCAGCGTCGAAGGCGTGCGCCTCACCCCACTGGCGCAGGGCGACGATCACGGTGAACAGCTGACGGCCCGAGTCGGTGAGAACGTACTCCTGGCGCTTGCCCGACGGGGCGGTGCGACGGACGAGAACACCATGCTCGACGAGCTTGCGCAGTCGGTCGGACAGGATGTTCTTGGCGACGCCGAGGTTGCGCTGGAACGCGTTGAACATCCGCGTGCCGTCGAGCGCGTCACGGAGGATGAGCAGGATCCACTGGTCGCCGATGAGGTTGACCGCGCGCGCGACCGGGCACGGGGGATCCGACCACCCGTTCGGTGGCGGGCCCGCCTGCGGTCCGGGTGCGTCGCACGACGTCACGTCTGCGCGCTCACTCTCGATCGGTTGCATATTGCCACCCTTGAGCCTAGCGTGGTGATCGGTTGCATACTACTACCGGTTGGACCGGAGGTGTGGGGCCCTCAGTACCTGTCATCGTGCGAGGTGAGCCTCTTGTCGTTCGCCGAACCGCCCTGTCGTGGAAATCGCTGAGGTGCCTCCCTGGTCGGCGTTTGCGCACCGGGAAAATCGAACTCCACGACGTGTGGAGCAACAAATTTTCATTCTTCGTAAATTGCCAATGCGTGCAAATGAATGGTCCTGGGTCCGTCCCCGTTTGGCGGAGTTCCGCTTTTTCTCGGGGTGCTACGATCGTTATATGAGTGAAATATATACGCGGAGTGATCACCGCTGTACGGTTTGGAGAGGTCTCGCGAGCGGCAAACCCACTGGTACTGGCAATTTTCCCAGCAAGGGTGCCGCTCCTGGTAGTCGTTTGCAAAGGCGGATAAACAGTGTCGGTAACGCTGTGCAACTGGGGATAACTCCCACTTGCACAGCAGCGCACCCCGCTCGCGGAGGTCGCACGTGGTCGCCTCGGGAAAGTTGCGGAAGCGTGCGCCCGTTGAGCGATCAACCATCGGGCCGATTGTGAACGCGCAATTGCGCAAACCGCAATTCGAGGGAGAGCGCGTGGCGGGCAGCCGAGCGATCCGCACATTCGGGACGGATTCGCCGAACGGCGACGAGGTCTGGACGTTCGGCGATGACGTGAACGCTCGCGTGGAGCGGATACCCATCTCGGTCCTCGTCCTCTCTGGGACCCCTCGCACCGGCGGCGTCGACGACGAGCACATCCGGACCCTGGCCGAACCCGGTCTCGACCTGCCGCCGATCGTCGTCCAGCGGGGCACGAACCGGGTGGTCGACGGCGTGCACCGGGTGCGCGCCGCCCAGGTGCGCGGCGAGCCGGAGATCCGAGCGTGCTTCTTCGACGGCGACGACGAGAGCGCCTTCATGCTGGCGGTCCGGCTCAACGTGAGGCACGGACTGCCGTTGTCATTGGCCGACCGGAAAGTCGCCGCGGCGCGCATCCTGCGCGTGCACACGGCGTGGTCGAACCGGGCCATCGCGTCGGTCTCCGGGTTGTCGCACAAGACCATCGCCGCGTTGCGTCTGAAGGACGACTGGCCCGAAGGACAGGCCAGGGTGGGCCGCGACGGACGCACTCGGCCTCTGAGCGCGGCTTCCGGCCGCGAGTGCGCGAAGAAGATCCTGGAGCGGGACCCGACCTCCTCGTTGCGTGATGTGAGCGCTATCGCCGGCGTGTCCCCTGGCACCGTGCGGGATGTGCGGGACCGGTTGCTGCGCCAGGACCGGCCGGTGATCCCGAGTCCGCGCCGCAAGGTCGAACGGCGCCGCGAGAACCCCGTCGACGCGGAGGCGGTGCTCCGCGTGCTCCGCGCCGACCCTTCGTTGCGGCTCACCCAGTCCGGTCGGCAGCTGTTGAGCATCCTCGCGGTGGCCTCGATGGGCTCGGGGGAGTACGAGCGCCTCGTCGTCGACCTGCCCGCCCACTGCGTGAGTTCCGTGGCCAAGCTCGCGGAGGCGAGCGTGCGCGCTTGGCAGGAATTGTCGACTCGTCTCGAGGGGCGCCGGTCGACCACTCCCGTCCTGCCCGACTGCTTTTCCGGCACCGATCGCCGAGCGGGCGAGGGCCGTGTCGGAACCGCAGCCGTGAAGGAGGCCGCTTGCGGCTGAGGCCGTGGCGGTGATGTCCCCGGTCGACGCCAGGGGTGTGCCGTACTGCGATTCGCGCTCCACCTCCCTAGTGGGATGAAGGATGCTTGACAGTGCGAAATGAATTCAATTAACGTCACGAGTGAGTTCCTGATGAATCCGCAATCAATTGTTGCGGAACGCAGCCGTCGCCACTCTGGCGATGGGTGATCTATTCGTATGGACGCCACGGAGGAACAATCATGTCTTTTTCCCGGCCTGCTGGCCTGGTCGACTCGGAACTGGCGGATTTCGTGCCTACCTCGGAGGTCGGGGGGGATGGTGTGACGCAGGAGTTCGCGCCTCGCTCCTTCGTGCCGGACGATTGGCGTTCTGTCCGCGCGCAATTCTTACTGGACCCCGACCTCGCACACCTGTCGAACTTCTACTTTGCCTCGAATCCGGCCCCCGTCCGCGAGGCCATCGCGCGGTACCGCGACGCGTTCGACGTGAATCCGTACAACTTCCTCGACGACAACATGTTCGCGCGGGACGAGGACATGCTGTGGCGTGGCGCGTGCGCCGCCGCCGCCCGGTACGTCGGCGGGCGGCCCGAGGAGATCGCCCTCACCAGCAGCACCACGATGGGGTTGGCGCTGATCTACAACGGAGTGACCCTGGAACGGGGGCAGGAGGTGCTGACGACCACGCACGAGTTCTACCCGCACTACGAGGCGATGCGCCTGGCCTGCGAGAAGCACGGCGCAAGCATGCGCGAGATCCCGCTCTACGAGTCGGCGCGGGACTTCTCCGCGGACGAGATGATCGCGCGGATCCGAGCGGCCGTGCGCCCCAACACCCGCGTCTTCTCCGTGGCCTGGGTCCACTCGGGCACGGGCGTGCGGGTGCCGATCGCGCAGATCGCGGCCGCGCTCGCGGAGGTGAACCGTGATCGTGAGGAGGCCGACCGGGTCCTGTTCGTGGTGGACGGCGTCCACGGCTTCGGCGTGGTGGATGAGGACGTCGCGTCGACGGGCTGCGACTTCTTCTCGGCGGGCACGCACAAGTGGATCCTCGGGCCGCGCGGGACCGGGATCCTGTGGGCCAAACCGGAGGCCTGGGCGCTGTTGCGGCCCACGATCCCGAGCCTGATGGTCCGTGAGCCCGCCGACGCCTGGCGGCAGCACCGCGCACCCGAGGGCCCGACCGCGGGTCCTTGGATGAGCCCCGGAGGCTTCTTCTCCTACGAGCACCAATGGGCCGTCACCGAGGCGTTCGAGTTCATCCAGCGGATCGGGCGCAAGCGCGTCCAGGACCGGATCGCCGAGATGAACAGCCTCATCAAGGAAGGCTTGGACGAGATGGAGCACGTCACGCTCCACACGCCGCTCGACCCCGAGCTGACCGCGGGCATCGTCTGCTTCGACGTCCGAGGCCACCGGCCGATGGAGGTGGTGAAGATCTTCCGCGACAACGGGGTCGTCGCCAGCGCCACGCCGTACGCGGTCTCGCACGTGCGCTTGTCGGCCGGGATCGTCAACTTCCCCGAGGACGTCGACCGCGCGCTGCGGGTCGTCCGATCCCTGGGTTGATCGAACTACCCGCCATACGCGCGGGAACGGACGCCGCACGCGGACGAGCCGGGTCATCGCCCATGCCCTGAATTCTGCCACCGATTTTCCCGCACAATCGCTCGCTGGCGGAATCCCGGTTCCCCGCCTTGACGGTGTGACCGCACTCGTGAACTATTGGGACATGGCCGAAGAATCCCAGTCGGCTAATTGTTTCCCCGCCGCGTGGATGTGAATCCGCGGCGAAGTCGAATGAATGCATTGATGACCGAAGCCGATCGGGCTGTCCACCTCGATATCGACCGTTGAACGGACCTGGAGCTCAGGATGAACCAAGGAGGCGATCAAGTGGACACGACCGCGGACGTGGCGATCGTCGGCGCTGGGCCTGCCGGCCTGTACGCCGCCTATTGCGCGGGCTTCCGCGGGCTCACCAGCGCCGTGGTCGACGCGCTGCCCGAGCCGGGCGGTCAGATCACGGCCCTGTACCCGGAACGCAGGATCCACGACATCGCGGGCCACGTGGCCGTCCGCGGTCGGGAGCTGGTCGAGAACCTGCTCGCCCAGGTCGCACCGTTCGACCCGCGCTTCCTCCTTGGCCGCACGGCCGCCACCCTGACCACCGGTGGCGATTCGGGCTGGATCGTCGGGCTCGAAGGCGGCGGGCGGGTGCACGCCGGAGCGGTCGTGATCGCGGCCGGTCTCGGACGCGCGGTGCCGCGCACGCTGCCCGTCCTGCGGCCCTACGAGAGGCGCGGCGTGGCCTACCACGTGCCGCGGCTGGAGGAGCACCGCGACCGGGACGTAGTGGTCGTCGGTGGCGGCGACAGCGCGGTCGACTGGGCCATCGCCCTGTCGCCGATCGCCCGCTCCGTCGCCGTCGTGCACCGGCGCTCGGCGTTCCGCGCCCACCAGCACAGCGTCACGCAGATGTACGCGGCCAACATCCGGGTCCTCACCGATGCCAGGGTGAGCGCCTGCCACGGCGCTGGGCGGCTGGAGGAGTTGCGCGTCCAGACCGGTGCCGGAGAACTGCGCCTGCCCGCGCAGACGGTCGTCGCGGCGCTGGGGTTCATCACGAACCTCGGACCGATCGGCGACTGGGGCCTGGAGGTGCGCAACAGCCAGGTCGTCGTCGACCGGACCATGCGGACGAACCTGCCGCGCGTTTACGCGATCAGCGACATCTGCACCTACGAGGGTCGTGTCCCGCTCATCGCGGTCGGCTTCGGCGACGCGGCGACCGCGGCCAACCACGTCGCCGCCGAACTGCGCCCCGGCCTCAGGCTGGCGCCGGAGCACTCCACCGACCACGACGCCACCCCGACGCGGTGAAGGTCGAGAAGCTGACCATCCTCCCGACGGGGGTGGAGGTCCTGCTGCCGTCGGGTTCCCCCCTCACCGAGGTCGAGTATGAGACCAGACAGCGCCTCATCCCGTTCGGCTGCCGCTCCGGCGCCTGTGGCGCCTGCGTCATCGAGGTGCTGGAGGGCTTGGAGTCCCTCGGCGATCCAGACCACGACGAGGTCGACTTCCTGGAAGACCTCGGCAGGACCGGCGGCGACTACCGCCTTGCCTGCCAGTGCAGGTTGCGGGGCGACGCGACCATCCGCCCCGCGGCCGAGGACTGACCCGCTCGCACGAACGTCCGAGCGAACACGAGAAAGGTGACACCACCGTGAACCGAGTGACCAACGTCGGCTATGGCGACCGCACCCCCTACCTCACCGCCACCACCTCGGCGGAACTGCGCGCGGAGATGGACCAGCTGCTCGACCAGCAGGTCGTCGAGTGGTACGCCAACGTCCCGGCGGCCGCCCACCTCGAAGGCAAGAAAGTCGACTCGGCCTACTACAAGCGCAACCTGGTCGAGACCGCGTGGCGCATCCGGCTGCTGCGCGTCGCCGAGGCCAAGGCGCTCGTCGAGATCGCCAAGCAGAGCCCGTTGGCGGCGCAGGTGTGGGCCAACTACGAGCAGGAGGAGATGCTGCACGACGAGCTGTTCATCGACGACCTGGCCAAGGTGGGTGTGACGCGCGAGCAGTTTATGGCCACCGAGCCCTACCTGTCGACCAAGCTCCTCGCGGGCTACTTCTCCTACCTGCTCGACCACGAGGGCCCGCTCGGCGTGGTGGCCTACTCCTACCTGGTCGAGTACGTGAACGTGAAGCTGGAGCCCAAGAAGCTCGACGCGCTCATGGCCTCGGTCGGCGAGGGCAACATCGGCGGCCAGATTAGCCACTCGCACACCGACATCAACGACGACCACCCCGGTGAGGTGTGGGCAGCCGTGCGGCACCTGCTGCGCGACGAGGGCGACGTGGTCGCGTTCAAGCGGTACCTCGCCGAGCACCAGTCGATCCTCGCGCAGTACTTCGAGGAGCTCTACCTGGACACCATCGCCGACGCGGAGAAGCAGCCCGCCTGAGCCCGACCCCGCGCGGGGGCGCGTCGCGAGAGCGCCACGCCCCCGCCCACCGGCGAGGAGATCGGATCAATCATGGAGAACGCTATGGGGGTGCTGCTCCTCAGCCATGTCGGGTTCTCGTTCATGGAGGACCTGGTCGGCGCGGTCGCGGCACGAGGGGTGAAGGTCTACCTGCTCAGCTCGCGCCCGGAACCGCAGCACCAGGAGACGAGGTCCGCCGTGCTGGCGGGCCTGGCCGACGACGTCCGGGTGACCGACGGGCACGTGCTGACCCGGCGCGACGTCGACGACTACCTCGACCACCTGGAGGCCGTGGGCGCGTCCGCGCTGTGCTGCCTCACCGTGTGGGAGGGCTACCGGCACCTTATGGCGCTAGCCAACGCCCGCCTCGGCGCACCGGACCTGGACGAGAAGCAGGTACTGGGACTGCGCGACAAACTGGCTCTGCGCAACCGCCTCGCCGATGCGGGCCTCACACGGGCACGGGCGGTGCCGCTCACCCGTGAGACGCTCGCCGAGCGCCACCGCGAGGGCGGCCGCCACTTCGTCAAACCGGTCAGCGGTATCGCCTCGTTCGGGACGTTTCCCCTCAGCCCCGGCACGACCTGGGCCGACGTGGAGCGCATCGCCGCAGAGGCGCGCTCCGACGTCGTTTACGCCAGCGCCTTCACCCTCGACGCACACCCGGATGACGACCTCTGCGTGGAGTTCCTCGTCGAGGACTATGTCGACGGTCGGGAATTCAGCTTCGAGGTGGTGGTCGTCGACGGCACCCTGAACGTCGTCGCCGTGCACGAGAAGTGCGAGGTGACGGAGACGGCGGGCACCGTGCTGGAGAACGCCTGCGTCAGCCCGCCCACGAGCCTGTCCCGACAGGAGACCGCCGAGGGCCTGCGCTGGGTGGCGACCGTGTTCGACACCCTGGGGCTGCGGTGGGGCTGCTTCCACGTCGAGGCCCGGCACGCGCAGTCGGGCTGGGACCTGATCGAGGTCAACCCGCGCGTCGGCGGCAGCCTCATCTCGCCCAGCGTGGCCGAGCAGACCGGCGGTCCCGGAATGCTCGACTTCTGGTTGGACTCCCTGCTCACCGCGCACAGGCCCGCCGGGTTCCTCAAGGCGATCAAGGGCATGTCGTACGCCGAGGACGGCACCGCGCCAGGCAGCACCACGACGTTCTTCCGCGTCTTCTTCGCCGACCCCGGCACCATCCGCGCGGTATGGGTCGACGAGGACCTCCCGCTGAAGCCGGTGCTGTCGCACGTCCTGCTCACCGCGGGCGACGTCGTCGAGACGTCCTCGCGCGAGGTGTTCCTCGGGCAAGTGCTGTGGCGCATCGACAAGGAGGACCGGAACGTGCTCCTGCCCGAGCTAATGCCCGCGTCCGAGCGCGCGATCCGGATCGAGTACGAAGTGGGAAACCGGTGACCGGGCCGATCCTGCTCGTCGTCGACTACAACCTCAGCCGCATCGACGAGGTCCGCCACCTGTGCGACCACGCGCGCGAGCGCCACGGCGCCACCGTGGTCCTGATCCGCGCCGACCCCACTGCGGCCGACGACGCCGTCGCGGACGTGGTGATCGACCTCGACCCGCTGCGCGAGGACTTCGCGGAGAGCGCGGAGAGAGCGCTCGACGTATGGCGCGACAGGATCGGGGCGGGCATCGTCTTCTCCGACAACGCCGTGCGCAGCGGTGCCGAACTGCTGCGGCGCCTGGGTGTTGCGGTCGACTCGCCGCTGCTGGCCGGGGGCGCCTTCTCCAAGCACGTCTACAGGGTGGCCGAGGCGCGGGTGGCCGACCTGCTGGTGGCGCAGGGCGTCATGGTGCCCGCGTTCGCCGAGATCGCCTCGCTCGACCAGTTGACCGACTTCGCCCACGCGCATCCCGGCGGCTTCGTCGTCAAACCCGCAGCGGAGGGCAACAACCGGGGTGTCGTGGCTGTCCTGCCCGGCGACGACCTGGTGACGGTGTTCGCCGAGGTCCTGCCCTACGTCGAGGGCGGGGTCATCTGCGAGGAGCTCATCCCGTACCGGCGCGAGTACTCCTTCGACGGCCTGGGCCCGCTGTCGTTCCTCACCGAGAAGGTCAGCGCGTCGGGCCGCTACCCGGTGGAGGTCGCGCAGGTGCTGCCCGCCGTGGTCGACGAGCACGAGCGCGTGTCGCTGGAGCGGGCGGGGCGGCAGGCGAACTGGCTGGTCGGTCAGCGCGACGGCCCGTTCCACAACGAGATCAAGCTGAGCGACGACGGGCTGCACACCGCGATCGTGGAGCCCAACAGGCGGCCAGGGGGGATGCGGATCTGGATGCTGGCCCGGTGGGTCTACGGCATCGACCTGCACCACCACTGGGTCGACACGGCGTTCGGCGCGGCCGCCGACGCGGGGCCGCTGGTGCCGGGCTGCTCGGCGGCGACGGTGCTGCTCGGCGTTAGCGGCGACCGCTCGTTCTCCCCGACCGACATCGCGGTCGACTCGGATCCGTTCGCCGAGGCCGTCGCGGCCACCGCCGAGCGGTTCAGCCTGGCCGACGGGCAGCTCGCCATCGGCGAGTTCTCCTGGCTGTCCTCCGGTCGTCGGGACCTGCACGCCGTGGCCCGTGACAACGCCGACTTCGCCGCACAGGCGTGCGTCATCCTGTTCGCCGACAGCGTCGACATCCGCGACCTCGTCCCCGTGCTGCGGCACGCCTGGTCGGTCGCCCTCGACCACGCCCTCGCCACCTCCTTCGCCGACTCCGTCAGGAGAGCCCGATGAGGATCCTCATCCTGCACCGCGTGCCCTACTTCAAGATCGAGTACGACCGGGGCGTGTCCCACGACGAGCACGACATCACCTACCTCGGTACCGACTCGGCGCTGGATACCCTGCCGCCGGGCCTGCGCTGCAAGCGGGTGAGCCGTCCCGGCCTTGCCCCGGCCTTCGAGGAGGCCCGCGACTGGCTGGCGCAGGAACCCCGCGACTTCGACCTGGTCATCTCGATGTCAGAGTACGAGCTGCTGGACGCCGCCCAGCTGCGCGAGCACCTGGGCGTGCCGGGCGCGGTCCCGGAGCAGGTCGCCCTCGCCCGTGACAAGACCCTGATGAAGCGGGCGGTCGAGCAGGCGGGCATCCGCGTGCCGCGCTTCCTGCCGCTGCCCCGCTTCCTCCACCAGCGCGGCCGGGCGCCGTGGCCCGGCAGCACCGTCCTCAAACCCAACTGCGGCGCGTCCAGCGAGGGCGTGCTCGTGTTCGGGTCCGCCCGCCAGGCACTCGATGCGATCGACGGGGGCCGCACGGGCATCGCCCAGGTCGACGCGGGCACCGACCTGGCGGACTGGGAGGTCGAGGAGTTCGTCGCGGGGCCGATCCGGCACTTCGACGGCCTGGTGCAGGGCGGCGAGGTCCTGCTCCTGTGCGCCAGCGAGTACGTCGGCACGTGCCTGGAGTACGCGCAGGGCGCGCCGATGGGGTCGTTCCAGATCGAGTTCTCCGCGCAGATCCGCGACTGGGTGTCTCGTGCACTGGCGGCTGTGCGGATCGAGAACGGCAGCTTCCACCTGGAGGCGATCCTGGACCACGGGACACCGGTGTTCCTCGAAGTCGGCAACCGGGTCGGCGGGGCCGACGTGGTGTCGACCGTCGAGCTGGCCACCGGCGTCCACCTGCCGTCCGTCGAGCTTCGCATCGCGCTCGGCGAGTCGGTCGCCGAGGCGCTGCCCTCGCCGTCGGCCGACCAGTCCCGGTACGGCTGGTTCGTCCACCCCGGTCACCACCTGGTCGGACTGGAGTTCCGAGGCCTCGACGGGGCCGCGCCGTTCCGCTCCAGCCCACGCGTGGTCACCTGGAACGAGCTGCCGCCGGGGACGTCGCCCGCCGACCACATCACCTACCAGGCGGGCGAGACGGTTCTGGCGGGAGTCGTCGAGGGGGAGACCTCGGAGGAGGTCCGCGACTGGATCGTCGACCTCTTCGGCTCCCTCTCGGTCCGCACTCACGCGCCCGCCCCCGTCGAACGGACCCCGGTGTGAAGCACGGGGACGCACCGCCCCCGCCGAGGACCGAGCTGACCGACCTCGCGGACCGGTACGTGGACGAGGTAGCCGTGCTGGACCCGTGCCTGGCGGCGGCAATGGGCATCGCGGGACAGGAGCGGCGGCTGACCGACTTCGGCCCGCAGGCGGCCTGGGCGCGCGCCGAACTCGCCCGGCGCATGCTGCTGGCGGTCGACGCCACCCCGGTCGCGGACGCTGCCGAGCGGGTTGCCGCGGCGGTGCTGCGCGAGCGGCTCGCCACCGAGGTCGCCCTGGTCGACGCCGACGCCTACGGCACGCTGCTGGACACCATCGACGGGCCGGTGCAGCGGGTTCGGCAGGCGGTGGCGGTGCTGGACCAGGGCGCGGACACGGTGTGGGAGACGATGGTGGCGCGGTTGCGGGCCGTCCCGCAGGCGCTGGCCGGGCTTCGCGAGGGCTTGGTGGCCGCGTACGACCGCGGCCGGGTCGCGCCTCGCCGCCAGGTGGTCCGCAACGCCGAGGACTGCCGGGACCTGCGTCGGTACCTCGCCGGGTTGCCCGTCGGCAGCGGCGACGGGGCGGTGCGCGACGCCGTGGATAAGGCCGTGGCGACCGCGAACGAGGCCCTGGCCGGGTTCGCTGTGTACCTGTCGGAGGACCTCGCGGCGGAGGCGCCGGAGCAGGACGCGGTGGGCGCGGACCGCTACCAGCTGGGTGTGCGGGAGTTCCTCGGCACCCGGCTGGACCTGTCGGAGACCTACGAGTGGGGCTGGGAGGAGCTCGCCAGGGTGCGCCGGGAGATCGTGGTCGAGGCGGCGCGGATCGCTCCCGGCGAGCCCGTCGCCGCCGTGATGGCGGCGTTGGACAACGATCCCCGTTACCAGGTTACGGGCGCGGGGGCGTTCCGCGACCTGGTCCAGGCGCTCGCCGACAGCGCCATCGCCGACCTCCACGGAACGCACTTCACGATCCCCGAGTCACTGAGGCGGATCGAGTGTCGGATCACCTCGGGGCACGGCGTCGCCCACTACTCGGCACCCAGCGAGGACCTCTCGCGGACTGGGACCGTCTGGTGGCCGGTGCCCGACTGGGACGCCCCGATCCCCACCTGGATGGTGCCCAGCACGGTGTTCCACGAGGGCGTGCCGGGCCACCACCTCCAACTGGGCGTGACGACCCTCAACACCACCACTCTCAACCGGTTCCAGCGCCTCTCGTGCGAGCTGCACATCGGGCACTGCGAAGGGTGGGGCCTCTACGCCGAGCGGCTCATGGACGAGCTCGGGCACTTCGCCGACCCCGCGCACCGGCTCGGGATGCTGGCGGGTGGCCAGCAGCTGCGCGCGGCGCGGATCGTGCTGGACATCGGGCTGCACCTGCGGCTCCCGATCCCCGCGGGCACCGGGTTCCACGAGGGTGAGCGGTGGACGCCGCGGTTGGCCCGCGAGTTCCTCACCGAGCGCTGCGGGCTGGGTTCGCCGGGGTTCGTCGAGTTCGAGGTCGACCGGTACCTGGGGCGCCCCGGACAGGCCATCGCCTACAAGCTGGGCGAGAAGGTGTGGCTGGAGGCGCGCGACGAGGCCCGCCGCCACAGCGGGGGAGCGTTCGACCTCGCGAGCTTCCACCAGCGCGCTCTGGACCTGGGACCGATGGGGCTGGACCTGCTGCGTGCCGAGCTGACCCGCAGGCCGGGCACCGGCGTACGAGGCTTGGCCAACGCCGGGTGATCGTGTCCGATCACCCCGACTCGACGGGTCGGAGGAACGCTGGGCGGCGGGGATCTGTCGAGGCCGTACCGGTGCCTGGAAGATCGGCCGTCCGGTGGCCTGAGCGCCCTGCCCGCGGCGCCCGCGTCGAGCCTGGTCCGCGGAGCGGTTGCCGACCACCCGCGCCCGCCTGTCCCTCGTGCGGCCACCACCCGGGTCGCCGTCGCACGGCGCAGAGGCGGGGCGCGGGGCCTGCGGGGTCCCGTGATGGGAGTTCGCAGCTCGCGGTCATCCGGAATTCCCGGTGGGCAAAAGCTTTCGCGACTGTCTCGTGATGTGTGCGGACGCGGTGGATCCCGGTGAGTGCGGGTATCGGGCCACGGGTGTCGTACACTTCAAACAGTTGCATTTTGCAACCGTTTGGAAGGGAGTGCGATGAATGCGTGGCGCCGGTTACTGCTGGCTGTTGTGTGCGGTGTCGCTGTGGCGAGCATCTACGCCGCCCAGCCCGTTCTGAGGCCGATGGGGGGTGACCTCGGCCTGCCCAGGGAGTTGACCGGCTGGATCATCGCCGCAGGCCAGTTCGGCTACCTGGTGGGACTGGTGCTGCTAGTACCGCTCGGTGACGTCGTCGACAGGCGCAAGCTGATCGCCGTCCACCTCGCGATCACCGCCGTGGGGTTGAGCATCACTGCCCTGGCGTCCACGGCGTGGGTCGCCTTCCTCGGCCTCGCGGCGGCCGGGTTGTTCGCAGTCGTGGTGCAGACCACGGTGGCCTACGCGGCCTCGGTCTCCCCGCCGGGCGAACGCGGGCGCACCATCGGCGTGGTGACCTCGGGCGTCGTGGTCGGCATCCTCGGCGCCAGGGTCGTGACCGGCGCGCTGGCCCAGGTGTGGGGGTGGCGCAGCATCTACTTCGTGCTCGCGGTGCTGTCCCTGGCTCTCGCCGGTTTGGTCGTCTTCCTGCTGCCGTCCGAGGAACGCCCCACCAGGCCTGCGGAGTACGCGCAGGCCGTGGCCGCGCTCGGGGGACTGCTCGGACAGCGCACATTCCTGACGCGCGGACTCATCGCGTTCTTCCTGTTCGCCTCGTTCGGCACCCTGTGGAGCGGCTTGTCCCTGCCGTTGACGGAGCAGCCGTGGCACCTGAGTGAGAGTCAGGTCGGTCTGTTCGGCCTGGTCGGCCTCGCGGGTGCGCTCGGCGCCGCCCGCGCCGGTCGGTGGGCGGACGCGGGGCGCGCCAGCCCCGTCACCGGCTTCGCGCTCACCCTGCTCATCCTCTCGTGGGCGGCTATCGCGCAGTTGTCCTGGACGCTGTGGATCCCGCTCGTCGGCATCGTGCTCCTCGACTTCGCTGTCCAAGCGGTGCACGTGAGCAGCCAGCACGTGTTGACCGTCGCCTACCCGGACCGTGTCAGCGGCGCCATCGGCACCTACATGGTCTTCTACTCCCTGGGTTCCGCCCTCGGCGCGGCCACGACCACCGCCGTCTTCGCCGCCTATGGCTGGGTCGACTCCAGCCTCCTCGGGGCAGGCTTCGCCGCCTGCGCCTTGGTCGTCTGGGCGGTCGACCTCCTCAAGTCCCGCCACCCCCACATCGACGCCACCGTTCGCTTCCGGGAAACAAGCGCGTGATCGACACCGAGGGCCCGGTCAAACCGGACGAGTAGATCGTTGCGGCTAATTTTTTGGGTACAGGTGGCGTAGTTTGATGCGTGCGTCGTCGGTGGTGAACTGCCAGTTGACTTGGCGCTGGTCGGCGTTGGTGGCGTGTTGCCATGCGGTGAGTTCGGTGTTGAGGACGTCGATGTCGCTGATGCGGCGGTCGAGGCATTGACGGGCCAGTGTGGACAGTTCGATCTCGGCGATGATTGAGCCAGGAGCCGTGTTTGGGGGTGTGGTGGATCTCCAGGCGCTGGGCCAGGGTGAAGGCCTCGTCGGGTGCGAAGGCCTCGTAGAGCGAGGCGATGCCATGGGTGTTGAGGTTGTCCATCACCAGCACCACGGTCTCGGCGTCGGGGTGGTCGGCGGTTAGTAGTTGCTTGACCTGCCCTGCCCAGTCGATCCTGGTTCGCTGCGCGAGGGCGTGGACACGGCGCCACCCACGCAGGGGCTCGACCCACACGAAGATCGAGCAGGTGCCGCAGCGGACGTACTCGCCGTCCTGACGGGCATCGCGACCCGGACGGCCCGGAAGCGGATCACGGGCGTGATCGAGAAGCTGGTAGGGCTTCTCGTCCATGCACACCACCGGGCGGGTGGGATCGTACGGCCGGGCGTAGACGGACAGGACGTCCTCCATGCGGGCCGCGAACTCCGCGTTCGCCTTCGGCGGGATCGTCCAGCACTTCCTCAGACGAGGACGCAGTTTCGTTTTTTTAAGACGCGGCCGATGGTGGTGTGGTCCAGGTCCGGGATGTCCTCGGCGAGCAGGACGTGCTTCTCCAGCAGCCGCAGCGACCACCGCTCATACCCTGCCGGTGGGACCGAGCACGCCATCGCGATCAGCCGGGCCTTAACCTCGCCGGTGATCTTCGACTCGACCGGTGGCGTGAGGCGCTTCCTACGCTGAATCGTCACCACGACATCGCCACCGCACTCGACATATGCCTTGGCCACGTTGGTGATCGTCTGCGGGTCGACCCCCGCCCTCCCGGCGATCTCCCGGCGGCCTGCGGGCTCGCGACCGTTCTCGTCAAGCTCCAGCAGGATCCGCGACCTGCGGACCTCCTGCGCGGGATGCGCGCCGATCCTGACCACTCTGGTCAGCCACTCGCGTTCATCCGCACTCAACACCACCGACGGCAACGACGACCTCGGCACGGCACATCCTCACGACAGGGACAAGGAGCACATCTCCACCTAATATTAGCCGCAACGATCTACGAGTGACCTTTGGACGAATCTTCGCCGGGTGAACCGCTCCCCGGAAGTCGGACCGGGATTCCCGGTTGCGACTTCCGGGGAGCAGTTGTTTGTGGATGTGCTCTGTCACCCGTGGTCGGACGAAGGGGAAGGGTTAGGACAACCTGAGTAGGCATGACATACTCGGGTAACGCCTAGTGAGCCTCTCGGGCTGGTGAATTCAGTCGAAAGTGACGGTCGCCAGGTGGTGATGAGAGTATTGTCCACTGGCGATTTTCCTCGCGTCAAGAACTCCCTTCACGTTGATGTCGAAAACCGAATCGCGATTCGGTGTGATTCGCGTGCTGACAAGTCGAGGTTGATCACTGCGACGGCCTGCGAGTGGAGCGAGAGCTCGCCGCTGCTGGAACCTATTCGGGGGAATTCGATGAGGTGCTCGGAAGTGGCACGACGGACGGCTGAGCCGATGGCGGGCACGAGTGCGCACGCGAGCAGGTGGCTGTGCGTCGAGCAACCAGGGCCCTGGGGTGCGGACGCCCTGTGGAACAGCGCTCTCGACACCGACGTCGCCGAGCAACTCCGGCGTCGCGCTGACGCCGCCGGTGTTCGAGTGGTGCTGCTGAGGCGGCCGGGCAGGAGCCGGTCGTCCTCGGGCACCCGGAACGTCTACTTCGCGTCCACGATGCCCGGTCGCAGCTGGTTGCGCCACACCACCGTGTCCGATCCACGTGAACTGCTGGACCTGGACCTGTCGGCCACGGTGTCCGGCGCGGGCGAGTCGACGACCGATCCTCTGGTGCTGGTGTGCACCAACGGTCGGCGCGACGTTTGCTGCGCGGTGACGGGACGGCCGCTGGCGTCCGCCCTGTCGACGCTGCACCCCGGCAGCGTCTGGGAGTCGAGCCACCTGGGCGGGCACAGGTTCGCCCCGACCGTTCTCCTGCTGCCGACCGGCTACTGCTACGGACGGGTGGACGTAGCCGCCTGCGACCACGTGCTGGCGGAGGCGGAGGCCGGAAGGATGGTCACCGACAACTGCCGGGGGAGGTCGACCTGGACCAGGCAGGGGCAGGCCGCCGAACTGGCCCTGCGCGAGCACCTGGGTGATCGCGCCGAGGACGCGGTGGCGGTCGTCGACCAGGTCCGGTACGGCGAAGGGCAGTGGGACGTCCGACTCCGCCACCGGGGGGAGGTCGAGTGGCGGGTGTCTGTGCGCCAGCGCTCCGGGCCACCTGCTCGGCCACACGCCTGCGGCCTGCCACCCGAGGTGCCGACCGTCATCTCCGTGGACTCCCTGATGATCACCAGTCGCGCGCGGTCAGCCAGGATCGCGTGATCATCAGGGGCCGCACCCCGCGGAAGGGCATGCTTGACCGGGAGACGACGGCCGGCCGGACCCTCGTCAATGACGCCTCGGAGCGGGTCCATTTGAGCCGGCGGCGCACCGGGTCTCAGGTCAGACGCGCCCGAAGAACATTTGGACTGGGACAGAGACAGGTTCGCGAGTACCGCGGGCAGATCCCTTCACCGGGTCGTCCGACGGTCGCCTGGCGTGGGGACCGCGTCAGGTTCTGGGCTTCGATCGCCCCCGGTGTCCTGACCGACGGGGCGTCGGAGGCGACCAGGGTGTCGGCGCCGGTTGGCTACCGGTGGTTCTGTCACGCTGGTGGAGTGAACCCGCAACTGTCCACAACGGTCTCCGGCCGGTACCTGTCGTTCGTCGAGCGTGAGGACATCGCGCTGCTGCGCGCTCAAGGTCTCGGGGTGCGCGCGATCGGCAGGCAGCTTGGCTGGGATGCCTCGATGATTTCCCGGGAGCCGCGCCGCAATGCCTCCACCCGAACCTACGGCGTTCTCGGCCTTGAACTCCGGGGTGAACGACCGACGAGGTCGCCGCTTCTTCCTGCCCATGGGTTCCATGGTGGGACATCCTTAGGGGCATTGCCCTGCATGGTGAGTGTCCTGTCCGTGGGCGGACCGCCGATCGCTTTCCCTTACCGTCTACATCGGACAGGAATCGCGTGTCTGCAACCTGCGTTGTCATCATCGGCGTCGACATCCCCAAGAATCTCCACGTCGCGGTCGCACTCGACGCGGTCGAGGTCATGTCGCCGAGGCGGAACAGGTGCTGACCTTGGCTGCGGTCCCGTGGGAGTGCGGGCTGGAGCAGCGAATCGATTTGCGGGCGATTCGGGCGGGGTTGTGCGGCCACCTCGCGACGGTGGTGGCGTCGTGGGTGGTCGACGACGTGTTGTTGGTGGCCGTGGAACTGGTCACCAACGCCTATCTGCACACCCGGTCCCCGCATCTCCCAGCTCAAGGCGGGCGACGACATGACCGCGCTGTGGACCGACACGACCCGCGTCTTGGACGCGTTCACCGGTACGGCGCCCGACCGCGAGAAGTCCTTCTGGCGCCGCTGACCCGAGAGGTGCCTGTCCCGTCGCGGCTGTCCCGAGGGGGGCAGCCGCGACGGGACAGGCATGAGCGGACGGGGCCGGTCGCCCGACTCGACCGCGCCCGCCCGCCGGAAGTCCCGGCCGCAGGACGCACATTCGTGCTGTCCCCACCCTCGTCGTACCGGCCGGGACGACGACGAGCATGGCAAGGAACGCAAGGGAGGGGTCCCGGCGGTGGTGGGGACGTTCAGACCTCGGGCAGCCGGGTCTCCGCCGCCACGGCGAGCACCTTCGCCTGGTCGCACAAGCTCTGGGGGGTGGTCGTGGGGTCGTTGGAACTCAGCTCGACATCGGCCCGTTCCACCCATTCGTTGGTGATGTCGGTGGGCTTCTCGTATTCGCGACCGCGGATCCTGATCGCGCACCCGTTGTTCGTGGTGTGCACGGCGGCGGTCCGGGAGCGGATCCGGACTGGTTGATCGCCGTCGTCCCCGTCGTCCCGCCACTCGCGGGTGAACACGACTGTCACCTCCAGCGGCCCCTTGTCCCAGGAGCACATCCAGTTGCCCAGCTCCTGTTCCGCCTTCGGGACGTCCGCGCCGAACACCAGACCCAGGTCGGCATCGCCGAGTGTGGCGCACGCGTCCACGTTGGCCATCGACCAGTCGGCGAACTTCGCGGCACGGCGGGGGATCGGTCCCCCGCGGAGCTTGTCCAGCACCGGTCCGGCCACGGCCTCGGCGACCTCGCACGGTTCGACCAGCCGCGCACCCTGGTTGTACGCCTCGATCCGCACGCGGTTCCCGTCGGGCAACGGGATCGGGCGGTGGCAGGACCCGTCGGGGCGCTCGGCCGGTGTCTCGATCGGGCCGAGAATGCCCAGCGGGTGGCTGGGGGCCTCGTAGGACGGGATGCGCTCGATGAGGAGACCGGCGTACGCGATGTCCGAATCCGCCTGGCTCAGGCGCACGGTGAGGCCGCACCGGTTGAAGCTGCCGTACTCGGAGTCGAACTGGACCGCGCCGGTGCCGAACTTCGACAGCGACGACCGGTCGAGCAGGGAACACGGGTCGGCGGTGCGGGCGTCCAGCACCGCGCCCTGCCCGGTGCCCGCGTTGGCGTTCGAGTCGCGGTTGAGGTGGACGACCGCCGCGGCGGCGAGGACCGTGACAAGTGCCGCCGCGCCGATGAGCACACCGCGCTTGCGACGCCATGGGCCCGTGGGCGCCGGGTCCTCGACCGTGGTGCCCGTGGGCGCCGGGGTGGTGGGCACGGAGCCGGACAGCGACACGAAGGGGACGACCACTCCGCTCACGGCGTCCAGCATCCGCTTGGCCTCCGGCGCGGACGGCCTGGCGGAAGGGTCGAGGGCCAGCAGGGCGCCAAGCACCGGCGCCAGGGGCCCCGCCTGGACCGCGGTTTCCAGCTCGGCCGCCCTGGCCCGGCGCAGCTGCCCGTCGGGGTCGGGTCCGGGGTGTCCCCACGGCGAGCGGCCCTCCACGGCGGCGAACAGCGTGGCGCCGAGGCAGAACACGTCCGACGCGCTGCGGGCCTGCTCACCGCGGGCGACTTCGGGCGCCATGTAGGCGGGGGTGCCGACGATCTGGCCGCCTTCCGTGCGGGTGAGTTCGGCCCAGTGGGAGATGCCGAAGTCGGTCAACTTGGCCGTGCCGTCGTCGGTGACGAGGACGTTGGCCGGGGTGACGTCGCGGTGGATCATGCGGCGCTCGTGCATGGCCGCCAGTGCGGCGGAGATGTTCGCGCCCACGACCGCGACGGTCTTCGGCGGTAGCGGCCCGTCGTCGCGGATGATCTCGCGCAGGCTGCGGGCGGGCAGGTACTCCATGACCAGCCACTTCGTGCCGTGGTGCAGAACGGTGTCGTACACCGAGATCACGTTGGGGTGCTGGAGCCCGGCACCGATGCGGGCCTCGTGCCGCATCTGCCCGCCGTCGTCGTCGGCGTGGGAGCGCTTCAGTGCCACCTTCCGTCCGAGATCCTCGTCGGTGGCGAGCCACACCTCGCCCATCCCACCGGTGCCGACCCGCCGTTCCAGGCGATAACGCTGCGCCACTAACTCGTCACCAGACATCACCGGGAAGATATCAGCGATATTCACCTCACCGTGTGAGTTCCTGACCTACGTGCGCGATCGCGTCCTTCATCATGTCCTCGGACCGGTCACAACCGCGTCGGGACCGGTCCCGCACGACCCCGGATATCGTCATCGGCGAAGACGAGACTCCGACGCGAGGAGGCCAACGTGCCACTCACGCCCGTGGTGCCGATCGCCCGGTGGTGTCTGGCGCTGGGCGCCACCCGAGTCGCGCCGGGGGCGCTGTCGGTGCTGACCTTGGCGGGCGGCGTCACGATCGACCCGTGCGATCGCGGCCAGCTCCGGTTCGGCCGCAACCGGCCGGAGGTGGAGGTGTGCGTCGGCGAGAACGACGTGATGGTCAGCCGCAGGCACGGCCTGCTCGAGCACCTGACGGGCGCTGGTGGCTGACCAACACCGGCCGCTCACCCCTCCGCATGCCGAACTCCACCCTGCTGCACCAAGGCGAGGAACCGTAGCTGGCCTTGGGTGAAGTCCCGTATGCGGTTCCCCGATGGGAGAGGAGAAAACAGAAATAGGATCTTGTCTGTTTGACGATCGGGATCAGCATGAACAACCGTCCTCGTATCACCCGATCGGATGAGTAACGGTTTGCATGGATGACCGTCCGCAACTCTTGGGCAGCGCACCTGCATGCCCTGTTGACCGGTGAGTCAGTTGTCAGTCTCCTGGCGCCGCAACAACAGACACTGGTTCGCGACGAGGGTCACGTCGGCTCCGCACAAGCGCGGGTTTGCGTGCGGCAGGTGAGGTACGCCTTCCCGGTGCGTCCCGGTTGGCGATCGACACCAGCCTACTATCCGCACTGAGCCTTTCCCGGTAAGCGTTGATCACGTTGGGTGAGATCACCAGGTCCGGTTGCTTTCGTGGTGGAGCAGGACCAGTGCGGCCTGGGTGATCGCTCCGATCCGCCAGGGGTCGAGACTGACCCGGCGCAGCGCCTTGAAACGCATGATGAGCAGGGCGTTTGCCCGTTCGCCCAGGGCTCGGGTACCGCGCAGAAGTTTATTGAAGGTCTTCTGGTCGTCGGTGAGTGTCGTGCCGTCGGCGGGTTTCTTGATCGGGACGTGCAGGACGTCGCCCGAGCCTTCGTAGCCAAGGTCGGCGAGGGTCGGCAGGTCGGTTCGGACGTCGGCGAGGGTGGCGATGATGCCGTGGTGGCGGGCGCAGGTGAGGTCGTGTTCGCGGCCGGGTCGTACGTCGGAGATCCACAGCGGCCAGCCGTCCGGGGCGGAGACGACCTGCACGTTGCCGCCGTGGTGCTTGTGTTTTCCCGACCACCAGAGGTCGTGTCCGTTGGGTCCGGGGACGGAGGAACGGTCGGTGGGGATGACGACGCCGTCGAGGTTGACGTGAGTGAGTCCGGCGTCTTTGGCCTGCTGCAAAGCGGTGTGCAGGTCGGGCGCGTGGGCGGTCAGGGCGTCGATGCCTTCGTGGAGGTAGCGGGAGGACGTCGAGCCGCCGATACCGTTGTCGCGGGCCAGTTGCGCGACGCGGGTGCCGTCGAGCAACCACCGGATGACCAGCACGGCCTGGGTGAAACAGCCCAGAGCGCGTCGACCGCGCCGGGTACGGCGGCGACGCCGTTGCGCGGACAGCAGCGCGGACAGGAACTCGACGGTGTTCCTGTTCATGGTCAACACACCGGTGTATGTGACACTGATACTCACGTGAAGCCTCTGGTTCTACGGACTCGATCTTGTGGTGAGAACAGTCCTACCAGGGGCTTCACGCCTATCTTGACCGCAGGTCGGTCCTGCCGCGGTTCCGGCTACCCGAGCACTGTCACACAGCGCCACTGGCCATTACCGGGAAAGGCTCACTGTGTCCACAATCATCTGGTGATCAGCGCTGCTTGTGATAGTCGGGGGCGCAATTTCGATACCAGAGGGCGTCCACGCTCTAGGACTCGGCTTTGCTGCCCAGTTCCGTACTGGCGGGCAGGCGGAAGTTGCCGATCGCTCGTCAACGCCATGTCTGGCCGGGTCGTTGTCGTCGCATGGAATGCGCCTGGTCTCCGTTCGGTCGACCACGTGATAATTGCCGGGACCGTGGCAACCGGACCTGATGTCTATGCGATCATCTTTCGAGACTGCGCCGATGTCGTCGACCATTCGATTCGTCATCGAAGAATAATTCGGTTGTAAACACTAGGGATAGTCGCATTTTGCGTTAATGGTATTCATCATTTGCGGAAAGTTGTCGTTGGTCACACTCTCGCATACGGTCGACCGCTCTGCGTCTCGGTCAAATTGATCATAGTTCGGTAATGTTCGAGTCCGCACCTTTTTATGATGAGCGGTTAATGGGAAAATCTGGTGCCATCGTGCTGTAATATTTTTCCGTTTTGTAGTGGGTGTCGATGTTGGAGTGTTCGCCTGGCATGGTTCGGCGGGGTTGGACGAAACCCATGGGGTTTCTGCGCAGTTGGCTTGCTGGCTGCCGATTGTGGTTCGATGATGGACCGCAACCAAAGCAGGATCGGGGACTTCCATGCGAATACTTTTCTTCTTGGTCACATGGGCTGCACTACTTACCGTTCTGACCACACCGATCACTGCATGTGCCCCCTCGAAGACACCGAACCCGCTGGCCGGACATCAGTTCTACATGGATCCGGCCAGCCCCGCCCGTAATGCTCTGCACCTCCATCCGGAGGATGCCGTCGCCGCAGTGCTCGCCGCCGTACCGCAAGCCAAGTGGTTTACTCAGACCACCCCGGCCTCTGTCGTCCGGAGGGCCGTCTCGGACCACGTGAGCGCCGCTGTCGAGGTCGGCGCGATGCCGGTGTTGGTCGTGTACGCCATTCCCGATCGCGACTGCGGCGGCTTTTCCGCGGGCGGGTTCGACAGCACGACCGCGTATTCGGACTGGATCCGCGAGATCCGCGCCGGGATCGGCGGTCGTCCGGCCGCGGTCGTCGTCGAACCCGACGCGCTCACCGCCGCCGACTGCCTCGACGAGGCCAAGCGGGCCGCCCGCTACGACATGCTCGCCGACGCCGTCGAGCAACTCGGACTTGACCGAACGACAGCGGTCTACCTCGACGCCGGCCACTCTCGCTGGCTCGGCGCCGAGGAACTCGCCCGGCGGCTCACCCGCGCCGGGATAGGGCACGCCAGGGGTTTCAGCCTGAACGTGTCCAATTTTTTCACCACCGCCGAGGAACAGGCTTACGGTGAGGAGGTCTCCGCGTTGCTCGACGGCGCCCACTATGTCGTCGACGTCTCGCGCAACGGGCTCGGCCCGGCTCCGGACGGCCCGTTGAACTGGTGCAATCCCACGGGGCGCGCCATCGGCGCCCCTCCGTCCGCGACCACCGCGGCCGTGCACGACGACGCGGATCTCTGGATCAAGAATCCCGGCCAGTCCGACGGTGACTGCGGGCGCGGCGAGCCGAAGTCCGGACTGTGGTTCCCCGAACAGGCGGCCGAACTGGTGCGCCTGGGCCGAGGCTGAACCGCCTGATCAGACGGCGGTCATCGCCCGCGCCCGCCGATACGCGTCGATCACCCGCGGAAGCACGGCTCCCGCGGTGAACCGCATGGCACGCGCCGCGGCGGCAAGGCCCATGGCATGCCGTCGCACGGGGTCGGCGAGCAGGTTGTCGAGCGCATCCGACAACGCCCTGCCGTCTCCCGGTTCCACCAGCAGGCCGGTGACTCCGTAGTCGACGATCTCAGCGAGCCCACCGACCCGCGAGGCGACCACGGCGGTACCGGCGGCCATCGCCTCGACGGCCACCAGGCCGAACGGCTCGGGCCACCGCGACGGGACCGCGACCGCGGTAGCGGCCGCGAACGCCGCCATGATCCGCGCGTGCGGCAGGCCATTGTGGACGAAAACCGGACGCTCGGGTGTCCCCGACAGCTCGGGAGCGTCGGCCCGCCGCGGCCCGATCACCACCAGCGGAACGGGAACCGCCATGCCTTGATGGGCCTCCGCGAGCACGCGGAGTCCTTTGTGCACGCCCTGCGCTCCGACGAACAGCACGAAATCCCCGTCCGGCAGGAAATCCGGACGCGGTCCGGAGGCGGTGGCGACGTCATCGGCCACGAACGGCGGGATCACCCTGACGCGGCTTGGGGCGATCCCCGCCAGGCAGGAACCCGCGACGGCCGCGCTGACCGGCAGGAACATCGACACCCGGTCCAACCGCCTGCCGTTCCCGACCAGGCCGAGGGCGAGTGCGGTGCCCTTGACCGCGCCGTAGGAGGCGTTGGCGCAGCTCAGGCACCGCCGTGTCGACGGGCCGGAGCACGCCGAGTCCAGCTCGTCGAGGTGGGTCATCGTCTTTTTCGCGCACACCAGGCTGTAGTCGTGCAGGCTCACCACCAGCGCGGAGCCCGCCGGGAGTCGCAGCCGCAGGCAGGAGTGCAGAATCCAGCCGTGGGCGTGCACGATGTCGGGACGGGTGGCGTCGACGAGTTCCTGAAGGCGCCGGACGAGTTGCGGGTCGGCCGTTGTCGGGTGGAAGTGGTGTCCCGGATCGGTGGAGAAGCGCCGCAGGTGCCTGGTCAGCCCGGACAGCCTGCGGATGGTCACCGCGCCTTCCTGTTCGACGTCGGGCGCGTCGGGGCGGCTCAGGGTCGCGACCTCGACCTCGTGCCCTCGTGCGGCCAGTTCGCGGGCGAGGCCCTGCACGGTGCGTTCGAGGCCGCCGATCGCGGGCGCGTAGTTGTCGGTGACCTGGAGGATCCTCACGAGGCCGTCCCCGTGGTGATCCGGCGCCACGACACCAGCACCGACAGCGCGCCGGCGGTCTGCGCGCCGATCCACGCCAGGCCCACCGCGACGATGCCCAGGCGGGGCAGCAGGAACCAGGAGGCCGCCAGGCTGGCCAGCAGCATGGAGGTGTTGAGCCACAACGCGGACTGCAGCCGGTTCGTAGCGCGCAGCACCGCGACGGCGATGTTCGTGACCGCGTCGGGGATGGCCGACAACGTCAGCAGGACGAGAAGGGCGTGCCCTTGCTCCGGGTACTCCGGGCCGAACAACGACAGCAGCAGCCGTCCGCCGAACAGGTACACCGCGATCGGCACCACCAGCAGGGCCGCGGTGATCAGCCCGCTGCGCCTGGCCGCCGCGGCTATGGCTGCCGGGTCGTCGGCGCCCGCGGCGAACAGAGCCGTGGACACAGCGGGGCTGATCATGAAGAACACCGCCCCGAGCATCCAGGTGGCGTAGAAGTAGGCGTTGTCCGCGGCCGAGGTCCGCGCCACCACGACGATCGGCAGCAGGTAGGTGGCGAGCATCGCCGCGATCGTGATCATGTGCTGCCCCAGCAGTGAGGACCGCATCTCGCGGAGGGACGCGGTGAAGCCGTCGAAGACCGGGCGCAGTGAACGTCCGTGCGCGCCTCGGCGGAACCCGAGCAGCCCCAAGGAGAGCGACAGGCCCGCCGCCGCGGTCCACGCGGTGAGGATCTGGTCATCGGTGCCGGGAAGCAGCCACGGCGCCAGCACCAGCGGGATGCGGCCCGCGGTGAACAAGGCGTTGCGCCCGAGCATCAGCGAGCCGCTGCGTTCGGCGACCGCGGCGTAGTCGTACACCGTGCCGACCGCGAAGAACACCGTGCCCAGGCAGAAGAGCGCGCCGCCGGTCGCAGTCCGCAAGGCGGGCAGCGTGCCGAACTGGTGGCCCAGCACCGCGACGACCAGCGCGCCGCCGACCATCCCGATGACCACGGCCACCACGACGCCGACGGTGAGCCGACGGCGCCATTCCCGCTCGGACCGGCTGCGCGGCAACCATTCGATCATCGCCGCGGCCGCGCCGACCGCGGCGAACAGCGCCGCGGCCTGGAGGGCGCTGGTGACGGCGGAGCCCGCGCCGATGACCTTCGCGCTGGAGCGGCGCGCGACGATCAGCCAGAACACGTAGCCGAACGCGGAGGTGACAACGCTGGTCGCCATGATCGCGAGCGAGTTGCGCAGCATCGCGTCACCGGTGAACCGGGTGAACAGCCCGGCGGGCGGGGACAGCGGCCCGCTCAGGGGCTCGCCCGCGCTCACTGCCCGACCGCCAGCCGCATGGTGAGTTCCGACGCGGCGGGTCCGTCCCCGACGACGACCACCACGTCGTGGAGCCCACCGGACGGGGGAGCGGTGAACGCGACCGTGCCGTGGCGTGCGTCCACCACGCCCTGCGCGGTGCCCGGTTCCCTGGTGCCGACGACCGCGTCCACGTCGGCGGCCGGTGTTCCGCCGACCGTGACGGTGATCGGCGGCTCGGCGGCGGGGAGCGCGGAGCCGTAGCCGCGCAGGCTCCACCGCAGCACGACCCGTGCTCCGGGCTGCACGACCACCGGTCGACCCGCGACGAGGCCGGGCTCCTCGAACGCGAACTGCGCGTAGCTCTCCACCCGCGTGGGGAGCATCGCGGCGGCACCGGCCACCGCCGCGGCGAGCACCGCCGCCGCGAGCACCGGCCCGGCCGCGCGACGGACCGCCGCACGGGCCCGGACCCGCGGCGCGTCCTCGGCGTGCGGGGCCGACCACCGGTCGGCCCCGAGCAGCAGCAGCGCGGTGGTCCCGGTGCCCACGGCGACGCCCGCGGTGCCGATGGGCGCGCCGATCACGGCGAGCACCAGCACGACCGCGAGCGGCGACAGCAGTCCGAAGAGGACCGGCAGGACCAGTCGCAGCACGGGGTCGACGTCGGAGGTGTCACCGGCGGGCGCTCCGCGACCGAACAACAATCCGGTCGCGGAGACGCCCGCAACGAGCACTAGCACCGGGAGCGCGACGACGGACCGCAGCACGGCGGGCGCGTCCAGCAGCACCAGCGCCGTCGCGCCCACCACGGCCGCGCCGAGCACGACCGTGCTGTTCCGCGCAGCGGACACGGCACGCGCGGCGGAGGCGGTCACGACCCGCTCCCGGTCTTCGCGCCGAGCAGGGTCAGGTCGAGCCGGTAGACCCGCAGGTGCTCGGTGGTGATGATCCGGGCCGCCCACGGGACCCGGTCGAGCCGGTCCAGGTGGGCGCGCGGGGGAGCCGCGTAGAGCAGCGGGTCGCCGGGTCCGTAGTTGTCGCCGTTGAAGGCGGGGCGATCGGCCATGCGGGTGTCCACCACCAGGTAGTCGTATCCGGAGCTGTGCAGGTCGCCCGCGAGCTTGCGGTCGGGGTCCTCGGGTGACTGGGTCAGCTCCCAGGCAGGGAAGCCCGTCGACGGCGCTGCCACGCCGAACCCGCCGTACGCGACGAGCTGCAACGCTGTGTACCGGTCGGCCACGACCCTGACCGGACCCGCCTGCGCGGCGAGCTGCTCGGCCACGGTCCGCGCCTCGGCGCTCGCCGAGTTCGTGTCCGTGCCCCAGGTGAACGGGCCGGGGAACCGGTACGGGTCGTTGAGCCCGCCGCCGACGTTGCCGATCAGCAAAACCACGAAGAACGCGGCCAGCAACGGGGTCCGCGCCCACCAGCGCCGGGGGACCCGTTCCCGGCCTCTCGGCACCACGAACGCGGCCACGAGCGCGAGCCCGACGTAGCTGAAGGCCCACGACCGGCGCGCGCCCTCCGCGCCCGAGGGGGCGAGCAGGAACAGCACGGACGGGAAGTAGACGAACCCGAACGCCATCAGCGCGAGGGTGTCGGTGCGCCATCCGCGGTGCTCACGGCGCATGATTCCCAGCAGTGCCAGGCACATCAGACCGACGACCACGGGGGCGAGCGCGGTCAGCCCGCGTTCCCACAGCGGTTGCACGGTCGGCGCGAGGACTTGGCGGCCGGCGCCGGTCTTCGCGGCCACCGCGGAGAGCTGGTCGACCGACCCACCCACGTACGGCGAGAGGTAGTCGACTGTCGGTCGCGCGACGAACGCCACCCACAGCCCGGCGAACAGGGTGGTGGCACCGAAGACGAGCCACCAGACGCCGGTCCCGCCGTCGTCGGCCCGTTCGGGCGAGGGCTTGCGGCGCGTGATCCGGCCGCGCACCGAGACCAGCAGCGCCACAACGAACAGCAGCAGCGCCAGGAACAGGGTGGTGAGGTGGTGGGTGACCACGCAGGCGCCCGCGCACAGCAGCGCGCCGACGACCGCGCCCGCCCGATGCCTGCCCCGTGCCCGCGCGCCGAGGCTGGTGAGCGCCAGGATCCAAAGGAACAGGGCGATGGCGATGCCCTCGTAGGCGTACTGGGTGTCGAAGTACATCGCTGATGGGTTCAGCGCGTAGACCACCGAGGCCACCGCGCCCGCACGAGTGTCCAAATGTGTCCGGGCGAGCACGAACACCGCGAACAGGCCCAGCACGTGCGCGACGAGCAGGACGAGCTGGCCGGAGGACCACGTCGACAGCCCGCTGAGCCGTTGCACCCCCGCCGTCAGTCCGGAGGTGCCGGGGTAGAACTGGACGATCGGGATGATCGCGTTGGGCCGCAGCAGCTCTCCGGTGGACAGCACGTCGACGGCTTGGCGCCAGTGCGCGTACTCGTCGTGGTAGCTCGGCGCGTCCGGGTTGCGCAGGAACTTGGGCGCGTGGGTGAGCACGCCGAGCAGGAGCAGCCCCCACATCGCCTGGGGACGGGTCCCGGTCGCGATGCGCCCGGTCACCGGCACGGCGCCGATCAGCATCCCGGCCCAGAACACGGGGTAGTACAGGGCGGCGGGCGAACCGGAGCCGGAGAGCCGGTAGGACACCCCGACCACGAGGATGCCCGCCGTGGCGGCGGCCACCACGCACGGCCAGGAGGTCGTCACCCGTGACCACCTCGTCCGCGACGCGGTCGGGGGGCCGGGTGGTCGTGCCGACCGCGCTGTGGACACCGGGCGCTCGGGGGCCGACGATGCCGTGTCCGTGCCGTTCACGTCACCGCCGCGGCGCGGAGGGGGGCGAGCGCGCCGGCGATCCGGTCGATCGCGGACGAGGTGGCGGCCCACGAGTGGGGATCGTCGAACCGTCGCGCGCGATGCGCGGGCAGGTCGAGGATGCGCTCGCGCAGGGCGACGACGTCGTCCGGGGTGACGAGCACCGCGCCTTCGTAGTCGGCCACCGCTTCGACGAGACCGCCGACCGCGTAGAGCAGGACGTGCAGGCCCGAACTCATGGCGATCTGGAGCGGTCCGCTCGCCGAGCCGCGGCGGTAGGGCAGCACCAGCGCGTCGGCCTCGGCGAAGAACCTGCCCGCCTCCTGGTCGCTGACGTACCGGTTGACGAAGGTGATGCGGTCGCGGTGCGGGCTGCGCTCGATGAGCTCGGCCGGGAGCGTCCACCCCTCCCAGGTCTCGCCGACGATGGTCAGGGTGAACGCGGCGGCCTCGTCCGCGCTGAGCGCGTTGAAGGCCGTGACCAGGTCTTCGACCCCCTTGTACGGCCGGATGAGCCCGAAGAACAGCAACCGGGTCACGCCGTCGGGATCGGGATCGGCCGCGGTGCGCGGTGCGGTCGCCGGCGGCAGGTGGTCGTAGGGGCCGTGCGGGGCGATCTCCACGGCGAGGTGGTCGAGCTTCCCGGCGCCGTAGGTCTCGTGCAGCAGGTCGAGGTCGTGCTTGTTGTGCACGAGCGCGCCGGACGCGCGCGCCAGCAGGGCGGGCATCACCCGGCGGCAGTAACTCGCCACGAACGGCACGGAGGCCTCGCCGGTGTCCTGCACCTCGTGGAACTCGATGACCACCGGCACGCCGACCCGGCGGGCGGCCGCCGCGAGGGCGAGATAGGTGTGCAAGGTCGCGGCGGTCCACCACTGCAACACCAGGACGTCGGGCCGTTCCGCGGCCAGCGCCTTGGCCGCCCGGCGGACCTGGTCGCCCCAGAACCAGTCGATCTCGCCGACGATCCGGACGTCCTCGGCGTAGCGCAGGCTGCTGAGGTCCTGCCCGACGCGCCTGCCGCCGGGGAAGAGGCGGGCGGGGATCAGATCACGCAGCAGCAGCACGGAGACGTCATGGTCGACGGAGAGGGCGTTGGCCAGGCGGCAGGTGTACACCGTCAGTCCGCTGAGGAACCGGAAACCGGGCCCCACCACCCACACTCGTCTGCGCCTCTGCCTGCCATCGCCGACGCCGCCGTGCTCCACCGCGTCGCCTCCTGTGGCGCTGTCCACGTTCTTGTCTCCTAGTCGATCGGATCGGTCGTCGTGCGAGGTGGTCGTGGAGGACGTCACATCGCCACGGCGGCGTCGTTGGAGTCGGCTTCGCCGACCGGTCGGACCGGGATCTCGGCGTGCAGGCCGGACGCCCGCCTGCTGTCCCGGTTGGTGGCCGTGGCGGGCACTGGGAGGAGGTACTCGGCGGGGAAGGGGACCCGGACCGCGGGGCGGGCGGGCAATGCCTGGGGGACCCGTTCGGCGCGGACCTTCGTCAGGATCGCAAGGCAGCGCAGGCCGTCGGACCAGCTGATCTTCTTGCCCTCCTGGAACGAGCGGCCGTTGTAGCTGATCGGCACCTCGTAGGGGCGCACGCCACCGCGGATCAGCCGCGCGGTGAGCTCGGTGTCGAGGCCGAAGCCGCTCTCGGTCAGTCGCAGCGCCTCGAAGTCCCCGATCGGCACCAGTTTCAGACACGTGTGCATGTCGGTGAGGCAGCTGTCGAAGAGCAGGTTGGCGGCCAGCGTCAGCAGCCGCCCGCCCGTGGCGAACCGGAACGACGGGTACCGGGTGTTGAAGCCGAAGACGCGGGCGCCGAACACGTGGTCGGCGCGGCCGTCGAGCACGTGTTGGAGCATGGCGGGGATGTCGGAGGGCGCGTATTCGAGGTCGGCGTCGAAGATGATCATGTGCGTGCCGGTGGACCGGGCGACGCCGGTGCGCACCGCGGCGCCCTTGCCGAGGTTGCGCGGGTGGTTGACCACGAGCACGTCGCGGTCGCCGTAGGCCTCCAGCAGTTCGGCGGTCCCGTCGGAGCTGCCGTCGTTGACGACGATCAGCTCCACCGGGCACGGGTAGTCGACCCGGAGTACCTGTGCGATCGCATGGACAATGGTCGCACTCTCATTATAGGCGGGCATGATTATCGAGAGCTTGACCATCTGGTCTCCTGCCTCGGATCTGATATAGGCCGTTGCGTGAGATCGGATCGATCATCCGATCTCGGTCGTTACAAGATCATGGGTGACGAATATGTATTCCGCGTCGACCCATCCACCGCTTTCGCATGAGGGCTACTGATGAAAAGTGAGCACCGATCGCATTGGTGGCCATCTCGGCCCCATTCGATTTCCGCATGGACTCAGCTGGAATCCCCATAACCGATGCTCGACGGCTACCCGCGTATCCCGGCTCACTATTGAGGGCTGTAACGGGGATGGGAGGAACGCGATAGACGGCAAGGCACTGCACGCTTTGCGACGGGGTGGAATTCACATCCCGGACACATCGGGGACAAGGAAGCATCCCCGGTTAACGCAGATTTAACCAGTCGAACATCCGACCACGGACAAGGGGAGACATGGCGAAGCCAGGACGCCGGTTCCTGATGGCGTCAGCGGTCGCACTGGCCCTGACCGGGTGCGCGGCACCGATCACCACGGCCGGGGTGTCCGCGCCCATCGGCGGCGCCGACCGGCTCTACGTCTCGATTGGTGACTCCTACGCGGCCGGGTACCGGCCGTCGCCGGACGGCTCCGGCTCCACGACCACCGACGGTTTCGCCTACCAGGTCGCCGCCGACCCCCGCGTCACCGGGCGGCCGCTGGAACTGGTCAACTTCGGTTGCGCCGGGGTCACCTCCACCGCGCTGCGCGAAAATCCCGGCTGTGCCGCCGGCGCGAGCGGCCCCGGCGCCCCGGCCTACCCGCGGCAGGCCCAGGTGGACGCCGCCGTGGCGTTCATCACCGGGAACCGCGAGAGGATCGCGCTGGTCACCGTGGTCGTGGGCGGTAACGACATCAAACCCTGCGTGCAACGACCGGACGGCGCCCCGCGCCCCGACGCGACTGCCTGCCTCGCCGAGGCGGGCAAGGCACTGCGGGCCAACCTCGCCATCCTGCTCGGCGCGCTGCGGTCGGCCGTCGGTCCGACGACGCCGATCGTCGGGGTGACCTACCCGGACGTGTACCTCGGCGCCTGGGTCGCCACCACCCCCGGCGCCCGCGATCTCGCGGTCGCCTCCGTGGCGCTGTTCCGCGACCAGCTCAACCCCGCCCTGCGGGCCGAGTACAGCGCCGTCGGCGCGCTGTTCGCCGACATCACGGCCGCCACAGGTGGCTACGGGCCACTGGAGGAAATCGTCGACGACCCGACATACGGGAAGATTCCGAACCCGGTCGCGCGACTATGCGCACTGACGTACTACTGCCGACTCCGGGACGTCCACCCCACCGTGGACGGGCACCGCGTCATCGCGGACCGAATCGTCGAACTGGCCCACCTTTCGTGAACGGGCCGATGCGGGTGACGCTGGTGACCCCCGGATTCCCGCCGGAACTGGGCGGAGTGGAGGCGCACACCGGTCACCTCGTACGAGAACTCACCGCGCTCGGCGTCGGGATGCGCGTCCTCACCGCCCGCCGGGGATTGCGCCGCCCGCTGTCCGAAACGCGCGACGGTGTGCAAATCACCACTTATCCGGCATGGCGCACCAGGGTCATGTCGATTTCACCGGGCCTGCTTTTCGCCGCCCTGCGTGCTTCACGTGACGCAGATCTCATCCACGTGCACAGTTATCACGCGACCTGCGGTTTCGCGACACTCATCGGATTCCGCGCCCCGGTCGTGTTCACCCCGCATTACCACGGTGGCGGGCACAGCACAGGGGCCGTGTTACTGCACCGCGGCTACCGGTTCGTCGGCAAGCTGGTGTTCCGGGCGGCGCACGCGGTCATCTGCGTGTCCCGCGCCGAACGAGACCTGGTCGTCCGCGACTTCCCCGCCACGGCCACCCGCACCGGGGTAGTGCCCAACGGCGTGGACCTCGCGGCACTCCGCGCGGCCGAGCCGTTCCCCGGCGAGCCCAGGACCATCGTGAGCCTGGGCAGGCTCGAACCCTACAAAAGGGTCGCGACCCTGCTGCGCGCCCTGGTGGACATACCACCGGACGTCCAACTCGTCGTGATCGGCGACGGGTCGCAGCTCGAGGAACTGCGCGAGCTGACGGGCGACCTACGCGTGGCCGAACGGGTCCGGTTCACCGGCCCCCTCAGCACCACCGATGTCCACCGCTGGCTGCGCACAGCGCGGGTCCTGGTGTCGCTGTCCGAGCACGAAGCCTTCGGCATGGCGCCGGTGGAGGCCGCCGCCGCCGGGGCCGGAGTCGTGCTCAGCGACATCCCCGCCCACCGCGAGATCACCGCGGACCACCTCGGCACGATGGCCACGCTGACCGGGACCCGGCCGTCGGACGTGGCCGCCGCGGTCACCGCCCGGCTCGACGCGACCGAGCGCACCGAAGCCGATGTGCCCGGCTGGGCACGGATCGCCCGACAGACACTCGCGGTGTACCACTCGGTGCGCCGGACCGACCGGAAGGACTCCACCCCGTGACCGGCACACCCCGTCCGACACGCATCGCCGGCATCGACCGGTCCTGGACCCCGATGAGGTCGGTGGTGCTCGCCACTCCGCTGGCGGTGGCGCCGGTCGACCGGATCCGCGCCGTCCTCACCGAACACGCGCGGCGCTTCCCGCGGTCACCGGTCACCAGCCGGATCGACCCCTTGTCGCTGCGCTGGGTGCCGGTGCCGGCAGACCAGTGGGAAGCCCACCTCGACCGGATGGTCGTCGAGGCCCCGGACCCCGATCCCGACGACCTCGACCAGCACATCGCCGACCACGTCACCGCGCCCGCGGACCTCCCACTGCTCGTGGTGGCGAGCGCCGGGTCGCTGCTCGTCCAGATCAGCCACGCCGTGGGTGACGCGATCACGCTGACCCAGCTGATCCTCGCGCTGTCGCACGGGGATCAGGAGCGGCTCGACGCCGTCGCAGACCGCGCCCGGACGGCCGAACCGGTCCGGGCGCTGCTGGCGGGCCTGCGGCCGCACCACCGCGACTGGGCCCGGTACGTCCGCGCCCGCACCGCCCCGCCCGTGCCGCGTCCCACCGGACCGGCGGTCACCCTGCGCCCGTCGGCCGTCGGCTCCGTGCTCAGCAACGCCGCACTCAAGGACATCACCCGATGGCGCAACGCCAACGCCCGCGGCGTCTCGCTGACGAGCGTGCTCACCTCGCTCGCCTACCAAGCGCTGCGACTTCACGGTGTGCCGATTCACGACCAGGGCTTCTACACCCTGCTCGACCTCCGTTCCCTGCTGCCGAACGCTTCCGGAGCACGCTGGGGCAACCTGTCCAAGAGCCTCTACCTCACCGCCGACCTCGCCGACCCGTGCGCGGTGGAGACGGCGATGAAAGCCGCCAGGGAGACGAGACGAGCGCTGCCCGCGACCGTCATGGGCATGGCCACCGACGTCGTCGCCCGCTCTCGGCCGCCCCTGACGACCTCGTCCCCGAGCGCACCGATGATCATGACCTTCAACTCGATCCCCACCCTGCCCGGCCTGTCCGCGATGCCGTGGCGCGAGGAGGGCCTGCGGCGCTACTACGGTTTCGGCTCCGCCGTGGGGTCGAACGGCATCACCGTGTTCGCCATCCGCACACGTGAGCACATGGAACTCACCGCGAGCTTCGACGAGACCGGCGTTCCCCTCGACACCGTCAGCGATGCCCTCGCGTCGATGTCCACCTCGGTCGACCTCCTGACCAGCATGTCCAGCACGGGCCGATGACGAGTGCGAAGAGCGCTCGGGCGGTACCGGTCATGGCGACCTCCATTCCCTGCCGATTAGCCCCGTAACGACGAGATCATCACCGGCGACGAAGGGGAGACCGCTCGACGTGGAATCACCGGTGAAGCACGCGCACACCGATTTCGGGTCAGAGCACCGTTGCCGACCGAAGGACATGCCATGGGAGCGATAAGAGACGTCATCACGTCGTTCGACGCCTCGACGGACCTGCTTCAGGAGGCGAAAGCCCATCTGGAGACGTTGGACGACCTCGCCTCCGCGAAGGCGGACCTGATGCAGGAGCAGACCCAGATCGCGTTGCTGAGCGCGGGTGTGGGCACCGACAGGACTCCGGCAGTCGCCACCTTCGGGCCGGAGTTCAAGCAGACCCACGCCATCCGCTCCGAGACCGCCCAGACCATTCCCGACGTCATCATGGCCGCCGTGCGGGACTTCGTCGGCGGTGGCAGCGACAACGTGGTCAACGGCATCGCGCAGATCTTCACGACCGCTGTGCAAGCTGTGCTGGGTGGCGAGAACGCCGAGGGCAGCACGACAGACCGGCTCGTGATCGCCTTGGACGGCGACGGTCAGTCGTTGGTCAGGGTGGACTTCCACGTCTGGGCGCAATCCGTGCGGTCGTCTGCCTTGCAGACGCAGGTGGAGCACGTCAGCGCCTTCTACGCCCGCAAGTCCGTCATCGACCTCGCGAAGCTCGACTTCTCCACGTTCAACGAGTACTTCGAGCCCGTGGTCAAGGCCGACAATCCCGGACTGGACCACCTGCAGTTGTTGGAGGAGACGAAGAAGTACTTCCACGAGTTCACCTCCTCGCCCACGACCTGACCCCGACGCGACGACTCTTCCCCGACCGGAGACCAGGAACGGGTCTCCGGTGCCGGGCAAGCGGAACGAGTTCGCCGGACACTGCCGGACCTCGAGCAGCGTGGCGAAACCGGACGGCGTGGGCAGTGCGGGACTTCGTGGTGCCCTCGGTGGTCTCCCAGGGCACCACGAAGTCGAGTGCAGCACATGTTCGCCGGGTTCAGAGTCCCGGCGTTCGCCTCGTGGTGTCAACGAAACGGCTCGAACGGGACGCCGAAAACTCGCGATCTTTGGTTGGACCACCGAAAACCGCGCCGAAACCCCACCGGACTCACCACTCATCGGGACACGTCGGCACCGCGACCACGGCGTGCGCCCTCTGCTTGTCGTCAAGTGGTTCGGCCTGGTTTGGTGCCCTTCTTGTGATGCGCGGGTCGGGTGTATGCCTGCCCGGTGGCCAGGACGAGTCGGACGTCGAAGCGTTGCGCTGCAACACGGTTTTTCGAGCCCGAGGGACGGCCGACCCCCGGCCGCGTCGGGTTTGGGACTGCTGCTGGATGTGCGGTCTTCGTGTGGATGTTGCGGAACCCTCGTCGGACTTGTGCCGGGGTCAGCCTGGCCGGTTCGGCGGGGCGTTTCCACGGGTGCCGCAAATTCGTGACCAACCCTCGGGCCGGTCGGAGTTGGGTGTGGACGGCCAGCAGCGGCCAGGTCCACCGGTCGGCTGATTCCGGATCGCGCAACCGCGGCCTCGTCCAGCCCAAGGTCTGCTTGAACAAGCGGAAGGTGTGCTCGATGTCGAATCGGCGCAGGAACATCCACCACCAGCGGTCGACGTCCTCGGGTGTCGAGTCGACACCGGAGCACCACAACCAGACCGGTTTGTTCACCCCGCCGCTGGGCAGGTGATCCACCCGCAACCGGATCACGGTGCCCTCGATGATCGGCGGTGGCCCGTCGTGGTCGGCCCACGCGCTGCGGCTGGTCAGCCTGGGGTGCAACCGATTCCAGGCCTGGACGGTCGCCGTCCCGTAGCGGCGGGTGTCGGTGCTGATCACCGCATGTTCGTCGCCCAGGTGGTGGGGTCGCCGAACACGAACTCCCCACCGTGTCCTCGTCGGTGCTCCGGCGCCAGGGACAACCCGACCAACGTCCGGACCGGTCCGCTGGCGCAAAGCACGGCGTCGGTCAGCTCGAACAACCCGTCCGACCGTGTGGTCGGACAGCGGTGGAACTCCCGGCGGAACCGACTGAGGTCCCCGAGTGCCTGTTCCCGGTCGAGATCGTGCGCACTGATCACGCAGCGCCTGGATCGATCGTCCTCCTGTCGCAAGAAGATGATCGACCAAGGGCTGCACTCATGAGCACGCAGGGATGCGCCTTACCGCCTGGGTCCTTGAACAACAAGATCAGACTCGCGGAGTACCAAGTGGCGGGCGAGGAAAAGTCATGGCATCGGTTGGCGAAAGTGCCGCTTCCTCATGCACGACCTCTTCTCGTGGGAGCGGATTCCAGTGGTCATGTCGCAGGGTGGGAGTCGACCAGGGTCGCAAAGGCGACGATGTTGCTCAGGTAGTTGTGCGTTTCCGGATCGTAGGGCCCACCGCAGGTGATCAGCCTGAGTTGGGGATCGGGTGTGTTGCCGTAGACGGTGAGGGTGGGGAAGGTGTCCTTCGAGTACTCGTCGACACCGTCCACGCGGAACACCGCGACGGAGTGGTCGGTGCGGGTGATCGACACGGTGTCGCCGGGTCGCAGCGCACCGAGGCTGTAGAACACGCCCCTGCCCTGAGTCGCCGCATCGACATGTCCGAGGATGACCGCCGGCCCCAGCTCGCCGGGGGTGGGGGAGAAGCGATCCCAACCGGGGACGGCCACATCCGACAGCGGGGGCACTTCCACGGTGCCGTCAGTTTTGTGGCCCAGGGTGATCAGGTCGTGGTGTACGCCCAGAGCGGGGATGTCCAGGACGGTGGGTACCGACGCGCCCAGCACCGGCCCGGTCGACGCCGTGGTGCTGGAGGGCGCGTCGGCGGAGCCGCTGGCGGGTCGGGTGGTGGGCAGGGCAGCCGAGGCAGGAGGTGTGGGGGCGTGGTGTTGCGCGGTGATGCCGAACACCAGCGCCGCCGATCCGACCAGGGCCAGCCCGGCGGCGGTCGCCGACACCGCGAGGCGTCGACGACCACCGCCGATCAGCCGGTGGACCCAGCTCATGATCGGACTACTGCTTCGCCGGGCTGACCCGCCGGCGCAGCGCGAACGCGCCGCCCGCGGCCAGCAGGGTCATACCGCCGAGACCGAACAGCCACGGGTCCCGCACACCGGAGGTCGCGCCTCCGCCGGTATCTGCGGACCCGGCGGGGACCTGGCTCATCTGGGACACCTTCAGCGGCGCGCACAACATCGGCGAAGTGGCCGCCAGCGGCAACGCCGGCACCAGGTCGCTCTTCGCGTCCTGGGCCTTCTGGCTCAACGTGGCCGGGTCCAAGCCGTGCACCACGATCACCGCTTTGCCACCCTGGACGCTCGCCACGGTCGCCGCGTCCAGCGTGATCGTGCGGGAGTAGTGGAACTCGGCGCCCGAGGGTGCGATCTTGACGTCTGTGCCCGCCGCGGGGCTGGTGTCGCCGCTGACACCGAGGGTGGTGCCGATACCGCCATAGGAGGGGGCACCTTCGGTGGTGGAGACGACGCCGTCACCGTCGGCGTCCGCGGACTTGCCCGGGCAGACGCCCATGCCGCCGATGTGGATGTGCTGGACATGCGGGTACGGGGCGCCCATGAACGTGGCCGCCGCGCCACGCACGTCCTCGGTGATCGTGGCGCTGTTCCCGTCGAGCTGCAGCATGAACGTGCCGGACGCGGTGGACAGGTTCATCGGCGCCAGGGCCGCCTGGTAGGTCGCCGGCGCCGCGGCCGACGCCACGGCCGGCGCGGCTGTGGCGAACGGCAGTGCCAGCAACGCCGCGGGAGCGAGCAACCCGAGCGCCTTCGTGGTTTTCGTCAGTGGACTGATCATGGTGATGGTCTCCAGTTCTTCCTGGGGTTCACACCGGATCGGCATTCCCGTGGTTCGAGATGTCGAATGAGGAGTATTCGTAATCGACCACACCTCGGTTCGATGTGAACCCGGTACGTGGAGAAATTCCATATGAGAAATCATCCGCCAGTCGTGGTGCGACAGCTCCGTCCGGTCGGTTCGAACGGAATGTCGAACCACGATGCCGGTATTTGCGAACAACAGGTACCGAACCCCGACGGGAGAGTGCGAGATGATCGTTCGACACTGGAAGTGGGGTCTGGTCGTGGCACTGTCGCTTCTGGTGGCGGGCTGCGCGGGAACGCAGGCTGCCACCCAGGCCGGACCAGGCGGCTCGGCATCGTCGGACATGTCGATGCCGGGGATGACGATGGCGCCGGGGATGACGATGCCCGGTATGTCCTCACCCGCGGGCGACCAACCGTCCGCGTCCACCGTGATGGTCTGCGGACCGCAGATCCAGACCGCTCTCACCACGATCCTGGGACTGGCGACTCCGCCGCCCACCACGACGTCCTGGACCGATCACCTCTACACGTGCACCTACCAGTTGCCGGCTGGCCGCCTCGTGCTGTCGGTGAAGGAATCGCCGGACACCGCGTCAGCGCAAGGGTATTTCGACGCACTACGCGCACGCCTGGGATCTACCATCCCGCTCACCGGCCTCGCCGGGCTGGGGCAGCCCGGCTACGAGACGCCGACCGGCACGGTGGTCATCCTCAAGGACAACACGACGCTGCAAACCGACGCCACCGGCCTGTCGGGCACGATCGGCCAACACGGGCAGTCACCGGCGGACTTGGCCTACGAGGTCACCTCCGACATCCTCGCCTGCTGGACCGCTCACTAACCTCCGGCGCGGTCGAGTGGACCGCTGGCGCTCGACTTCAACCGGCGGGAAGCGCCACCCCGTTCCGGAGATACGTTCGCGGCTCTGCGCCTCGCCGAGTTCCGTGTGCCGATCCGTTTCAGGTCGGGACTGCTCAATAGAATCAACGGACGGTCAGCGTTGCTCGGTCTTGACGCGCTTGTCGGGTGCGAATAGGAGTGACACTTCAGTGCTGCCTGCGTGCTGCGCGATGGTGGGACGTGAACGACGACGTCTCGCGGATCGGCTGCTGCGATAGATGAACAGAACGGAAGGTCTATTCCGATCATCGTCATTCCTGCATCCCGGCCCGCGCCTCGACCTCGGCTGTCGGGCAATGGTCATCGGTCGGCGTTGTCAGAGTTGACCATCGTCACCGTTGACGACTTCCCGGATGATGAGTCCATGCGGATCAGCCACGAGGCGATCCACCAAGCCCTCTACGTCGAAGCCCGTGGCGCTCTCCAACGCGAACTCGTCGCCTGTCTGCGGACGGGTCGGGCGTTGCGGGTCCCGCGTGCCAGGTCGAGGCAGAAGGCGTGGGCACACGTCACCCCGGAGGTTCTGATCAGCCGGCGCCCGGCCGAAGCCGACGACCGCGCCGTGCCGGGGCATGGGGAAGGCGACCTGGTCATCGGTCTGCGGCGCTCCGCGGTCGGCACTCTGGTCGAGCGCACGACCAGGTTCAGGATGCTGGTACGCCTGCCTCGTGAAGAGGGTTGGGGTGTCATCCCGCGCACGAAGAACGGTTCGGCGCTGGCGGGCTACGGCTTGGTCACGATGGCAGGCGCCCTCGCCAGGACCATCACCGAGCTTCCTGAGCGGTTGCGTCGGTCGCTGACCTGGGATCGCGGTGAGGAACTGTCCGCACATGCCCGGCTCACCGTTCAGAGCGGGCTTCCGGTCTACTTCGCTGATCCGCATTCTCCTTGGCAACGCGGCACCAACGAGAACACGAATGGCCTGCTGCGCCAGTACTTCCCGAAAGGCACCGACCTCTCCCGGTGGAGCGCTGAGGGCATCGCCGCAGTCGCGGCCGAGCTCAACTCGCGACCCCGCAAGACACTGGGCTGGAAGACGCCCGCCGAAGCCCTCGACGATCACCTACGACCTGTCCAAGACACCGGTGTTGCGTCCACCGATTGAATCCACCATCGCCGAGCGCACGACCTGAACCACCACAGCGGTTCCAAGACGTGCTCGCACCGGCGTCAGTGGACGTCCACGGTCAGCCGCAGAAGTGGACGCTCTGTCATCCGGTTGAGCATCGCTATTGGCAGCCAACGTTCCGACCAACGCAATAGCGCCACTCTCCTGTGTTTGAAAGCCGGGAGGCTCATGTCGTCAGGTATGAGGCCTCCCGCACTCCTCCCTAAACGGGCAGTTTGTCGAGAATGGCGGCCACCTCGGGCGCCCGGTACACGAACCCGACATGCGAGGTGTCCAGGGTGTGGACGTCGTATGGGTTGTCGGGGGTCAGGGCGTCTGCTTCGGCGATCAACCGGTCCTGCATGGCGATCGGGAGCGAACGGTCTCCGGTTAGCCGAATGTAGCTGCGGGCGATCGTGCCCCATGTGTCCGCCTGGACCCGAGCGTCACCCATCATCACCGAGAGCGATTCGTCGGGCTGCAAGATATTGAGGAAGGCCCGGAACTGCTCATCGGTGGTATCAGCCATGATCGCCTTCTTCAGTCCGGCGAGCAGAGCGGGATCGGCCGTGCGGTAGTTGGCCCGACCAACTCCGAGCACCGCAGGATCGCCGACGTTCAGCGCGGCGAGCGGGCCCAGCAGGTTGGTGGCGAACTCGGGCTCTCCCATGTACTCGACGGGGTTGGCACGCTCCACACAGGACCAGGCCGAGATGTAAACGAGCCGATCCACCAGGTGTGGCTCCAGGTTCCCGACGACGCTGATGGCCGTCCCACCGAGACTGGCGCCCACCAGCACGACCGGTCCATGCTCGGCGACGCGGCGGACCACTTCCACGACCCGGTCGGCGTTGTCCCGCAAGGTGACACCGGCCAGCGTCGATGCCTCCGTCGCCCACGCGCCGAGATCCTGCGGTGCCTGGTAGGCGACCGGGTATTGCGCCTCCAAGCCGTGCCCAGGGAGGTCTACGGCGAAGCTGCGGTGACCGAGCAACGCGAGGTCACGCTGGATTGGAGCCCACATGAACGAACTTGCACCGGAACCGTGCACCAGTACGAAGGTCGGTGTCCAGCGTGAGCTTGACGAGGTGTTCGAAGACATCAGAAGTCATCCTGTCGGATCAAGAGCGCCAGACGCCCGAAGCGGAAAGGGATCAAGACATGAGGCCTGTCGGCGGTGAGTGTCAACTGGTGCCACCGGACCAAGACCATGCGGGGCAAGGCAAGGTGAATCCACCGTCAACGACCGGCAGAGCACCAGCCTCAGGCGATCCGATGACGGACGAATGTGTAACCCATGTTCAGCACCCTAACCAAAGCTGCGGCTGGCAGCGAATACATTGCGAGACCGGGAAATGCTGGCGCACTGGGTTGCACCGCAACGACCGATGGGCTTGCCGACGCGGTGCTCGGTGGCAGTGGCACGTGCCGCCGTCCGGTCGCGACGTCCGCTATTCGGCGGAAGCGGATGTCACGACATGGTGGCCCAGGTACTACGTTCCGAGATCTTGAACCGGGCTGGTTGATCGGCCGTATCCCCTGGCATGGTGAAGCCCGTGACCGCCCTGGACATCGCCGGCTGGAACGCCGATCTGCGGGCCCTGACCGATGGTCTGGGTTCGTTGTTCAACCGGCCGGACACGAGTGGGCGACGTTCGGGTTGATGGTGCGGGCGTTGCTGGCCGATGTGCCGAAGAAGAACTCGTGGGTCTGGCCGAGCGCGCGGGGTTGGCCGCGCCGCGTCCGTTCGAGCATCTGCGCGACGGTGCGGTGTGGGGTGCCGACGTGCTGCGGGACCGGGTGCGTGAGCATGTGGTGGCGGGTCTGGGATCGGTGGACGCGGTGGTGGTCGCCGACGACACGCAGGCGGTCAAGAAGGGCGACAGGAGCGTCGGTGTCGCCCCGCGGCATTGCGGGTTGACCGACCAGATGGAGAACTGTCAGGTCATGCCGATGCTGACCTGTGCCACCGAGGCCGGGCACGCGTTCGTGGATCGGGGGTTGTACTTACCCAAGGCGTGGACCTCCGATCCGGCGTGGTGCCGGGCGGCGGGGGGTCCGGTGGATGGGGAGTTCGCGACGAAATCCGCACTGGTGCGGAGGATGCTCGCGCGCCTGGTGGACGCGGGGGTGCCGTTCGGGTGGTTCGCCGCGGACTCCGGCTACGGCCGTGACCCCGATCTGCGGTTGTTCTGCCACGACGGCGGCATCGCGTATGCGATGACTGTCCCGATGGACCCGGCGTACGAGGGGAAGCGTTGTCCTGCAAAGACATTCTGAGGTCGGGGGTTCACCGGTGAGAGCGCCGCACGGCGGGTGAGGGCAGCAAGGGCGCCCGGTTGTACGACTGGTCGACGCACGCGGTGACGGTGAAGGAGCAGCCCCCCGCCGGGTTCGGCCACACCCTGCTGATCCGACGGTCCAAGGAGATGAGGAAACACAAGGATCGGCGGTCGTCCTGCGACGTCGAGTTCTTCCTGGTCCACGCGCCGGTGACCGCGACGACGACCGCGATGATCCGGGCCGCCGGGCTGCGCTGGAGGATCGAGGAGGACAACAGGATCGGCGAGGACCGGCTCGGGGTGGATGCCTGCCAGGTTCGCAAGTGGACTCCGTGGTACCGGCACGTGACGATGTGCATGCTGGCACAGGCTTTCCTGACGGTCACGGGTGCGAGTCAGGGAAAAGAAGCACTCCCGCGCTGACGGCATCCGGGCAGGCGGCGGCGCCACGGCCATTGAGGACCTCACCGCTCCCCGTTCGTCGAGCGAACTGTGCGGATCTCGACCAACCGCGCCCACAAGACGGTGCTGGGCAACGACCTCGCGGTCCAAGCTGCCACGTGGGACCTTATCGCCGCCTTCGAGGTCCGGGACCGGCTACCGCGCTGCGCCCACCGACGCTCGTGCTGGTCGGCAGCGCCGACCGCGTCACGTCCCCGACGTCTCGGCAGATCTCGCCGCCCGCATCGCGAACGCGCGCTGCCGCTTGATCCCCCGACGTGACGCACCTGCCGACATGGGAACGCCTCACCGCCGTGGACTACCTCCGGGATTTCTCGCCCATGGTCACCCCGTGACTCGGGTGCCGACGCGAGGAACACGAGTTTGGCCACGCCGCTCCCGGAGTCGAGTCCCTCCAGAGGGCATCTGATCCCGGTTCGGGCGATCGCTCGTGTACTTCACGGCTCGTTCGGGCGACGGAATTCGCAGAGGACACCGTAGTGGCGTAGGAGGGTGAGCCACCTGGTCGAAGCCTTGGCGTCATCGGCCGCGCGGTGCGCTCCCGGCGTCGTCGCGCCGGCGAGGATGTCCAGGACCCCGCACGCCAGCGTGACGGAGACGGTACGGGCCATCGCCGTCTCCGTCCGGTCTCCGACGGTGTCCAGGAGGTACTCACCCGACCACCGGACCTCGTCGTCGTCGACGATCCGCAGTGCGACGGACAGGATCACCCGGTCCTGGTCGAGTTCGGTCATCGGATGGGCGTGGGCTAGTTCGGTCGCCGTGGTGTCGATGCGCGACTCGTCGTCCAGGACCGGGAAGACGTCCGCCCACGCGTCGCGCCAGCCGTCCAGTCGCACGGTGCCGCGGATGAATGTGTCGAGCGGCCACCGCACCCGATAGCGGTCGATGAACGGGATGCTGTCGCGGTTGGGGTAGGTCTCGAACTTCTCACCGCCGATCAGGAGCGTGCGGGTTGCTTCCCACGGTCGGGCGATGGCGGTCTCCTTGCCGTGTTCGACGTAGCGGGCGGGTGTGCGCAGCGCGGTGAGGACACTGCGCGGCGCCCAGCTGAAGCGGTAGCGGAAGTCGTTGGGAACAGCGGGGAGGCCGCCGCAGTAGGACGTGAAGGCGGCGGTGCCCCCCACCTCGCCGGCACGGGCCACCAGGAGGTGGGCGAGCAGGTGGTCTATGCCGGGGTCCAGCCCCGCCTCGGCGAGGACCACCAGGCCCCGGTCGGCCGCCGTGGACGCGAGCGCGGCGACGTCGTCGGACAGGTAGCTGCTGCACGCGAAGTGCGCCGACCTGTCGACGCACAGGCGCACCAGCGCGAGGTGTTCGGTTGCGGGCAGCATCGACACGACCACGTCGCCGGGGCGGAGTTCGCCGGCCAGGGTGTCGTGGTCGAAGGCGCGCGCGGACGCAAGGCCCGTGGCGCCGACTTTGCTCAGGCAGCGTTCGGCCCGCTCGACGGTGCGGGCCCACAGAACGACGTCGTGGTCCGACGCCAGGACGCGGAGCCCGCTGCCGGTGGACAGGCCGGCGCCGACCCAGTGGATGCGGCCGGTGGGCGGTACCAGGTCAGTCATCGGCGTGTCCCTCGCTGGTCTTGGTGGCGAACAGGTCGGCGCAGCGCCGCCACGGCCGGGTGGAGTCGGCGAGCCCGCGCAGGTGGGGTACCAGGTCGGCGGAGAACGCGGTGCTGGATTCCAGTGGCACGAGGGAGGGCAGGTTGTCGATCGCGATCACGTCCACCGCGGGTGGGCCGTCGTGCACCCGGCGTGCGGGGTGCCGCCAGTCGGTGGTGCGGTCGTAGATCGGGAGGACGTTGCACGCGGACCCGACGTCGCAGCTCACGTCGGCGATCGTGGTCAATCGGTGTGGGCGGCTCAGGTCGTCCTTGGTCAGGAACGGCGGCACCGGTGTCCGCGTCAGCACGGTGTTGACCAGCAACTCGTTGTCCAGCAACGATTGCCGGTCGAGGTCTCGGGTTTCGTCGAGGTCCCACAGGGTCGGGTCGAGGTCCGCCGCGCTCAAGGCGCGCACGGCGCCGTGTCCGCACCGGCCGAGTGCGCCGATGACGATCGCGCGACACGGCTCGCCTCCGGCCAGTAGCGCGTCCACAGTGGACACGGACATCGGTTCCAGTGGGGTGGGCATGCGGCCGCGGTGGTGCAGGACGGCCATTGCGGCGCCGACGTAACCGGCCCAGTAGCCGAACGCCGCCAGCCTGCGGCCCTTGTCATCGGTCAGGTACTCCAGGTCGAGCAGCGTGCCGCCGCCCTCGGTGAACCTGGTCAGCAGCGCCGCGGCCCCGACCTGCCCCTTGTAGGCGTGGCCGAAGAACATGTGCCGGTGCCGCAGGGCGGTGGGGTGGTCGGGTAGTTCCTTGAGGCCGAGGACGATCTCGTCGTCGGGTGCGTCGACCCAGCTGCCCGGTTCGGCGACGAGGCACCCCGTCGCGGCGTAGTCGGCGGTGGGGAACACCCGGTGGGGCGAGTCCTCCACCGTCACGCGCACGCCGTCGGCCACCAGCAGACCCGCGTCGTGCGGTGTCAGCGGCGCCCGTCGTTCACCGGGGCGCAGCTCCGCCCGGAGCCGCAGGCCGGTCATGGCGCACTCCGGTACCCGTATCCGTCGAGCAGCCGCTGCGCGGCGAGCTCGGCGGCGATCAGGTGGTCGAACGTGGTGGTGACCACCGCGGGCCTGGCTCGTCCGCGAGCCGCCGAGCGCGCGGCGAAGTGCAACGCCATCGGCAGGTCGGTCCAGGCGGATGCCGCGGTGCGGAACACCGCGGCGTCTTCGTCACCGGGCTGCTCGACGCGCAGCAGCCGCGCGTAGCGGAAGGTGTGGTGCTGCGAGGCCGCCCACATGTCGTCCAGGAACCGGGCCCGGCCGGGGTGTTCCGCCAGTTCGGACCAGAAGTCGCGCAGTGTGGTGAGCGCGGACTCGGCTCCGACCCGCCAGTGCTCGGACAGGCTTTCGCCGGGAACACCGCCGGCGCCGAGCGACAGCCAGCGGTAGGTCCCCACCGGTGGCCGGGGGAGGGGGACACCGAACGCGTGCTCGTCGCGCAACGCGTGCTCCCGCGGTGGGGCCGGATCCGGTCGCATCACGGCGATCAACGCGTCGTCGTCGATCCAGCCCGCGAAGGGCTCCTGCCGCCCATCGGGCAGCTGCGCGGAGAACTCGTCCACGACGTGCCTGCGCTCACCGTCGTGGCCGTCGACGAGCAGCAGGTGCGGTGCGCCCCTCCCGGATCGGGCGATCGACCACGGCAGGGTGGCGCTGGAGGCGAACACCACGATCCGACCGTGGCGCTCCAGCTCCTCGTCGAGTTCCCGCAGCAGCGTCATGGGCGAGCGGGTGCAGGCATGGCGGAGTTCGCCGTCGCGCGGTAGGCGGTGCAGCGGTTCGGCGTGGTGGGACACCGCGAGCGCGTCGTCGGGGAGCGTGCGCACGGCGAGGTGCACGGTGCGCGCGATGGTGTCGAGCGAGCCGGGATCGCGGTGCTCCAGGTAGGCCGCGAGGTTCGCGGTGTAGCAGCTCAGCGCGCGCGGACCGGTCAGGGTCCCGGTCGCGGTGGTCATTCGACCTCCTTGAGGTAGGTCGGCATGACGACGTCGACCAGGTCGGCGACGGTGTGGAACGTGCGGCCCGCGAACAGGTCGTCGGGCAGCACGACGTCGAGCTCGTCCTCCAGCCTGATGAGCATCGACAGGAAGCCGACCGAGGTCACCCGCAGCACCCGGCCGTTGAGGGGTTCGTCCTCGCGCAGCGATCCGGGATCCAGCGAGATCCTGGACTCCGCGATCACCATCCTCTTCACCGCGTCGCTCACGCGGTCCTGGTCACCGGGCATCACCGGTCTCCCTTCCCCTCGGTGCCACCGGTGCGGAAGCGCACGGCTCCCGCACCCTGGACCACCCAGCTCCTGCTGAGCAGCGAGTCCAGGCCGACCGGGCCGCGCACGTGCAGTCGTCCTGTGCTGATCGCGATCTCCGGGCCCATGCCCAGACTGGGGCCGTCGTGCAGGCGCAACGATCCGTTCACCACGACCGCGGCGGAGTCGACCCGTGCGCAGAACTCCTCGGACGCCCGCCGGGAGCGCGCCACGATGCCGTCGGTGTGGCCGGTGCCGAAGCGGCGTACGTGCCGCACGGCCTCGGCGATACCCGGGACCACCCGGACGGCGAGTGTCGGGTCGAGGAATTCCCTGCCGTCGTCGTTGGCGGCGAGTTCCTGCACTTCCAGCGCTTCCTCGAGGGCCTGGGGCAGTCGTTGTCCCGTCTCCTCGGTCAGCCGCAGCATGAGCGTCCGGACATCGGGTTCGTCGACGTGTTCGACCAGTTCCGCGAAGAAGCCGTCGGCCACGTCCTCGTCGAGCAGCAGCATCTCCAGCGCCGTGCACCCCGCGGGGTCGGGGAGCTTGCTGTCGAGCACCAGCCTCACCGCGAGGGCGATGTCGGCGGTGGAGTGCACGTACAGGTGGTTCACCCCCGCCCCGCCTGCGATCACCGGCACGCGGGAGGCGGTGCGGCAGTAGTCCACCAGACCCGCGCCGCCGCGCGGCACCAGCACGTCGATCGCGTCGTCACGGCGCAGCAGGTCCCGCAGTTGGGCGCGATCGGTGTCCAGCAGCACCTGCGCCAAGCCCTCGGGCAGGTTGCGGGCGCGCAGCGCGTCGGAGATCAACTCCGCGAGCACACCGTTGGCGCGCAGGCATTCGCTGCCGCCCCGCAGTAGCACGGCGTTGCCCGTGCACACGGCCAGCACCGCGCTGTCGAGGGTGACCATCGGCCGTGACTCGTAGACCATCAGCAGGACGCCGAGCGGCCGGGCGACCTGGTGGGCCCGGCTGCCGCCGATCCCCTCCGTCTCGGGTCCGGGGGCGGTGACGCCGGGAAGGTCCGCGCACACGCGGTGGGTCAACTCGACCAGTGCCTCGCGGTGTTGATCGGTCAGCCGCATCCGCTCGACCATCGCCGGGGCCGAGCCCGCGGCAACGGCCGCGGCCAGATCGGCGTCGTTGGCGTCGAGCACCTCGCCCCACCGCCGCTGGAGCAGTTCGGCGGCGGTGGCCGCGAACAGCGGGTACGCCGGGTCGCCGACCGGTGGCGCGGCCTCGGAAGCGGCGCGTGCGATCTCCAGGATTTTCTCGATCATAATTCCATCCGACCTGTCGGTTTTTTCGTGATTCGACACCGGGAGGAGCTCGCTGTGAACACGCGAGAATAAATGACGCCGTCGCCATGCAAGCAGATCATCCGGGTGTTGACAACTCTTCCGGTGGTTACCTGCAATGTGGTCTCGCGAAAAGTGATCTCCGAACATGCACTCTCTTGGACCAGTGCGGGTTCGACATTCGTGCGAGCGGCTCACGGGCTCGCCGCCCGTTGGGGGCCGGGTTACGCCGACCGGCCTCGTTTGCATCCGTACAACCTCGTTACGTCGCTGTTCAGCGCAATGGTTAGGGGCTTCGGTGCGGTTGCGGCGATCCTGGGAGGTCGGTAACAAGGGTTGAGCGCGGTCAAGTCGGGGAAATCGGATCGCACGGCCCGGAAGGGCTGTCGTCATCTGCTTGGGGGTCTGGGGTTCGTGTAGGAGCACCACCGATAGTGGAAACCTGTCCGCTTTTGGGTTTCCGCCTGCTGTGCTATCGAGGAGTTATTGTGGTCGACGTTGCCCAATCGCATTCTTATGCGCCCTGCGCGGCTTACTTGCGCAAAGTGGATTCCGCACACCTGGACTGCGTGTCCGACGACCTGGCCCTGCTGCTCGCCCAAGCAGGCGTGGTCGACGTGCGCTCGCCCTTCGCCGCGAACTGGAACTTCTGCCTGGTCGAGGACGTGGGAGGCCTGCCCCGGTGTGCCTTACCGCCGGCCGACCAGTCGGCGCAGCTCGCTCGGCGCACCGGGCTCGTGCCGCTGTGGCAGCGGATCGACGGTGACGTGGCGGCGGCGGTCGACGCGTGGAGCGAGGCGCTGCGCGGCGGCAGGGCGGTCCTCGTGGTGGGCGACGCCTACCACTTGCCCTGGCTGCCCTACGCGGGCAACGAGCACATGGAGCACGGGTTCGTCGTGGAGGGCATCGACTCCACCGACGGTATCCGCGAACCGGTCGTGCACGTGGTCGATCCATATGACAACACCACCTCCTACGGTCGGGCCACACCCCAGACCTGCAAGGTCTCGGTGGGAGACCTTGCCACCGCACTGGTCGGCGGGTCGTGGGCGGTGCTGGCCGCCATCGGCGAGCCCGAGCCGATCGACGTGTGCGTCCAAGTCCTGGCCAACGCGGCCGAGATCGTCGCGGCCGCGCAGGACGGCGCCTTCGCCCGCCTGGTCGACGGGCACCGCCACCTCGACGCGCGCGCGGTCGAACACCTGTCGTTGCAGACATGGCTGTTGTCGCGCAACCGGTCGCTGCACCAGCTGTGGCTACTCGACGTGCGCCCCCAACTCCGCGAGGCGGGTCTCGACGACCTGCCCGCCCGCTTCGACGCGGAGGTGGTGACCGCGTGGCGGCGCGCGACCGAGATGGCCTACCTGGCGTCGCGCCGCGTGCACGCGGGCCGGGCGGCCCCACCCTCGGTGCTCGCGGCCGTTGAACGGGCCCTGGACCACGAGTTCGAGACCGCCCAGCGGATCCTGCGCACCAGCGAGGACGTGCGGCCATGAGCATCCTGCGACACGTCTACGACGCCGCGCGGCGCCACCCCGACTCCGTCGCGCTGGTGGACGCGCGTGGCCGACGCACGACCTACGCCGACCTCGTGTCCGCGGTGGAGGGACTTGCCGCCTCGGTACTGGACCGGGTGGGCCGCGACGCACGGGTCGCGGTGCTCAGCGGCAAGGAGCCCCGCACCGTTATCGCCATGCTGGCGGTCCTGCGCGCGGGTTGTTCCTACGTACCCGTCGACGCCTCCGCGCCGATCGACCGGCAGCGGTTCATCGTCGAGGACGCCGGATGCGCGTTGGCGCTGGACCTCGACGTCGGGCCCGCCACCGCGAAACGACCCCTGCCGGACGAGGCCTACGTCCTCTACACCTCCGGCTCGACCGGCACCCCGAAAGGTGTCGTGATCACCCACGCCAACTCGGGCGCCTTCGTGGACTGGGCCCGCCGCGCCTTCCCGATCGAAGTGGGCGACCAGGTCGCCGTGCACGCGCCGCTGCACTTCGACCTGCCCGTCTACGACGTGTACGTCGGGCTCGCCGCGGGCGCGACCCTGCACCCGGTCCCCGAACGCGTCGCCCTGTTCCCCCAAGCGCTGCACCGGTTCCTGCGCGACCGCGCGATCACGCACCTCTACGCCGTGCCCTCCGCGCTCACCGCGCTGCTCACCCGCTCGACGCTGCCCACCGACGGGCTACCCGCGCTCAAGCAGATCCTCTACGCGGGCGAGGAGTTCCGCGCCGCGGCGCTGGCCGACCTGATGGCGGCGGTCCCGGCGGCCACCGTGGCCAACCTCTACGGCCCGATCGAGACCAACGTGATCACCAGCCACGTCGTGACCCGACCGCCACGGCCCGAGGAGCGGATCCCGGTGGGGCGTCCCGTGGACGGCGCGCTGATCGCGCTGCTCGCGGCGGACGGGACCGCGTCGTTCTCCGGTCCCGCCGAGGGTGAACTCGTCGTGGCCGGTCCATCCGTGACGCCCGGCTACCTCGGCAGACCGGACCTGACCGGTACCGCGACGGTCGTGCTGACCACCTCCGACGGCGAGAAGCCGTTCTACCGGACCGGCGACATCGCCCGCAGGGACCGCGACGGTCTGCTGCACCTGCTGGGCCGACGCGACGGACTGGTGAAGACCCGCGGCTACCGCGTCGAGATCGGCGAGGTGGAAACCGCCCTCGGCACCCACCCCGACCTGGCCGAGGTGGTCGTCGTGCCGGTACCCGACCCCCTGCTGACCACCCGGCTGCACGCGTTGGTGGTGCCGCGGCCCGGCCACCGCGCGCCCAGCGCCGCGGACGTGGTCGCGCACTGCCGTGACCGCCTGCCCGGCTACATGGTTCCCGGCGCCGTGCACGTCGTCGCCGACCTGCCGCGCACCAGCACCGGCAAGGTCGCCCGCGCCGAACTACCCGCGCTCGTCACCGGCGAGGAGTCGTGATGCCGTCCCGAGAGGAGCTGACCGGGCGGGTCGCCGCGGCCGTGGGCGCGGTGCTCGGCGTGCCCGACTCCGCGACCCGCACGACGCCGACGCTGTTCGACCTGCCCGGCTTCGATTCCCTGGCGGTGGTGGCCGTGCTCGACCGGCTGGAGTCCGAACTGGACGTCGAGGTGCCCGCGGACCTGATCGTGCCCGAGGCGTTCGAGTCCCTGGAATCCCTGACCGACCTGCTGGCGGCCGCGACCGCCACCCCGATGACGGAGGCGACCCCGTGACCGGCCTGCTGCACGACCTGCTCGACCAGCGAGCCTCGCTGACCCCGCACGCCCCGGCCGTGCGCCGGGGGGACCGCATCTGGACCTATCACGACCTGCTGCGCAAATCCCTCGCGTGCGCGGAGTGGTTGCGGGCCAAGGGGGTGCGCCGCGGGGACCGGGTGCTGGTGCTCGCGCCGCACGCGCCGGAGACCGCCGCGCTGGTGTACGCCTGCTCCCGGCTCGGCGCCCTGCACGTCGTGCTCAGCGACCGCGTCCGCCCCTACCACCTCGACCACATCCTCGCCGACAGCGAACCCGCCGTGGTGCTCACCGGCGACGACCTGGGCGAACTGCCCGACGAACCGGCGGGCGCCCCGCCGTCGGGCGCGCCGTGCCTGCCGGTCGATCCGGTCGCGCTCATCTACACCTCCGGCAGCACCGCCATGCCCAAAGCGGTCGTCTCCACCCACGCCCAGGTCCGGTTCGCCGTCGCGGCGATCCAGGAGCGGCTGCGCTACCGGGCCGACGACGTCGTGTTCTGCTGCCTGCCCCTGTCCTTCGACTACGGCCAGTACCAGATGTACCTGTCGTGCCAGGCGGGGTCGTGCCTGGTGATCGCCGACGACGCCGACGCCGGACCCGCGCTGCTCACCCGGCTGATCGAGCACCGGGTGTCGGTGTTCCCGCTGGTGCCCAGCCTCGCCGCCACCCTCGGCAGGCTCGTGCACCGCGCGGGCCATTCGCCAGGGAGGCTGCGCCTGGTCACCAACACCGGCGCGGCGCTGCCCGCCACCGCCTCCGCCCGGCTGCGCGACGCGATCCCCGGCCTGGACGTGGTCGCGATGTTCGGGCTCACCGAGTGCAAACGCGTGTCGATCGCCGAACCGAACTCCGACCTGACCCGGCCCGGCTCGGCCGGGACCCCACTGCCGGGCACCGAGGCCTACGCGGTCGACGGCGACGGGAACCGGTTGCCCGCAGGGGAGATCGGCGAACTGGTCGTGCGCGGCCAGCACGTGATGGCAGGGTACTGGCGGGCTCCCGAGCTGACCGCGAAGCGGTTCCGGCGCGACGAGTTCGGTCAGCCGGTGCTGTTCACCGGCGACCGCTGCCGCTTCGACGCCGACGGCCACCTCCACTTCATCGGCCGCACCGACGACATCTACAAGCAGCGCGGTTTCCGGGTCAGTTCGCTGGAGGTGGAAGCCGCCGCCCTGGACGTGCCGGGAGTGGAGCTGGCCGCCGTCCTGCCGCCGGGGGAGCAGTGCCCCGTGGCGCGACTGGCCGTCACCGGCGACATCCCCGAGCGGGATCTCGTCGACGAGCTCGGCGCCCGGCTGGAGGAGCACAAGCTGCCCGGCCAGTACCACGTGCTCGCCGACCTGCCGCTCAGCGTCAACGGCAAGATCGACAAGAAGGCCCTCACCGAGCGGTTGGCGCTGCGATGACCCCCGCCGAGATCGCCGCGCGGTTCGGCACGCCCGCCTACGTCTACGACCTCGACGCCGTCACGGCCGCGCACGCCGACCTGCGGTCCGCGCTGCCCGACCCGTCCGTCCTGTACTACTCGCTCAAGGCCAACCCCCACCCCGCGGTCATCGGCGAACTGGCCCGGCTGGGCTGCCGCGCCGAGGTCAGCTCCGATGGCGAGGTGGACGCGGCGCTCGCCGCGGGCGTGCGCCCCGACGCGGTGATGCTCACCGGCCCCGGCAAGTCCGGTCGCGTGATCGACCACGCGCTGCGTCGCGGCGTCACCCGGTTCTCCGTGGACTCGCCCACCGACCTGCGCCGGGTCGGCGACCACGCCGAACGCCACGGCGTGCGGACCTCCTGCCTGCTGCGCGTCAACGCCGACGAGGCCGCAGCGGGTTCGGGACTGACGATGACGGGTACCGCGTCGCAGTTCGGCGCGGACGCGGGCTGGGTCGCCGCCCGCCCGGAGGAGTTCCGCGGCCACAAGACCGCCACCGTCACCGGCCTGCACCTGTACATGGGCAGCAACCTCATGGACGAGGACGCGCTGGCCCACCAGTTGGAGATGGCGATCGACCTCGCCGCGCGGATGATCGGGCACCTCGGCGACCTGGAGGAGGTCGACCTCGGCGGCGGCTTCGGAGCACCCTACGCCCACCGCGGCGCCCGCCCCCGGTTCCCCGGTCTGGCCGACCGGCTCACCCGCGTGCTCGACGACCGGCTGCCGGGCTGGCGCGGCGGCGCCCCGCTGATCGCGTTCGAGTCCGGACGCCACCTGGTCGCCGACTCCGGCCTGCTGCTCGCCGGGGTCGTGGACGTCAAGCGGTCCAAGGGGGAGACGTTCGTGGTGCTGGACTGCGGCGTCAACCACCTCGGCGGGATGTCCGGGCTGCGGCGCCTGCCTCGCGTGGCACCCGACGTGGTCGGCGGCGACGCCGCGGACGTGGTCACCGCCACCCTCGTCGGCCCGCTGTGCACACCTCTGGACACCCTCGGCCGCGACGTCCGCGTCCCGCGCGTGAGCCCCGGTGACCTGCTCGTCGTGCCCAACGTCGGCGCCTACGGCCTGACCGCGAGCCTGCTGGCCTTCCTCGGTCACACCCCACCCGCGGAGGTGGTGCTGCGCGGCGGCGAGGTCTTCGACGTCACCCGGCTCACCCTCACCCGCACCTCCACCTCTGTCCACAGTGGATGAAAGGACGACACCCGTGGAAGACAAGGACTTCGACACCGTGCTGCGGCGCCACCTGAGGAACCTGCCCGACGGACAGGAACTCGCGCCCGACGAGCCGCTCAAGAAACTCGGTCTGGACTCGATGCAGGCCGTCGAGCTGCTGTTCGACCTGGAGGACGAACTCGGCGTCGTCCTGCCCGACGAGATGATGACCGGTGACACCTTCGCCACCCGTGCCAGCCTGCACGACGCGGTCAGCAGCGCCGTCGACACATCCGCGGGCAGCTCGTCGTGACCGCCACGACCGCCACCGCGATCACCCTGTCCGAGCGCGTCGAGGCTGTGCTGCCGGTGCTGCGCGACCACGCCCGTCGGGTCGACACCGACGCCGTGTTCCCCGTGGAACCCCTGCGAGCGCTGCGTCGCAGCGGACTGATGGGCCTGCTCGTGCCCACCGGCCACGGCGGACTCGGCGGCGGTCTGGACGACCTCGTGCGCGTCGCCGCCGACCTGTCCGGCGCCTGCCTGTCCACCGGGATGATCTGGGCGATGCACTGCCAGCAGGTCGCCGCGCTGGCCATCCACGGCGGACCCGAACTCAGGGCGCGACTGCTGCCGCGACTGGCCGCGGGCGAGGTCTACATCGCCTCCGTGACCAGCGAGAAGGTCAAGGGCGGCCACCTGCTCACCGCACGCGCACCGCTGCACCGCGACGAGGACGGCATCGGGATCGACCGCGACGCACCGATCGTCACCGGCGGCTCGCACGCCGACGGGTTCCTCATGACCATGCGCGACGACGCCGCCGCGCACGACGGCGAGGTGTCACTGGTCTACGCCGACCGCGAGCAGCTGACCGCGACCCCGGCGGAGAACCACTCGTGGGACCCGATGGGCATGCGCGGCACGCACAGCGGACCGCTGCACCTGTCCGGCCGCGTGGACGAGACCGCGCTCGTCGGCGGACGGGGCGGGTTCCGCGACGTGGCACTGCGCACGTTCGTGCCGGTGGGCCACATCGCGTGGGCGGCGTGCTGGCTCGGTGCCGCGCGAGCGGCCCTGCGCGCCGTGGTGGAGCTGGTGCGCAGCCCGGCCGGGCGCAAGCAGTTCGACGTCGACTCCGAGTTGCTGCGCTCCCGGCTGGCCAGGGTGCGCCTGGACCTCGACACGACAGCCGCCCTGCTGGCCCAGGTCGTCCGCGATACCGGCCTGGCGTCCGACCCGGAGGCACCGGACGTGCAGCTGCGCCTCAACGGGCTCAAGGTGCACGCCGCCGAACGCTCCTTCGCCGTCGTCGACGCCCTCGTGGAGGTCGTGGGCCTGCGCCACGGCTACCTGCGCGACGGCGCGCTGCCGCTGGAACGGCTGTTCCGCGACCTGCGCTCGGCCTCGCTCAACTACGCCAACGACCGGCTGCTGGCCGCCAACGGCGCACTCGTGCTGGTCGACCGGTCCGTCGGGTTGGCGCTGTGACGGACGCCGAGGTCCTGATCGTGCCGGTGCTGCCCGGACGTGCGCCGGTGCACGTGCTCGTGTCATCGGCCGCCGACACGGGCACCCGCTACGCCGACGCGGAGGAACACGCGGCCGCGGCGACGATGGGCCCGCACCGGGCGGAGGAGTTCCTGCGCGGCCGTTCGCTGCTGCGCGACCTCGTGGCGCAAGTCCTGGGCTCCGCCGCCGCCTCGGCCCCGATGCGGACCACCCCGCGCGGCAAACCCGTGCTGGGCCGGGGGTTCGACGTGTCGATCTCGCACACCGGCACCCACACCGCCGCGGCCGTGTGGACCGACGGCGGGATCGGCGTCGACGTCGCCGACCCGCCGCTGCCGCTCGACGCCCGGCTGGTCCGCCGTTGCTGCGGCGCCCACGCCGAGGACGTGCTGGCCCGACCCGACCGGGCCGCGGTGTTCAGCCGGGTCTGGGCCGTGCAGGAAGCGTGCGTCAAAGCCATCGGCATGGGCCTCGCGGCGATCCCGTGGCGCATCCCCGTCCACCCCGATCGGCGCCACGGCTCGTGGCACCGGGTGCGGTGGAACCTGCCCGACGTCGACTTCCCCTGCGCGCTCGCCCTCGCGGTCGCGCCCCACCCGCTGGAGGACCGGTGAAAGCGCCCGAGGCCTGGTACAACATCCTGGCCGATCTCGACTTCGACCTGCCGCCCGACCTGCCGCCGCCCGCCTACCGCGACGGCGCCCGGCTCGACCCGCAGGTGCCGTTGAGCCTGATCCGCCAGGAGATGTCGAGGAAGCGCTGGATCCCCATCCCCGCCGAGGTCGGCAGGCGCTACGCCCGCTGGCGCGCCACCCCGTTGCGCCGCGCGACGGAGCTGGAGGCCGCGCTGGGCACCCGCGCCCGCCTGTACTACAAGTACGAGGGCGACAACCCCTCCGGCAGCCACAAGCTCAACACCGCCATCGCCCAGGCCCACTACTACAAGGCCGCGGGCGCGAAACGGCTCGCCGTCGCCACCGGCGCGGGCCAATGGGGCACCGCGGTGGCCACGGCGTGCCGCATGTTCGGCCTGGAGTGCGTGGTCTACATGGTGCGCACCAGCCTGGAGAACAAGCCGCACCGGCGCACCATCATGGAGATGCTCGGCGCGACCGTCATCGCCAGCCCCAGCGACACCACCGGGGCGGGCCGCCGGTTCACCGACGAGCACTCCGGCACGCTGTCCATCGCGCTCGCCGAGGCCATGGAGGCCACCAAGGAACCGGGGACGCGGTTCTGCGCGGGCAGCGGTGAGACGTACTCGTTGCTGCACAACACGGTCATGGGCCTGGAGGCGCACGAACAGCTCGCCGAGCACGGGGAGCACGCGGACATCGTGGTGGCCGGGCTCGGCGCGGGCAGCAACTTCGCCGGGCTCGCCTTCCCGTTCCTGCGCCCCGGATTCGGCCCGACCCGCTGCGTGTCCGTGGAGCCCGCGGCGTGCCCGAAGCTCACCAGGGGCCGCTACGCCTACGACTTCACCGACAGCTCCGAGCAGAACCCGTTGCAGAAGATGTACACGCTGGGATCGCGGTTCGTCCCGCCCAGCATGCACGCTGGCGGCCTGCGCTACCACGCCACCGCCAAGATCGTGAGCGCGATGTACGACCGCGGCCTCGTGGAAGCCGTGGCCTACCAGCAGCGCGAGGTCTTCGAGTCCGCGGTGCTGTTCGCCAGGGCCGAGGGCGTGGTGCCCGCCCCGGAGAGCGCGCACGCCGTGCACGGCGCCGTCGTCGAAGCCGCCAAGGCCGACCGCGACGGGCGGTCCCCGGCGATCCTGTTCTCCCTCAGCGGCCACGGGCTGTTCGACATGGCCGCCTACCGGTCCTACCTGGACGGTCGGGTGGACGTCGACATCGAGGTGACCGAGGAGGACATCGCGCGCTCGCTCGCGCACCTCCCGGCCCAACCCGAACCCGTGTGACCACGGCGGGGGAGAGGAACACCATGCACACCGAGGAGTTGTCCTTCCGGGACTTCATGACCCAGTGGCCGACCGGTGTCACCGTCGTGACGACCACCGACGGCAGCGCGCCCGCCGGGTGCACCGTCAACGCGATGATGTCGTTGTCCGTCAGACCACCGATGCTGCTGGTGTCACTGGCCCTGGGCAGCGGCACGCTCGCGGCGATCCGCCGATCCGGCACGTTCGGGGTGAGCGTGCTCGGTGCCCGGCAGGGGTGCTCTGCGACCGCTTCGCCACCGGCCCGCAGGACGAGCGGTTCCGCGACGTGCCCACGCGGACCGTCAACGGCGTCCCCCTGCTCGCCGACGCCGCGGCCGCGGTGGTGTGCGACCTGCGCGACGAACTCGCCTACGCCGACCACGCCCTGCTCGTGGGCGCGCCGACGTGGCACACCGTCGACGCCACGGGCGCGCCGCTGGTGCTGCACCAGCGCGGCTTCCACTCGTTGAGCTGAAGGGAGGACCGCCAGTGCAGTTCCGCACCTTCTCGATCGAAGTGGACCGCGGTGTCGCGACGGTCGTGCTGCGCGGCACCGGCGGCGGCAACGCCATGGGCGGTCTGGTGTGGACCGAACTGCCCGCCGTGGTGGCGGCGCTGGACGCCGACGAGGCCGTGCGCGCGGTCGTGCTGCGCGGAGCCGGGGAATGTTTCAGCACCGGACTGGACCTGCGCTGGTACCTGCCGCACTACCGGCGCCTCACCCGCCACCCCGACACCCTGCCAGCGCGGCTGCTCACCGAGGCCACCGCGATGCAGGAGGCCATCAGCGCCGTGGCCGGCAGCGGACTGCCGTGGATCGCGGCCGTGCACGGCGACTGCGTCGGCGCCGGACTGGACCTCGTCTCGGCGTGCGACATCCGACTGGCGGCCGCCGACGCGTCCTTCTCCCTGCGCGAGATCCGCATCGGCATCGTGGCCGACCTCGGCAGCCTGCAACGCCTGCCGCACATCGTGGGCGCCGCCGCGACCCGCGAGTTCGCCCTCACCGGTCGCGACATCAGCGCCGGGGAGGCATTGGCCAGGGGACTGGTCACCAGGGTGCTGCCCGACCTCGACGCGCTGGTCGAGGACGCGACGGGCGTCGCCGCACGGATCGCCGCGTACGCGCCCGCCACCGTGGCCGGCGTCAAGTCGGTCCTGGACCGCACCAGGGACATGTCCGTGGCCGAAGGACTGCGCCACGTCGCGTTGTGGAACGCGGCCTTCCTGCCCCACCCCGCACTTCCGGACCTGCTCGCCTCCGCGCTCAGGTCGTCCACCAATGGAGGAACCGATGACTGAACACCACGCGTTGTGGTTCAACGCGCTCACCACGAAGACCTCTCCGGAGGACGTGCGCGACCGCGCGCTGGTCTCCGGAGAGGGCTGCCACGTCACCGACGCCGCGGGCCGCCGGTACCTCGACGCCCGCTCGGCGCTGTGGAACGCGGGCCTGGGCTACTCCAACACCGCCGTCGCCGACGCCGTGCGCGCCCAGCTCGACCAGTTGCCGGTGGCGCAGCTGATCCGCCACGACCAGCCGCCGCAGGTGAGCCTGCGCTACGCCGAGCGCCTGGTCGCGGTCCTGCCCGAGCACCTGCGGCACGTGCGGCTGTGCAGCACCGGATCGCAGGCGGTCGAGGGCGCGGTGTTCCTGTCGCGGTTCGTCCGCATCCTCCAAGGCGACCCCGACCGCAGCCAGGTCATCGCCCAGCACGACGGCTACCACGGCATCGGTGGCCTGGCCAGCGCGGTGACCGGTGAACCCGAGCTGCACGAGCTGCACGGGCCCCTCGTGCCCGGAGTGCACCACGTGCGTCCGTGGGACATGGAGGAGCTGCGGACCGCGCTCGACCGGATCGGGCCCGGCAGGGTCACCGCGATCATCCTCGAACCGATCCTCGGCACCGGCGCGCTGGAGGCGCCGCCCGGATACCTGGAGGAAGTGCAGCGCCTGTGCCGGGAGCACGGCGTCCACTTCGTCGTCGACGAGGTGTCGACCGGGTTCGGGCGGACCGGCACGCTCACGGTCACCGAGGAACTCGGTCTGGAGCCCGACATGCTGCTGCTGAGCAAGGCGATCAGCGCCGGCTACACGCCCCTCGCGGCGATCGCCACGACCGCCGAGATCCTGGCGGGCGCGCTCGCCCGCCCGGACGTCGTGTTCCCGCACGGGTCCACCGCAGACGGCAACCCGGTGTCCGCCGCCGCAGGTCTGGCCGTGCTGGACGAACTCGCCGACGGCGTGGTGCTGGAGAACGTGCGCGCCCGCGGCGCGCAGCTGACCGCCGGTCTGGCCGCGTTGCCGTCGGTGCTCCGCGTGCGGGGACGCGGCCTCATGCTGGGTGTCGACCTGGAACTCCCCGCCGAGGCCGTGGCGGAGCTGCGCCTGCGCTGCCGGGAAGCGGGGTTGCTGGTGTCCACGGCGGGCAGCACCGTGATCGTCACCCCGCCGCTGGTCATCACGGCCGCGGACTGCGACGAACTGGTCGGTCTCCTGGCCGTGTGCCTGGCGCCCGTGACCGCGTGATCTGATCGCGGGACGGGGCGGCTACCGGCCGCCCCGTCCCACGACAGCGGGTTCCGCCGCCTGTTCGGCGGGCTTCTGCAACCGGATCACCAGCACCACGCCGACGATGATCAGGGCGAAGCCCAGCACCTGCCCCAGTGGCGGCCACTCGCGCCGGGCGGCGTACACGTAGGTGTAGCCCGACAACGTCTCGATGTTGACCAGCATCCCGGCGACGGTGGGGGACAACCCGGCCGACGCGGCGTTCCACAGCCACGTCGCCACCCAGGAGACCAGCACGCCGAGCACGAGCGCCACCGCCACGAACCCCAGTGCGTCGGTGGCGCCGGGCGCGGTGTCGAACTGGCCGGTCGTGAGGGCCAGCGGGAGGGCCACCACCGTGACGACACCGGTGGCGACACCCACGACCGTCGCCCACTGCCCGGCGGGCACGTCGGGGTTCTCCGCCATGAACCGGGCGTTCGCGATGCCGTACCAGGTCCACAGCGCCACTGCCCCGCAGCACGCGAGCAGACCCAGCACCTTCGTGGTCGTGGAGGTGGGCTCGGTGGCCTGCGCGCCGCTGATCTCCAGGGCGTTGACCACGACCAGCCCGACGGCCACCAGCGACACCGGGACGAGCAGACTGCGCCACGGGCACATCCGGGTCGTCCGGTTGCCGACCACCGCCATCACCACGGGGATGCAGCCGATGACCATGTTGGTGACCGGCGCGCCCACCGTCTGGATGCCCACCACGAGCAGCAGGTAGTACCCGGCGTTGCCGGCTACGCCGAACGCGACCGCTGGACGCCAGTGCTTGCGGGCCACTCGTCGCACCGCCGCACCGCCGAGCGCGAAGAGCACCAGCGACAGCACGCCGTAGGCCAGGTAACGGCCCACCGTGACGGCCACCGCCGACCACCCCGACAGCAGGTCGGGCAACACGAACGCCAGCCCCCACACCAGCCCCGCGCTGATCCCCGCACCAAGTGCGACCATCCTCGACCCACGACCAGGTAACACGGCGTCTCCCTCTCCCGAAGCACGTCCCAGGGGAGTAGCACCAACTCCCAGGGCATAAACCGAGCGTGTACGGCCGGTCACCGACCGGCGCAATGGCTCGCGGTGGCCCTTCCGAGGGGCCGACCTGCATGGTGCCAAGCCGGGTGTCGTGCTTGCCTGCGACGTCATCCGTGCAGGCCCGGCAGCATGGTGGTGTGACTTGCCCGCGGACGTTGGACACCAGACACACTCAGATCCCCGGTAAGCGTGCACCGACCTGTGATGGCGGTGCGTCTGCGGCCTCGGCGAGTTGGGCCCCGCCTCGGTAGCCGCAACCTGTTCGACACTGAGTGCTCTCGCTGATCGGCTTGCAGTCACATGAGCTGGGTGAACGCACGAGGACGCCGAGGTCGGTCATCGCATTGCTCCCCAGAGGCGCCTGCGGATCGTCACCGGCGAGGTGGGCGCAGGCGTTCTGTCGTGCTCCCGGCGACCGCTGGAAGGCGAGGTCGACCTCCCGCACGCTCCCGGTCTGCTCCCCGGTCGTCGGAGAAAGGTGACGTCACCGGGGCACATCTTGGGCACTCAGTGCGATCCGCCGCCCGGATCGGCACGGTTGGACCTGGTTGGCGGCGTGCTCCACCAGGCCAGGCGGCGCGCCGAGGCCCCAGGGCCGATCGGTGGCCTCGTGGATCCTTCGCGCCGTCGCCGCGAACTCAACCGGACGGTGTGACCGAGGACCACTCGCCGAACCACTGTTCGGCACCGAACGCCTCGAACCTCTCCACCTCGGTGAACCCCAACTTCGCGGCGAGGCGCATCGCGCGGTCGTTGGCAGCCTGGGTGCAGAGCACCACCGGCTCGCCGGGAAGCGTGTCGGCGAACCAGCCGAGCGCCGCCGCGCACGCCTCGGTGGCGTACCCGCGTCCCCACGCCTCCGGCAGGAACAGGTAGCCGAGCCAGGCCTCCCCAGCATCAGGACGGGCGGGACCCGGATGCTCCGCGTCGCGCCGATCGAACGTGATCATGCCGATCATCGCCGCGTCGAGATCGACCACGAAGAAGGCAGGGCGCCGACCGGGCACCTCGGGAACCGTGCGCTCAAGCTCGTCACGCGGCCGAGCACCACCGATGTAGGCGCCCACCTCCGGCGAAGCGAACAACTCGATGAGCGCCGCACGATCCCGGGCCTCGGACTCGCGGAGCACGAGCCGCTCGGTCCTGATCGAGGCGGGTGGCCAGGCATCAGGTCCAAGCTCAGTCACGCCGGGCAACCTATCGCACGCCCGCCGGGCAGAAGCCTCCGACGACGCACAGCGGAAGCAGGTTCGTCAGTACCGGGGGCAGATCCCGTCACCGGGTCGGCCAACGGTCGCCTGGCGCGAGGATCGCGTCAGGTTCTGGGCGTCGATCGCCAGCGGTGTCCTGACCGACGAGGCGTCGGAGGCGGCCAGGGTGTCGGCATCGGTGGGCTACCGGTGGTTCCGTCACGCTGGCGGAGTATACCCGCGACTGTCCACAACGGTCTCCGGCCGATACCCGTTGTCCGTCGAGCGTGAGGACATCGCGCTGCTGCGCGCTCAAGGCCTCGGAGTGCGCGCGATCGGCAGGCGGCTTGGCAGGGATACCGCGACGATTTCCCGGGAGCTGCGCAGCAACGCCTCCACCCGGACCTACGGCGTTGACCACGAAGCCTCGACCGCGCAATGGCATGCCGAACGGGGCGTGAGGCGCCCCAAGGTCTCCAAGCTGGTCGTGAACGAACGGCTGCGCGACTACGTCCAGCAGCGCTTGTCCGGTGAGGTCCGTGACACCGACGGCGCCGCGATCGGCCCCGACGGTCCGCGTGGAAGGGACGGAACAAGCCGCATCGCGGTGATCGGGACCTGGGTCACGGCGTGGAGTCCGGAGCAGATCGCGAACCGGCTTCCGGTCTACTTCGTTGATCCGCATTCTCCTTGGCGACGTGGCACCAACGAGAACACGAATAGCTTGCTGCGTCAGTGCTTCCCGAAAGGCACCGACCTATCCCGTCGGAGTGCTGAGGACATCGCCGCGGTCGCGACCGCGCTCAACTCGCGGCCCCGCAAGACACTGGGCTGGAAGGCACCTGCGAACCCTCGACGATCACCTGCGATCTGTCCAGGACACCGGTGGTGCGACGACCAGTTGAATCCGCCCTGCATTCCGCGGTCGCTGTGGTGGACCAGACCTGCCAGGTCGGTGCCCTCGGCCTGGCGGCGCCAGATCGCCATCTGCAACGCGTCCAGCGCCAGGTCGGTGTAAAGGCTGGTGGCGACCTGCCAGCCCACGATCACGCGGGAGAACGCATCGAGCACGAACGACGCGTACACCCAGCCAGCGGCGGTGTGCACGTAAGTGATGTCCGCTACCCACAGCTCATTCACGCTCGTGGCCGTGAAGTCGCGTTTCACGAGGTCAACTGGCCTGCCGGTCTCCGCCGCAGGCCGTGTCGTGCGCGGGGACTTGTCACGGAGCAGGCCACGGAGCCCGTTCTCGCGCATGAGCCGCCCGATGGTGCACCGGGCCACCTCGATGCCGTAGCGGTTCAGCTCGGCCCAGACTTTCTTCGACCCGTAGACGCCGTAGTTGTCCTCGTGCACCCGCGTGATCTTCCCGGCCAGTTCCCGGTCTCGTGCCGCACGGGCCGAGTCCGGGCGGGAGCGGGCCGCGTAGTACGTCGACGGTGCGATCCCGGCGGGCGTCTGCTCGAGCGCCTTCAGGACCGGCTGGACACCGTGTTCCTCCCGCTGGGAATCGACGAACCCGACCCTTCGTCGCGACGGACGGTCCAGCTCCGCCGCAAAGGAACTCGCCGCCGACCTCAGGATCTGATTCGCCCGTCGCAGTTCGCGGTTCTCCCGTTCCAACCGCGCGACCCGCTCCGCATCACCGGTCGTGGTGCCAGGCCGGTCACCGGCATCGATCTCCGCACGCTTGACCCAGGTCCGCAACGCCTCGGGATGGATCCCGAGCTGATCGGCGATCCGCTTGATCGCCCGGGTCATCGTGGCCGGGTCCCGTCGGGCCTGCACGACCATCCGGGTCGCCCGCTCACGCAGGTCATCGGGGTACTTCTTCGGTGGCGCCATCGCTCCTCGCCTTCCCCGGCTTGATGGTCTCCATCAATCCCAGTGCGCGACAGACGTTCCCCTGCGGCCATAGGTGAGGTAGAGAAAATTTCTTGCCTCGGAGAGAACGTTGACCTAATCCGTTCCGTTCGTCATGGTTACGAGCATCTGGGAGCGCTCCCAGGCCAAAGTCAAGGAGGAAGCATGTTATGCAGGGTCATGATGGGGCGCTTTCGAACAGCGCCTGTCCTCGCCGCCGTTGGTCTGCTGTTGGGAGCGGCGCTGGCCATCCCCGCCATTAGCGCGGCCGCGGACACCTCGACCAAGTACCTGGGGGTTTTCCGGGAGACGAGCCCCACCGAGATCCCCTCGGGGACGGTGAGCCGCTACGGGGTCACCCCGGCCAGTGCCCAGTGGTTCGACAGTTGGGCCACCGGCAACGCCTTCAACGCCGCCGACGCGCGGACCCTGTGGAACCAGGGCGTCATGCCCCACTTCACCTGGGAACCCTGGAACCCCGCCCTCGGCGTGAACGACCCCGGCCAGATCCACCTCCAGGACATCGTCGACGGCAGGTGGGACACCTACATCCGGGCTCGTGGTGCGGAGTTCGCGTCGGTCGGCGCGCCGATCATGGTTCGGTGGGGCCACGAGTTCAACGGCAACTGGTACCCCTGGGGCATCGTCAACAACAACAGCAACCCCGCGCTGTACGTCAGCGCCTACCGGCGTGTGCACGACCTGGTCGTCGCCGCGGGCGCGACCAACGTGCAGTGGGTGTGGTGCTTCAACAGCAGTCCGACGCCCAATGTCCCCGCCAACGACCCCGCGGCGTCCTACCCCGGTGACGGCTACGTCGACTGGGTGGCGATCGACGGCTACAACTGGGGGCTGGGCCCCTCGTGGGACCCGAGCGGCAACTACTGGACCAGCTTCGACTCCATCTTTTCCGGCCCCTACGCCACAGCACGTTCCATCGCACCGCAGCGTCCGGTGATGATCGCCGAGGTCGGCTCCAGCGAGGACGGCGGGAACAAGGCGCAGTGGATCAACGACATGTCCACCGCCCTGCAATCGGGTCGCTACTCGGACCTGAAACTGGTCACCTACTTCGACCAGGACAAGGAGGAACTGTGGTCGGGCAGCTCGTCGCAGTCCACCAAGACGGCCTTCACCTCGTGGGTCAACCAGAGCTACATGAAGGGCAAGGGGGCCGACCTGGCCAAGGTCGCCGGACAGTACAAGGGAACGACTCCCCCGACCACGACCACAACCACAACCACGACGACCGCTCCGCCACCGACCGGCGCCTGCTCGGCGACCTATCGGACGGTCAACTCCTGGCCGGGTGGGTTCGAGGGTGAGGTGACCGTGCTCGCCGGAGCTTCGGGAACCACCGGGTGGACGACGAAGTGGACCACGGCAGCCGGGCAGACGATCAACCAGCTCTGGAACGGCGCGCTGAGCGTCAACGGGTCATCGATGTCGGTGAAGAACCTGAGCTGGAACGGAACCCTGGCCCCGAACGGCACGGCGAAGTTCGGCTTCCAGTCCGCCGGAACGCCGTCATCACCCGTGCTCACCTGCGGCAGCCCCTGAGCCCGGACTGCGATCCCGATGGGCCGGCCTGTCCCCTCGGGTCCGGTGAGCGGTCATCGGACCCGAGGCGGAGCCGTGCTGCGGCGGACCACGAGCTTCGTGGGCAGCTCGACGCGGTCCGCCTCCGGTTGTCTGCCCGCGGCGAGATCGAGCACGAATCCGGCCGCCTTCGCACCCATCTCCAACAGCGGCTGCCGCACCGTCGTGAGCGGCGGCTCCGACCACTGGGTGAACGCCAGGTCGTCGAACCCGATCACGCTCAGGTCGTCCGGAACCCGCACCCCAGCGGTGCGGGCCGCGTCGTACACGCCGAACGCCTGCAGGTCGTTGGCGGCGAAGATCGCGGTCGGCGGATCGGGCAGCCGCAGCAGTTCCCGCGCCTGGTCCCGTCCGGTCTCGAAATAGAACGGGCCTGCGCGCAGCAGTTCCGGATCCAGCGGCACACCCGCCGCGTCGAGCGCGGCCCGGTACCCGTCCACCCTGGCCCGGCAGCACAGGAACTCACCGGGCCCGTTGATCATCGCGATCCGCTGGTGCCCCAGCTCCAGCAGGTGCCGCGCGGCGGCCAGTCCCCCCGCCCAGTTGGTCGCGCCCACCGACGGGATCGGGTGCAACGGCTCACCGGTCGGATCCAGCGCCACCAGCGGAATGGACCGGCTCGCCAACTGGGCGTGCTGCGCCTCGCTGAGGTCCGCCGACACCGCGATCACACCCACCGGTCGGCGCGCCAGCATCTGCCGCGCCCACAGGCTTTCCGGGGTGTGCTCGCCGCGCATCTCGGTCAACGTCACCGCGAGCCCGTGCGGTCGGACGACCTGCTCCACCCCGCGGATGATCTCCAACGCCCACAGGCTGTCCAACGCCTGGAAGACCACCTCGACGATCGGAACCGCGTCGACCTTCTCCTGCCGCTGGTACCCGTTCTCCCGGATGATCCGCTCCACCCGCTGCCGCGTGCCGTCCGACACCCCCGAACGCCCGTGGATCACCTTCGACACCGTCGAAGCCGTCACCCCGGCCAGTTCGGCGATACGCGTCACGCTGATGTCCCCGCGCTGCCCGCCAGCACCCTCGTCACCGACTGCGGTCATCACCGCAGCCTACGGGAGGCCGGTAGGGCAGGAGATCTCGCCGATGCCCACACCCTCCACTCAGGACCAGGGGCGTGGTCGAGAAGCGACTGCTCGCGGTCGGTGAACGTCAGAGCCTTCCCAGAGGGGAGCCAGAGCTCGTTCACAGTCACCCGTACCGTCGTCGACCGGCACGATCGCACCGGTCTCAATCAAGGCCCGGTCGCTGAGCAGCCACGCGGCCACTTCGGCGACCTCATGGGGTTCAGCCATCCGACCGAGCCGGATCTCGGCCGCGGCGCGCGGGGTGGGCGCCGCCGCCATCGTGGCCTTCGTGGTCACCGAGTGGCGCCTCGAACGGCACAACGACGCCCCGCTGCTGCCGCCCTCGTTGTTCGCCGACCCCGGTTTCGCCGCGACCGCCGCCATCGGCGTGCTGCTGAACCTCGGCTACTACGGCATGTTGTTCGTGGCCACCCTCTACTTCCAGCAGCAACGCGGCTACGACGCCATGACCACCGGCCTCCTGCTGCTGCCCACCGTCTGCACGGCGCTGGTCGCCGCCCCGATCTCAGGCAGGCTCACCGCCCGCCACGGCCCCTACAAGCCGATGGTCGCAGCCCTGCTCCTCGGCTCCGCGGGGTTCCTCGGCTGGCTGGTCGCCGGTCCGGACACCTCCTACGCCGCGCTGCTGTTCGCCCTGGTGGCAACCGGCCTGGCAACGCCGTCGACCGTGCCCGCCGCCACCGCCGCGATCATCGAATCGGCTCCGAGCGAGAAGGCGGGCGTCGCCACCGCGGTCTTCAACGTGTCCCGCCAGATCGGCAACGCCGTGGGCGTGGCGCTGTTCGGCACGCTGACCCTCGCTTCGGCGAGCATGTACGACGGCCTGCACACGTCCGCGGTGATCGCCTCGGCGGCGTTCTTCACCGGCGCGACGCTGGCGCTGCTGGCCGGCAGGCACCGGACCACCGGATCCCCGGCCACCGCCCTGGTAGCGGCAACCGCGCAGTCGTAAGTCCTCCGCATCGACCAACCCCGAAGGGACAGTCGCTTGACTCGCATCGCCATCAACGGTTTCGGCCGGATCGGGCGCAACGTGCTGCGCGTCCTGCTGGAACGCGACAACGACCTGGAAGTGGTGGCCGTCAACGACCTGACCGAACCCGCGGCCCTGGCAAGGCTGCTCAGGTTCGACACCACCTCCGGCCGTTTGGGCCGTCCGGTGGAGGTCGACGGCGACACCCTCGTCGTGGACGGCCACCGCATCAAAGTCCTGGCCGAACGCGACCCGGTCCAACTGCCGTGGAAGGAACTGGAGGTCGACATCGTCCTGGAGTCGACCGGCCGCTTCACCTCCGCCGAGGCCGCCCGCGCCCATGTGGACGCGGGTGCCCGCAAGGTACTGGTCAGCGCCCCCTCGGACGGTGCGGACATCACCCTCGCCTACGGCGTGAACAGCGACCTGTACGACCCGAGCCTGCACACGATCGTCTCGAACGCCTCGTGCACCACCAACGCCCTGGCACCGCTGGCCGCGGTCCTGGACGACCTGGCGGGCATCGAACACGGCTTCATGACCACGGTGCACGCCTACACCCAGGAGCAGAACCTGCAAGACGGCCCGCACCGCGACCCCCGCCGCGCCCGCGCCGCCGCCGTCAACATCGCACCGACCTCCACGGGCGCGGCCAAGGCGATCGGCCTGGTCCTGCCGAACCTGGCGGGCAGGCTGTCCGGCGACTCGATCCGCGTCCCCGTACCGGTGGGCTCGATCGTCGAACTCAACACCGCGGTCACCCGTGACGTGACGCGCGACGACGTCCTGGCCGCCTACCGCGCGGCCGCCGAAGGCGAACTCGTCGGGACCCTCGAGTACTCCGAGGACGACCTCGTGTCGTCCGACATCACCGGCAACCCCGCGTCATCGATCTTCGACTCGAAACTCACCCGCGTCGACGGCCGCCACATCAAGGTCGTCGCCTGGTACGACAACGAATGGGGCTTCTCCCACCGCGCGGTCGACACGCTGGTGCTACTCGCGAAACCCTGAGTTGGGACGAAGTCACCCTTGGACACACCCCGGGCGTGGTTCGTCGCCCGGTTTCCACGAGTCCGATCCACGTCGACTTCCCGGCGGTCGCGAAGGGAGCCGCGCCGAGTTCGACAGGACCTCGAGGGATCGGCCGGGTGGTCCACGGGCTGGGACGATGGCGGATCACTACCGTTCCCGATCGAACCGGGCTTTCGGCTGGTGCCGCAGTGCCGTCGGACATCGTGCGACGGATTCTCGTGGAATTCCGGATGACCGGTGCACGACCGGTCTGCGCGGCGTGGCGCAAATCGGATGCGCCCTGAGGACTTCCGGCAATTCGATGGACCTATCGCCATCGTGCAACGCAGGACAAACATCAACCGGACCCCCTATCCTCACTCGACATGGCACAACAAGTTCTCGTTCAGTTGGTCGATGACCTGGATGGCACCGCGACAGACGACATCGAGACGGTGCGCTTCGGAGTGGACGGGATGTCCTACGAGATCGATCTCGGCCCGGACAACAGCGCACAACTGCGGAACGTCCTGGCCGAGTTCGTCGCGAACGCCCGTCGCGCCGGAGGGAGGGCCGGACGGGGAACGTCCGTGGCCGGCCGTGCCAAGCCCTCGGCGACGGCGCACACCAAGGAACAGGCCAGGGCCATCCGGGAGTGGGCCAAGGCCAACGGGCGGGAACTTGCCGAGCGCGGTCGCATTCCGGCCGTGGTCGCCAACGCCTTCGACGCCGCTCACAGCTGAGCACGCTTCCGGCCGGCGTGGCGGTTCGAGTGAACAGCCATCGATGCGCCACCCCAGCAGGTGAGGTCGCCGACCGTCCACTCCGGACCCAGCCCGTCAGGGCGAGACCGCCCGACGCAGGCGCCGACCCCGTCGTGGTCGCGGCGGGCTCGGCGCGGCTCCGGTGGCGGTGCCGAGGTCAAGCGGAACCGCACCACGTCGGGAACGCCCCCGGTGCCGGTCACCCGGCCAGGTGGTGTCCGTCGCCGGAGCAGCGGTCCGGCCGCAGACACCGGACACTCGTCGTCATGGTGACGGATGCCCTTCCCGTGTCGACCCCGGTGCCGGCACGGCGGTGGATCGTGCTCGCGATCGCGGGCTTCGCCGTCGCCGCGCTGGTCTACGTACTGGCCGTGTGGACGACCACGGGCCAGTCGCTGGAGAACGCGGCGCTGCGGGGCGCCGACCAGGTGGACCGCAGCGAGTCCGACAACGCCTGGTGGGCGCTGGGGCAGATCACCGTCTACTCGTTGGCCGCGGCCTCGGTGCTGGTGGCGCTGGTCGGCGTCCTGCGCAGGCGGTGGGACCTGGCGGTCGCCGCGGTCGGTGTCATCGTCGGTGGGCAACTGGTCGTGCAGGTGCTCAAGCGGTTCGTGCTCGTCCGGCCGCACCTGGTGGAGGTCACCGGGGACTACGCGGGCAACAGCCTGCCCAGCGGGCACACCACGATCGCGATGACGGTGCTGTTCGCCGCGCTGATCGTCACGCCGTACCGGTGGCGCGGCGTGGTGCTCTTCTTCCTGCTGCCGTGGGCCGTCGGCATCGGGGAGTACACGCTCACGGCGAAGTGGCACCGGCTCAGCGACACGCTCGCGGCCGACGCGATCGCCGTGGCGATGGCCGCGCTGGCGTCGTGGTGGCTGGCCCGCCGAGGAGCGCTGCACCGGTACACCGGAGGGCGGAAGGTCGGTCGTACCGTCCTCGTGGTGTTCTGGACGCTCTCCGGCGTGCTCGCCCTGGCGCTGGGCGCGATCCTCTGGGGCGCACCCCTTCTTCGCGAGGGGCCCGCCGCGACTACCGGGGAGTACGACTGGGTGATCTACCTGGGGGCCACGTCGTTCGCGTCAGCCGGGTCGGTCATCACGGCGTTGGTCTTCCTCGCGCACTGGCGACGGGTCGACACCGTCCCCACGACCTCGGACCGCACCACCGAGGCACACGCACTGGCCGCCTCGTAGAGCCGGGTGTTCGAGAACCGGGAACGGCGACGCCGACCGGGCCGGATCCACTTCAACGGCGACCCGCCCCGCCCACGGTCTCGTCCCGCGCGGTGCCGAAAAACCCAGCCGCTCGAAGGCGGAATTGGAATGGAATATCGGTGGCGCCACCGACGGACGGGGATGATTCCACCCGCACCGCGCAACATTCGGCGCAACCGGCGTGACTCCACTGTGCCGTTCGCGGTATTCATGCTCCCGCGTTCGAAGCAGACGTCCCGTACGGGTAGCGACCCTCCGCCGAAAGATCTCCACCACCGCCTTCCGGCAGATTCCCACCCACACCGGAATCGCTCCGGAAAGAAGTTGCACACATCCTGCAATTCCGATTTTTGCGGCAACACCCCCAGGCTGCCTTCATAAGCAGCGCAAATAAATCCATTACCAACCCCAATACCTCGTGAAAATTTCACGCGTGCGGCGGATAGGCGGTGAGAAGAACCCATCGGTAGCGTATTGATTCCGGAACACATCGTTCCCGGCACATATCCCGACTTTCCCTGTCGCTGCACCATGCCGATAACGGTTGTTCCGCTCCGACATTCCTGTAGCGTTGGAAAGGAATCACGCGTGAAAAGGAATACCCTGTGGTCGACCGGCGCTTTCGCTCTTGCCCTGGTGGTGGTCGGTGCCTGCATGCAGCCCGCCGTCGCCGCGGACGACGTCGCGGCCACGTCGGCCCCGTCCTCGCCCAAGGTCAGCGCCGCGCTGTCCGCGACCCTGCAACGGGACCTGCACCTGACCGCGGACCAGGCAGCCCTGCGCCTGGCGCGCGAGGAGGCCGCTCGGGTGACCGAGCAGCACGCCCAAGACGTGCTGGGGTCCGCGTACGCCGGTAGCTGGTTCGACGCCGACAGCGGCAAACTGGTCGCCCTGAGCACCGACCCGGCCAAGGCCTCGGCCTTGGCGGGCAAGGACATCGAGGTTCGCACCGCGGCCCGCACCGCGATCCAACTGGACGCGGCCAAGACCGGCATCGACGCGCTCGCGAACCGTCGAGCACCCGCCGCGGTCAACAGCTGGTACGTCGACGTGCGGAGCAACAGCGTCGTGATCGACGTCAACCGCACCAAGCTCGACGACGCCGCGAAGTCCTTCCTCGACAAGGCGAGGGCCGGTCGCGAGTACGTCCGCGTCGTGGAGAGCACGACCTCTCCCCGTCCGCTCGCCGACGTCGTCGGTGGTTGGCCCTACTACATCAACTCCGCCGCCCGCTGCTCCGTCGGATTCACCGTCTACGGCGGTTTCGTCTCCGCGGGCCACTGCGGCCGTCCCGGCGACACGGTCTCCGACAACGCGGGCACCGTCATCGGCAGCTTCGCCGGCTCGACCTTCCCCACCTACGACTACTCCTGGGTCTCCACCAACCCCGGCGTGACCCTGTGGGGTTACGTCGAGGGCTACAACGGCTCCTGGTACTACGTCCGCGGATCCGCGCAGGCCGCGGTCGGCTCGGGCATCTGCCGCTCCGGCTCCACCACGGGGCTGCGCTGCGGCACCATCCTCGGGCGCGGCGAGACCGTCAACTACCCGCAAGGCACCGTCTACAACCTGACCCGCACCAACGTCTGCGCGGAGCCCGGCGACTCCGGCGGGTCCTGGATCAGCGCCAACCAGGCCCAGGGCGTCACCTCCGGCGGCTCGGGCAACTGCACCTCCGGCGGCACCACCTACTACCAGGAGGTCAACCCCATCCTCGCCGCCTACGGACTCACCCTGATCCTGACCTGATCGACCACCGCCCACCCACCGGGCGCGGCGCGGCACGACGCGCCCCGGACAGCATGAACGGGTAAATCCGCCGGGGAGCACCGATTCCCCACAGGGAATCGGTGCTCCCCGCGACGAAGGAGACGCAGATGCGCACACCTGCGCATGCAAGATCGTCAGCCGTGGTCCTGGCGGCGCTGGTGGCGGTGGCCGGTCTGACGGTCCCGGTCGCCGAGGTCCAGGCCGCGGGATCCACTGGATTCGCCTACGTGGTCAACAACCTGTCCGACACGGTCACCACCATCAGCGTGTCGACCGGCGGCACCGCCACCATCCCCGTCGGCAGCGGCCCGACAGCCGTCGCGATCTCCCCCGGCGGCGAGGAGGCCTACGTCGCCAACGGGCGCTCCAACACCGTTTCGGTGCTGGACACCGGGGACAAGCGCCAAATCACCACGATCGCGGTCGGCGATCGACCGGCAGGGGTGGCCTTCGGCGCGGACGGCACCCGCGCCTACGTGACCAATGGCGGAGCCAACACCGTCTCGGTCGTCGACACCGCCCAACGGCGTGTGATCGCGACCGTCGGCGTGGGCGGAAGTCCCGCAGGGCTGGCGGTCACCCCGGACGGCACCCGCGTCTACGTGGCCAACAACGGCGCCGGCACCGTGAGCGTGCTCAGCACCGCCACCAACACCCGACTGGGCAACATCACAGTGGGAACGCACCCGATCGCCCTGGCGGTCACCCCGGACGGCAGCAGGGTCCTGGTGGCCAACAACGGATCCGGGAACGTGTCCGTCCTGGACGTCGGCAGCGGTGCCAGGATCGCGACCATCCCCACCGGCAGCGGCCCCTCCGGCATCGCGGTCACCCCGGACGGCACGCGGACCTACGTGTCCAACGTGGACTCCGACAACGTCACCGTGCTGGACACCAGTACCGAGAAGGTCGACTCCACGGCCAAGGTGGCCACGATCGGCGTCGGGTCGCACCCCCTCGGCGTCGCGGTCAGCCCGGACGGCACCAAGGTGTACGTGCCCAACAACGGGAGCAGGAAGACCTCGGTCATCAACACCGGCAACAACGACGTCACCACCTCCGACGTGGACACCGGCCCGGCAGCGGTGGCCACCGGCAGGCCGCAGGAGCTGACCGCCGTGGTCTCGCTCGGCGACAGCTTCATCTCCGGGGTCGCGGGCCGCTGGCAGGGCAACGCCCTGCGCACCAGCACCTACACCGACGTGCACGGCACCGATCGGGCGGTCTACGCCTGCGGGAACTCCGTCGACGCTTCGTGCGACTACGACGCCAGGCTCGTCTACGGCACGTCCTACAACAACGCCGCCGGCTGCCTGCGCTCCTACTCCGCGGAGATCCAGAGCGTCGACATCCCGGTCTACCGCAAGATCAACCTGGCCTGCTCCGGCGCGGAGACCAAGAACATCACCACCGACCCGCTGAAGGGCGACGCGCCACAGGCCGACCAACTCGCCGCCCTGCTGCCGCACTACAAGGTCAAGTTGATCGTGCTGAACATCGGCGGCAACGACATCGGCTTCCGCGGCATCATCAAGTCCTGCATCCAGGCGTTCATCCTGGGACAGGCCGAGTGCCGGCAGACCCAGACCACGACGTTGAACGACGGCATCGCCCGGTCCAGGACCGGCGTCGCCGCGGCCATCGACAAGGTCAAAGCCGTGATGCGAGCAGGCGGCTACACCGACAACTCCTACGAGTTCGTGGTCCAGTCCTACCCCTCGCCCGTGCCCTACGGCGACCAGATCCGCTACGCGCCGACCAACCTCGACCGCTACCAGATCGGCGGTTGCCCCGTGTACGACCACGATGCGACCTGGGTGCGCGGCACGGTCGTGCCCGCCATCGGCGGCATGCTCAAATCCACCGCCGCCCAGAAGGGCGTGCAGTACCTCGACGTCGACAACCTGTTCGACGGGCACGAGGTCTGCGCCAAGAGAGCGCAGCAGGCCTCGCTCTCCAACTGGCACAAGGACCCGCTCCTGGGCCACGCCGCCGAATGGGCCCGGTTCCTCGACGCCACCGACCCCTTCAACCAGGGCGACCGCGACGAATCCGTGCACCCCAACTACTACGGCCAGCACGCACTGGCCTCGTGCCTGACAGCCATGTACGAGTACACCGGGAGCAAACCCAACCACGTCTGCCTCAACGTCGCGGGGAAGGGAGCCGAGCACGTCACCGTGACCCACTCGGACTGACCTGCTGCGCCGCTACCTGGTGCGCTCGTGCCGCACCAGGTAGCCCAGCGCGCTTGTACGCGGGACCACCGCCCCAGCTTCGCAGCCGCCGGGGTCGTGGAACACACCCCTGCGGGGGCCTTCCAAAAGCACCGGTGTGCCGCCGGCCCTGGTGTTGCCGTCCCGAAATGCGAACGACGATCTCAGTCCAGGCCATCGACCTCGAGAGCCGGTCGACGATCGCCTCGACGTCAGTGGTGCAGAGGGCATCGTCGATCGACTCGCGCGGTTCACCCTCTGCTACAACCCGGTCGTCCCCATCGGGTTCGCAGGGGAGGCGCTGCTCGATCTCGACCCGCAAGGCGGCGACCATCGCCGGCACGTCGTAGTCCGCGGTTTCCCGAGCCCAGGCGCGCGAGCACGACGTCGCGCAGACTCCTGATCGCTCAGGTGTGCTCGGGGGGCCGCGCGACGGTGATCGCGGCGAGGTCCCTGTCCCCTTCGACGAGGATGGTCACCTGTTCGAGGAACTCGTCGCGGGTGACCACACCGTCCTGATCGGAGTCGATGGCGGTGAAGCCGGCCTCGGCCTCGTCATCCGGGATGCCCAGTGCGGACGTGAGGGATCTCCACTCGGCGCGGTCGATCCTGCCATCGTCGTCGGCGTCCGCGACGTCGAAGAGGGACGCGTGGAGAGCGGCGGTGGAGGCGAACACCGCGTCGTAATCGGCCCCGGCGACGAACTCGTCCCTGGTCACCACACCGTCGGAGTCGACGTCCAGGGTGGACAGCGAGTCCCAGAGGGCGGCGGCCTTGTCGGGAACACCGCCACCGGACCTGGCCCCGAAGGTTTCCAGGTCGGAGCGATCGACCACTCCATTGCGATTGCCGTCGAGAAGGGAGAACAATCGTACCAGCCCGTGTTGCGACATGATGAACCTTTCCTTCGAAGCCTAATAGCCGACATCCGGTGAAATGCGTTTTCACAAAAGCGCGGGAAATGCCGCTTCAGTAAGCTAGCACTTCACTCAAAGAATCAAACTAGGCCTTTAGGGGGAAGTTGCCACTCACTCGGATACCCAGCAACCGCGCATGACAGGTGAGCGCTCGCGGATCGACCACACCGGCAAGGTCACCCCGGCCGGAAACCGAGCCGGCAGAACTACCACATCCCAGTTTCCTTTCATCCGCATTTTTCGGATTGCCATTCGTGAGTCGAATGCTGTTGCGACCGCCGATTCGCCAGTGAGCCCTTTCCATCCTGGCCGGGATGTGTTGGCGGACAAGGGACGCAGCCCACGAACCGATGATCGACGGCGTGCCGGTGTGACAACAGGATGTAGCCCTCGGCAGGAGAACTGTCGACCAGGATCGGTCCTGTTGCACGAGGGCTTCGCATGCTGTTCCACCGTGCCGCGCTGCCGTTGTCACACCAGACCCCGACCTTCGTCTCCGCCCTGATCCGCGCCCATCGCCGCCAGTCGGGTTCGGTGTGGCGCAGGCTCAATCCGGGACAACAGGCCGTGCTGGTGCTGGTGTACCTACGTGAGGGCGATACCTTCGCCGAGATCGGCACCGGGTTCGATGTCTCCACCACGACCTGTCGGCGCCATGTCACCGACACCGTCGAACTGCTCGCGCAGCGGGCCCGAAGCTGCGGCAAGCGCTGCGCAAGGCGCGCATCACGGCCTGGCCCACGTGGTCACCGACGGCACGCTGATCCCGATCGGACGACGGTTCTCCGGACTCAGACCACCTCGGCAGTCACCGGTTGTGTTGGACTGGTCCGAAGTGGTCGGTCCGGGCGGCCGAACCAGTGGTTCAGCGCTGCTTCCACGCTGTCTGGGTTGCCGGCCCAGCACACGTAGCCATCCGACCGGATCAGCTTGTCGTCGAGGTGGTGTTGCACCTCGCGCAACTGGCTCAGGACCGCGAACAGCTCCTTGGCCGCTGCGAGGTCGGGATGGCCGACGCCCTCGTGGCCCATCAGCAGGCTTTGCGCCTGGACGTTCCGGAGCACCGCGGCCGCGACCGGGTGGCGTTCGGTGTGGTAGCTGTCGAGCAGGTGCTCGGGAGCCCAGCCGTGGACCGCGGCAACGACCTTCCACCCGAGGTTGAGCGCGTCCTGGATCCCGGTGTTCATGCCCTGGGCGCCGATCGGGAGGTGGACGTGGGCGGCGTCGCCGGCCAGGAAAACCCGGCCGTGCCGGTACCGCACGGCCTGCCGGGCCGCGTTGGTGATGCGGCGGGCGTAGCGCACTTCGAGCAGGGTCACGCGCGAGCCGAAGACCGCGCTCAGCCCTTCCCGGATCTCGTCCTCCATGACAGGGGCATCCCTCGGCAGGGATCGACCCGGTCCAGCGAGCGGGAGCCGCCGCAGAGGCCTGCCCCGCCCGTCGGTGCCGAGCGGGAACACCGCCACCTGGTGCCCGTCCTCGCTGCGGGCGTGGGTCATGGACAGGTCCTCGCCGCCCAGCCGCACGTCGGCGGCGATCGTGGTCGACGTGGCCGGCCTGCCGGGGAACTCGGCGCCGAGCAGAGAGCGCACCATGCTGCGGGCTCCATCGGCCGCGAGCAGGTAGCGACAGCGGACCGCGTCCCAGGTCGCGAAGGTGGCGGTGACGCCGTCCTCGTCCTGGGTGATGCGGTCAGCTCACGACCGCGACGCACGTGGAAGCCCTCTGCGGCGAGGTGCTCTCCCAACACCTCCTCGATCACCACCTGCGGGATCGAACGCCACGGATGGCGGTGCCTGTCCCTCGTGAGCGGGAGCGCGACTCCGGCGAAGCGGGCGGTGCCGACCGGGTGCTTCCCCGTCTCCAGCAACGGTTCCAGCAGGCCGCGCTGGTCGAACGCCTCCTGGGTGCGGGACTTCACGCCGCCTGCCTTGGACAGGGTGCTTCGCCGCGGCAGCTTGTCGACCAGCACGGCGTGCACGCCCGCCAGCCGCAGTTCGTCGGCCAGTGTCCGGCCGGTCGGGCCGGCGCCGACGACGAGCACATCGGTGTCCACGGGTTCTCCCCTGGTTCGTCTTGATCAGGACGAGGACGACGCTGCACCGGTCGATTCGCAAGAGCCAGAAACTCGGCGAGCCCAGGCGGATCCGACACAGACCAGCTCGAGGACGGTGGAATCCGACTACGACGAACTCGATCGCAAGCTCGCGCACGGCCTCCAGGTCAACGGCAGGGCACCGTTCAGCAGAATCGCCGAGGTCCTGGGCGTGTCCGACCGCACCATCGCCCGCCGTTACGCCCAGGCTGCGGGCCGCGGGAGCGGTGCGGGTGGTGGGCGGGATCGATCCGACCGCGCTGGGAGCCGTGCTGTGGTTCTTGCGGGTGCGCTGCGCGCCCTCCGCGTCTGCTGTGGTGGCCGAGGCGCTGGCCCGGCGTACCGACACATCATGGGTGAGCATCACGTCCGGAGGCACCGAGATCACCTGCACGGTCCGCACCGAGAGCGAGGCGGACAGCGAGACGCTGCTGCTCGCCAAGCTCCCGCGCACGCCGCGCGTGGAGGGGGTGACGGCGCACTCCGTGCTGCACGCTTTCTACGGCGGCCCGGACAGCCTGGTCGCCAAGCTCGGGTCGCTGGACGAGGCGGAGGTCGAGCGCCTGGCCGCTGCGACCGGCTGGTCACCGACGACCGTTCGGCGCAGGATGGCGGAGCTGCGCGAACACGGGGTGCTGTACTGGGACATCGACGTGGACGGGAGGTTGTTCGGCCTCGGCAGCCGAACCCTGCTCTGGCTCGCGGTCGCTCCCACCCAGCTCGAGAAAGCCGGCACGGCACTGGCCGGACCCCCCAGATCGCGTTCGCCGCTGCTACGACCGGCCCGACGAGTCCGTACGCCAGCGTGGTGTGCGCGAACCAGCAGGAGCTCTACCGGTATCTGACGACCCGAGTGGCCGCGCTTCCCTCCATCTCCCACTTCGAGACCGCCCCGGTGATCAGAACCGTCAAGCGGGCGGCAGACCAGCCGCTGTGACCGCACACCAGCCGAGCACCGCTCGCCTCGGAGGCGGCACCACAAGATCGGTAAGCTGCACGAGAACCATCACGAAGTGCTGCTGGAGCACCAGGCAAGGAGGAACCGCGCACTGCCGACTCCACTTGGGATCACGCTCGTGAGGAGCAGTAGCGGTCGCCGCGCCGAAAGTTCCCGTGTCGACGCCTCCTCCGAGGGTCAGATCACGTGGTGAGCGATCTGCACACCTCGAGTGCTGTTCGCAAGCACCCACCTCGGCGGACTCGCCTTCACCGTCCGGCGGAGCGGCGACCCTGCGATTGGATCTGCCGCCGACTCCACCACACTTGGCGAGGGCGGAGCGTGTGCGCTCTGGAGGATTGCGTCGCCGAGCGAAGAAATGTCAACGACCCGCGGGCGATCCCGCCCCGATAACCCGAGTTGGTCGCCCGACCCGTACCCCCACTGTTCGCGCCAGCAGATCACCTACTCGCTGGCGTCGCTTGGTCACCACGATGCTCACCACGGCCACCAGCCCCAACAGCACGCCGTCCAGGGAGTAAAGCAACATGCGAATCAAGTAGTCCCAGACACTGGGTTCGCCACCGTCCACCTTCTCCACCCGCAAACCCATCACCAACATGCCAGGGGTGACGCCCCCGCGGCGCAGCGGCACCCACACGTCGATCAGGATTTGCGACACGAACGCGACCGCGAGGAAGGTGATGGTCGGCGCCCAGAGGATCGCCCGCGGCGGCACGACACCCCAGTTCATCAAGGGAATGACAGCGAGTCCGACCAGCAGCCCGCCGAGAAAGCCGAGACCGACCGCCAGCGCCACATCCACCAGGTGCTGAGACGTGCGCCTAACGAGCGCGTCCAGTCGCCCTGGCACTGCGCCGGGCAGGAACACCTCCCGACCAGGCAATGCGAACTCAGCAGGTGGCGTCACGTGGACAACCCTCGACGCCCCTGTTGTCATGGTTCCTCCGATTCCGCGACACGCTCGCGCCGACTGCCGTTCGACGGCGCGAATCAGCGTATCGCCCGATATCCGGGACATCGGAAACCGCACGCTCGCACCACAGGACGTCCGCGTCACGCCAGCCTCCGCCACGGACAAGCAACAGGTAGCCCATCTCGGAAAACGCGAGCGCGGCGATACCGGCAGTGTTCACAAGGCCCGCCTCACCGTTGTGGACCCTGGGGACGGTGTGCCCGGCGGTCTCCACCAGGTGCGCCCTCGTGTCCTGCGAACGGCCGGACTTCGCGGCCAGTCGCCGAACTCGAAGCTGTCGCGCACTGGGATTGATGGAGACCATCAAGCCGGGGAAGGCGAGGAGCGATGGCGCCACCGAAGAAGTACCCCGATGACCTGCGTGAGCGGGCGACCCGGATGGTCGTGCAGGCCCGACGGGACCCGGCCACGATGACCCGGGCGATCAAGCGGATCGCCGATCAGCTCGGGATCCATCCCGAGGCGTTGCGGACCTGGGTCAAGCGTGCGGAGATCGATGCCGGTGACCGGCCTGGCACCACGACCGGTGATGCGGAGCGGGTCGCGCGGTTGGAACGGGAGAACCGCGAACTGCGACGGGCGAATCAGATCCTGAGGTCGGCGGCGAGTTCCTTTGCGGCGGAGCTGGACCGTCCGTCGCGACGAAGGGTCGGGTTCGTCGATTCCCAGCGGGAGGAACACGGTGTCCAGCCGGTCCTGAAGGCGCTCGAGCAGACGCCCGCCGGGATCGCACCGTCGACGTACTACGCGGCCCGCTCCCGCCCGGACTCGGCCCGTGCGGCACGAGACCGGGAACTGGCCGGGAAGATCACGCGGGTGCACGAGGACAACTACGGCGTCTACGGGTCGAAGAAAGTCTGGGCCGAGCTGAACCGCTACGGCATCGAGGTGGCCCGGTGCACCATCGGGCGGCTCATGCGCGAGAACGGGCTCCGTGGCCTGCTCCGTGACAAGTCCCCGCGCACGACACGGCCTGCGGCGGAGACCGGCAGGCCAGTTGACCTCGTGAAACGCGACTTCACGGCCACGAGCGTGAATGAGCTGTGGGTAGCGGACATCACTTACGTGCACACCGCCGCTGGCTGGGTGTACGCGTCGTTCGTGCTCGATGCGTTCTCCCGCGTGATCGTGGGCTGGCAGGTCGCCACCAGCCTTTACACCGACCTGGCGCTGGACGCGTTGCAGATGGCGATCTGGCGCCGCCAGGCCGAGGGCACCGACCTGGCAGGTCTGGTCCACCACAGCGACCGCGGAGTCCAGGGCGGATTCAACTGGTCGTCGCACCACCCTGACTGAGAGGCAGAGCGATGGCATACGGGCTGAGACAGAAGCAGGTTCGTGAGTACCGGGGGCAGATCCCGTCACCGGGTCGGCCGACGGTCGCCTGGCGCGAGGACCGGGTCAGGTTCTGGGCCTCGATCGCCACCGGTGTCCTGACCGACGAGGCGTCGGAGGCGGCCAGGGTGTCGGCGCCGGTGGGCTACCGGTGGTTCCGTCACGCTGGTGGAGTGAACCCGCAACTGTCCACAACGGTCTCCGGCCGATACCTGTCCTTCGTCGAGCGCGAGGACATCGCGCTGCTACGCGCTCAAGGTCTCGGGGTGCGCGCGATCGGCAGGCAGCTCGGCCGGGACGCCTCGACGATTTCCCGGGAGCTGCGCCGCAACGCCTCCACCCGAACCTATGCCCTTGACTACAGGGCCTCGATCGCGCAGTGGCATGCCGAACGGTGCGCGAGGCGTCCCAAGGTCGCCAAGCTCGTCGTGAACCGGCCGCTGCGTGACTACGTCCAGCAGCGCTTGTACGGTGGGGTCCGTGACACCGTCGGCGCCGTGATCGGTCCCGACGGTCCGGCGTGGAAGGGGCGGAACAAGCCGCATCGCGGTGATCGGGCCTGGGTGACGGCGTGGAGCCCGGAGCAGATCGCGAACCGGCTTCCGGTCGACTTCCCGGATGATGAGTCGATGCGGATCAGCCACGAGGCGATCTACCAGGCCCTCTATGTCGAAGCCCGCGGCGCTCTCCAGCGCGAACTCGTCGCCTGTCTGCGGACGGGTCGGGCGTTGCGGGTCCCGCGTGCCAGGTCGAGGCAGAAGGCGTGGGCACACGTCACCCCGGAGGTCCTGATCAGCGAACGCCCGGCCGAAGCCGACGACCGCGCCGTGCCAGGGCATGGGGAAGGCGATCTGGTCATCGGTCTGCAGCGCTCCGCGATCGGCACTCCGGTCGAGCGAACGACCCGGTTCACGATGCTGGTCCACCTGCCTCGTGAGGAGGGCTGGGGTGTCATCCCGCGCACGAAGAACGGTCCGGCGCTGGCCGGCTACGGCGCGGTCACGATGGCCGACGCCCTCACGAAGACCGTCATCCGGCTGCCCGAGCAGTTGCGTCGATCCCTGACCTGGGATCGCGGCAAGGAACTGTCCGCACATGCTCAGTTCACGGTCCGGACCGGGCTGCCGGTCTACTTCGCCGATCCGCATTCTCCTTGGCAGCGTGGCACCAACGAGAACACGAATGGCTTGCTGCGCCAGTACTTCCCGAAAGGCACCGACCTGTCTCGTTGGAGCGCTGAGGACATCGCCGCGGTTGCGGCCGCGCTCAACTCACGGCCCCGTAAGACACTGGGCTGGAAGACACCTGCCGAAGCCCTCGACGATCACCTACGCTCTCTCCAAGACACCGGTGTTGCATCCACCGATTGAATCCACCATCGCGACGCCAACCGAACCCTGCACATGATCGCCGTCGTGCGGTTGCGCTACTGCGACCGCACCCGCGTGTACGTCGCTCGCCGCACCGCCGAAGGAATGTCTAAAAAGGACATCATGCGGTGCCTCAAACGATACATCGCCCGGGAGGTTTACTACACACTTCGAGCGGACCTAAAAGATCTTGCTCTTGCCGCTTGGCAATCTATAGGAACGTCCCGGTACTTGACAGTTGGGCCTTCTTGGGCGCTGTGGCTACGCGGCCGCACGACATCAAACCGCCCGCCACCAGCACGCAGAGAACGGCAATCACGTACGGCCAGTTCACGTGGTTGCCGATTCCGACCAGCGTGTCGGCCACGGCCACAATCAGGAACACGGCGGTCGGAGTCCGCAACAGCGTGCTTCTCATCTGTTTCGCATCCCGGTGTCCGGGACCACCACGTCCTGGTCATCGTCCACCGCCGCCTCCTGTGTTGTGCGTGGACAGCACCACCGGCACCGCGACCCCGTCACCACCGGTCCGAATCGTCTCCGGGACGGCGGGGGGAGCGCGCGACCGCTAGGCTGGCACGCGGTGTGCCGGGAAGTCTGGTCGGCGAGCAGTAGAACGCCGCCCTCAGACTGGAGTCGCTAATGGACGCCCACGCCGCCCCACCGCGTGCTGCGGGGCACACCGTCGTGATCGGGTACGGAGCCACCGGCGGTCACGCCGCGCGCGCCATCGCCACACGCGTCCCGTCCGGCTTCCGCATGCCGGTGGTGGTGGACCACGACGTCGAGCGGATGGCCACGGCGCTGCTCGACGGGTTCTGGTTCGTCCTCGGAGACGGGGCGGACCCGACCGTGCTGCGCGACGCCGGGGTCGCGGACGCAGGGCAGGTCGTCATCGCCGTGCCCGAAGGCAGGGATGTCGTGCGGACCACGTCCGCCGTGCGGTCGCTCAACCCCGTGGCGACCGTCATCGCTCTGGTGCGCGAGCCTGATTGGTGTGATCCGGTCACCCGCGCGGGAGCCGATCACATCGTGGTCGCCGATCGGGAAGTGGGCCGCCGACTCGGCCTGATGGTGCGTCGTGATCCCGCCGGTGTGCGCGTGCGTCCCGCAGCGGGGTGGGATTGGGCCGTGGAACGGCGTCCGGTTCGGGCGGCGGAGGTCGGCCGTCCAGCGGTCGCTTGCGGTCCCGAGGTTCTCGCGGTGGTGCGCGGCGGCGTGCGCCACTGGCGGGAAGATCCCGAAGTCGCGACCCTGCAGGCCGGTGACCGCCTGCTCGTCGCGTGTACCAGCGCATCGAAGCGGCCGGGAACGCCCTGGTGAGGCGTACGAGCACGGCCGACGTGGTGTCAGTGTCGTTCGACGTGGCGCAAGACCAGCGCGATGAGCCCGAACACGGCGACCAGCAGGAAGGCATTGGTGAGACCGGACATGCGTACCAACTCCCGCACAGGCGGCTTGGCTGTGGAACCACCCATCGTAGCGCTCCGTGTGGCGCAGGTCACGGCGGCCTCGACGGGGAGTGGTGACCATGCGCGCTCGTGATCTCGTCGAGGACTACCCGCTGGTGCGCTTGGGCGACGACGCGCTGACCGCGGCGCGGTTGATCGCCGACCAACACCGGCCCGCCGTCGTCGTGGTGGACGAGCAGGGCCGTCCGGTGGCGGTGCTGCCCGGATCGCAGGTGCTGCGGTTCAGCGTGCCCGGCTACGTGCTGGACGACCCGTCGCTGTCGCGGGTCTACGACGAGCGCGGCGGCGCCGAGGTGTGCGTGGCCAAACTGGCCAAACGAACGGTCAAGGACGTGCTGCCACCCGAGGACAAGCGCCTGGAGTTGCCCGTGGTGTCCGGCGGGGCGACCGTGCTGGAGTGCGCGGCCACCATGGCCCGGCTACGCGTCCCGCTGGTCGTCGTGGTCGACGCGGACACCATCCACGGCGTGGTCACCGCCTCGCACCTGCTCGCCGTCATCCTCGAGGCCTCGGAGCCGCCCGCATGAGCTTCACCCAGATCCTGTCGGTCGTCGTGTTCGTCGGCGCGTACATCCTCATCGCCACCGAACGCGTGCACCGCGTCGCCGCCGCTCTCGGCGGCGCCGCGCTGATGCTCGCCCTCGGGCTCACCGACGGCGAGACGGCGTTCCACTCGGTCGACGCGGGCATCGACTGGAACGTGGTGTTCCTGCTGCTGGGCATGATGGTCATCGTCGGGGTGATCAAGCAGACCGGACTGTTCGAGTACCTCGCCATCGCCGCGGCCAAGCGCGCCAGGGGCAAGCCCTACGTCATGCTGGTCATGCTGGTGACCATCACCGCGGTGGCCTCGGCCGCACTGGACAACGTCACCACGGTGCTGCTCATCGCGCCGGTGACCTTCCTGGTCTGCGACCGGCTCGGCCTCAACCCGATCCCGTTCCTCATCGCCGAGGTCATGGCCTCCAACATCGGCGGCACCGCGACCCTGATCGGCGACCCACCCAACATCATCATCGCCAGCCGTGGCGGGCTGTCGTTCAACGACTTCCTCGTGCACCTCGCGCCGTTCATCGTGGTGCTGATGGTCGTGTTCGTGCTGGTGTGCCGGTGGCTGTTCCGCGACGCGTTCCACTACGACGAGGAGCGCGTCGCGGAGGTGATGGCCCTGTCCGAACGGGAGGCCATCAAGAACCGCACCCTGTTGGTGCAGAGCCTGGTCGTGCTCGCCCTCGTGCTCGTCGGGTTCAGCCTGCACAGCCTCGTGCACGTCGAGCCGTCGGTGGTGGCGCTGCTGGGCGCGGGCCTGCTCGTGCTGATCTCCAAGGTCACCACCGAGGAGGCCATCGCCGACGTGGAGTGGGAGACCCTGGTCTTCTTCATGGGCCTGTTCGTCATGGTCGGCGCCCTGGTCGAGACCGGCGTCATCGACCAGGTGTCCACGGCGTTGGCCGGCGCGGTCGAGGGCAAACCGCTGGTCGCGGTGATGGCGCTGCTCGGCGTGTCGGCGGTGTTGTCGGCGATCGTGGACAACATCCCCTACGTCGCCACGATGGCCCCGATCGTGGGCGACCTGGTCTCAGCCCAGGGCGGCACACCGCAGGCGGAGTCGCTGTGGTGGTCGCTCGCGCTGGGCGCGGACCTGGGCGGCAACGCCACCGCGGTCGGCGCCAGCGCGAACGTCGTCGTGCTGGGCTTGGCCGCCCGCAACGGCACGCCGATCAGCTTCTGGCAGTTCACCCGCTACGGCATCATCGTCGCGACCCTGTCGATAGCGCTCGCCGCGCCCTACCTGTGGCTGCGCTACTTCGTGCTCGCCTGAGCGTCCGATCCGTGCTCGTCGGGACGGCTGCCGCCGTCGATCCAGCGCAGCCACAGCAGGCTGCAACCCGTGACAGCCAGCCCGGCCGAGTCCGTCCAGTGGTCGGCCCACTCCCCGTCCACCCGCACCAGCGACCACCCCAGCACCGCCGGCGGTTGCACTCGCCACAGGCGGCGGGGGATGAGCGCCGACGCGACCATGACCAGCACCGCGAACACGATCCCGGTGTTCACAGTCCTCGCCGCCGGTCGGTCTTCTCGGCGGGTTGACCGGTGGGCAGGTTGTCGGGTGGCTCGACGCTGAGCGCTTTGGCGATCGGCACGTCGGTGGAGGAGTGCAGCACGATCGACAACGCGATGGTGACCGCCACGAGGTCGAACACGTGCTCCCCGGCGGGGATGCCCGCTTGCAGCACCAGCAGCCCGTAGACCACCGAGGCGAATCCCTTGGGGCCGAACCACGCCGCGACGGATCGTTCCCGCGCGGGAAGCGGTGTGCGCAGCAGTGAGAGCAGCATCGCGGCGGGTCGGATGAGCAGGATCGCGATGACCGCGACCGCCCAGTCACCGGCGGTCAGGTGGGAGATCCGCTCCGGGGTGATCAGCGCGCCGAACACCAGCAGCGCGGCGAACTTCGTGACCTCCGAGAGCAGGTCGCCGAAGTGCTCGAAGTTCTCCGCGGTCTCGTGGTCCAGGGTGGCCAGCACCGATCCGGCGGCGAACGCGGCGAGGTAGGGGTTGGCGTGGGTGAGGTGGCAGGCCGCGTAGACGATCACGCCGATCGACAGCGGCCCCAACGCCTGCAAACGGGGTTCGGCGGTCAGGATGCGCAGCTTCCACGCCAGGGTGATGACCGCCGCGACCGCGATGCCCAACGCCAGCCCCGCGACCAGCTCCACGGCGATGGTGCCCAGGTCGGTGTCGCTGCCGGTGGCGGTGGCCAGGAAGATCAGCACGAACGGCAGCGCCAGCCCGTCGTTGAGTCCGGACTCGACGTTGAGCAGGCGCCGCAACCGCAGCGGCACGTCGGTGCGGCCCACGATGGCCGCGGCGAACACCGGGTCGGTGGGGGAGAGGATCGCGCCGATCAGCAGCGAGGTCGTCCAGTCCAGGCCGGCGAGGAAGTGCGCGGGCAGCGCGATGCCGATCATGGTCAACGGCATCGCCAGGCCCAGCGCACGACCGGAGAGCCGCCACCCGTCGCGCAACGCGGGCAGACCCGCGCGTTGGCCGTCGGTGAACAACACCGTGAACAACGCCAAGTCCGCCAGACCGGTGACGAACGCCCCGTCCGACGGGATGTCCACCAGCCCGAACCCGCCCTGCCCGATCAGGGCCCCGGCCACCAGGAAGAGCAGGGCGGTCGACAGCACGGTGCGCGCCGCCAAGCCCGACAGGGACACGCTGACCAGCAACACCAACCCGAACGCGAGCACCAAGGCCATCGACTTCATCCCGTCCACGTCGAACAGGCCCACCACCGGACGAGGTGGGCGTGCCGACCAGACTTCCCGGCGCTCCGCGCGCAAAGATGCCTCAAAAGCACTCCTTGCGCAAATCGGCCTCCGTGGACCGGGTTTCAGCACGCGACGGTCAGGCCCGCAGCAATCGCTGTGGGCCTGACCGGAAAATCACGAACCGGGCGCGAGACCGTGCCGAATCGATTGCGGAGTCCGATTCCGGCTCGACGGAAGATCAGCGCGGAACTGCTATGGGTCGAATCCCACTTCTTTCCCCGAGGAAAATCCGGGCTTTACCAGCGTGTGAACGTCGATCGGGTAGGACCGCGAGCCACGGGAAACGCTGTCGACGGTCCAGCCCTCGGTGATCGCCGAACTGCCTGCCAGGCAACCCAGGTGGCGGGCGAGGTCGGCGGGCATCGGCTCCGCGGGCTCAGACCCGTTCAACGGTCGGCCGTGCGGCTTTGAGGCCGCTGACGACCTCGTACAGCAGCGCTGCCGCCAAGCCGCCCACGATCGGGCCGACGAGGTAGACGACCAGGTGCGACCAGGCGACCTCACCGCCGGTGAAGGCGAGCACCAGGTCGGGGCCGATGGTGCGGGCGAAGTTGACCGACGCACCGGTGAGCGGCCCGATCGCCATGATCTGGACGGCCAGCGCCAGTCCGATGCCGAAGCCGACCACCCCCTTGGGTGCCGACGGCGTCACGGCCAGCGCGTAGACGGCGGTGACCAGCAAGAACGCGCCGAACGCTTCGGCGAGCAGGCCTTGGCCCACGTTCACGCCCTCGGCGAGGGTCGTCGCACCGAGTCCGCCCGTGGTGCCGGAGCCGGTGTAGGCGAGATGGACGACGGTCGCGCCGAGCGTGCCGCCGAGCAGTTGTGCGATGAGGTAGGCGGGCACCTCGCGCCAGGGGAACCGGGCCCTGGCGGCCAGGGCGATGGTGACGGTCGGGTTGAAGTGACCGCCGGAGACCGAGCCGAACGCGTAGATCGCGACGGCGAGGGCGAGCCCGTGGGCGAGTGCCACCACGAGCAGTCCGGGTCCGCCCGCCTCGACTCTGGCCACGGCCGCGGCGGCGCCGATGCCGAAGAGGCACAGGATCGTTGTTCCGGCGAGTTCGGCGAGCAGTCGGCGCGTCAACGGCGTCTCCATGCAAGGAGTCCTTTCGATTCCGGTGTGGGACGACTCCCATCCTTGCGGGGAATGGCTGGAGAGGGTGACCGCCAAGTTGACCAAGGCCGCCTTACATGTTCCTTACGGGACCTCGCTGGTATCGTTCCGGCATTGGGAATCAATCGTGTGGTCGGATTGTGGCCATTGTGCCGAACATTCGATTCCCAGGCGGTTTGCGTCGGATCAGCCGGGTCGACCCCCGGCGACCAAGTGGCTCTTGCCCCTGGTTCGTGACGTTTCCTCGGCGACGACGGTCGCGAGTGAGTCCAGCGCCCGGGCCAACCAGTCCTCGACTCGAACCGCGGGCATCCCGGTGCCTCCGACCAGGTCCACCGTGATGGCACAGCGGTCCGCGCCCACCCGCGGCACCCGCAGGGCACCGGTGTAGCTGGTGGTGGCCTCGCTGTGCCACCGCCCCCGGAGGCTGTCCCGGTCGACGGTCGGCCCGCGCTCCACGGTCTCGTCGTGATCGCCGTTCCGCAGCCACAGGCGAAGCAGGCCGGGGCCGTAGCGTTCGACCTCGACGGCGCGGGGGAGCCAGGTGTGCAGGTCCTCCAGGTCGGTGATGATCCCGAACACGGTGTCCGCCGCGGCGGACGTGGATCGGTTTCGGGTCAAGGTGCTTCCTCGGGGTCGTCGGTGGAGGCGGGGCGTCGAGCGCCTCCGCCTCGCGGACCCTCGTCGTCCTCGACGAGAGGGTTCTTGCCCGATGGTCACCCGTTTGTCCAATCTCACTCCGGTGCCTGGTCCTCCAGTGCGGTGATCGCAAGGTTCATCCCACGCGGCGTGGGCGACAGTGGGGCGGGTCGTCATGACACTTCCGGTGCACGACCAGGTGCCTGCCGCACGGGGCGGCGGCCACCTGCCCGGAACACGTTCCCTGCCGTGAGAGAGACGAAAACGGCACTGTGACCGCGATTCCCGGTGAACTCGATACCGAATTGATCTTGATCTGCGATCACTGCGGGCGTACCCACGACAACGGCGATCCGCCGCCGTTGTCATGGGATGAGCTGTGGCCGCGGGCGACCGAAGCGGGCTGGAGTGGTCGTCATCGAGCGGTCGGACCGCACTTCTGCTTCCGCTGCGCCGACTGAGCGACCTTCGGTCGGTCGGCGCGTCACTCGTCCAACGCGGTCGAGTCGGGTGCCGCCGACGAACTGGTCGGTTCCGACGGTGCGGATGACGGCGGATCCGGTCGCTGCGTGAGGGTGGGTACGGGTTGTGGGGCGGTCGATGACGTCACGAGTGGTTCCGGTTCGTCCTGGGTGCTCACCCCGCACCCGGTGGCCAGCACCGCGACGCACGCCACCAGCACGATCGAGCGCCTCATCGGCTTGCCTCCGGGATCTCGACGACGAATCGGGCGCCGCCGCCGGGCCGGTCCTCCACCCACACCGTGCCGCCGTGGCGTTGGACGTGCTGGGCGACCAGCGCGAGCCCGAGACCGCTGCCGGTGTCGGTGCCACGGCTTCCGGAGCGGGTACCGCGGGCGAAGCGGTCGAAGATCCGGTCTCGCAGGTCATGGGGAATTCCAGGACCCGCGTCGTCGACCTCCAACCGGACCGAATCACCGCGGTGCAGCACGGCCACGCGCTCGGCCCCACCCGCGTGCCGCTCGGCGTTGTCCAGCAGGTTGGTGACGACGCGGTCCAGTCGTCGGCGGTCGACCATGACCAGCGGTGTGCCTTCTTCCACGCTGATCGGGATCGTGGTGTCCGACCGGATTGCGACGATGTTGTGGACGAGGTCGCCCACGTCGACGGGTTCCAGCGCCTGGTCGTCGGTGACCTGGTCGGCGCGGGAGATCTCCAGCAGGTCGACGACCATGCGGGCGAACCTGTCCACCTCGGACGTCAGCAGGTCCAGCGCTTTCGCCGCGGGGCCGTGCAGTTCCGCTCGGCGCTTCAACACTTCCGCGGCGTTCACCATCGTGGTCAGCGGTGAGCGCAGCTCGTGGCTCACGTCGCCGGCGAACCGCGCGTCGCGCAGCACCCGTTGTTCCAGCGCGTCCGCGGTGGTGTTGAACGTGGTGGCCAGCGGGCGCAGGTCGGGCTCCGCGCGGTCGGGCAGCCGGGCCCGCAGGTCACCGCCCGCGATCCGGGACGCCGCCGTGGTCAGCTCGGTCAGCGGGCGCAGCGCCCGCCTGCTCGCCCACGACCCGAGGCAGAACCCCAGCAGCGCGCTGATCACCGTGCCCGCCACGAGCAGGCTGCTGAGGTAGCGGAACGTCCGGTCCAGTTGCAGCAGCGGGAAGAGTTCGAGGTACACGGCCTCGCCGGAGGAGACCGGCAGGGTGACGGCGAGAGCGGGGATGCCGTCGACGACGAGCCGCTGTCGTGCGGGTGTGCCCTCGCGGGCCAGGTCGACGAGTGCGGACGGCAGCGTCGTCGGATCGACCGGCCGGCCGCTGGTGAGGACCCGGCCGTCCTGGAACAGCAGGATCGTGGAATCGGGTCCGGTGGTCAGGCCGGTCAACAGGTCGCCGAGCCCGTCGGATCCCCGACGCAGGGAGTCGTCCACCAACCGGACGTTGACCTCGGCCTGCCGCACCGCGCCCTGCTCCCGCTGGCGCAGCAGATAACCCGAGGCGAGGTTCCAGGTCGCCGCCGCGAGTGCGCTGGTCACGAGCAGTGAACCCAGCCCGAGCACCGTCGCGACCCGCCAGCGCAGCGACAATCGCACGGCCCACCTCCGCTGGTCGGTCGTCACGGTGTCGGGTCGACCTTGTAGCCGGAGCCGCGCACGGTGAGCACCAGCTTCGGCTCGTCGGGGTTCTGCTCGACCTTGCGCCGCAGCCTGCGGATGTGCACGTCCAGCAGCCGGGTGTCGCCGAAGTAGTCGTAGCCCCACACCCGTTGCAGCAGCTGTTCGCGCGTCACGATCCGGCCCGCCGCCGACACGAGTTCCACGAGCACCTGGAACTCGGTCCTCGTCAGGTGCACCTGGACGCCGTCGCGGTGCACGACGCCCTCGTCCACGCGGATCTCCAGGTCGCCCGCGTGCAGCAGGTTGTCGAGCCTGCCCCCGCCCCGGCGGCGCAGCAGGGCCCGGATGCGGGCCGCGAGTTCGCTCGCGACGAGCGGTTTGGTCACGTAGTCGTCGGCGCCCGCTTCGAGTCCGGCGATGACGTCGGTGGTGTCGGTGCGCGCGGTCACGATGATGATCGGCAGGTCGCCGCGCGACCGCAGCGCGCGGCAGACCTCCAGCCCGTCGACTCCGGGCAGCGTCAGGTCGAGCAGGACGACGTCGAACGACGTGGACTCCAGTTCGCGCAGCGCGTCCTCACCCGACACGACGTCGACGATGTCGAAGCCCTCGTCGCCCAGCGCCAGCACGAGGACCTGCCGGATCCGTTCGTCGTCCTCGACGAGCAGCACGCGGTCGTTCATGGCCCTCCCGTTCCGGTTACCTGCCCGGACAGCTTGCCCGACAGGCCGCAGGTCTTCCTGCCGAGCGGCGCCTGCCGACGAATCGCAAGGTGATCGCAAGGTTGGGATGCCCGCGGTCAGCGCACAATGCCCAGCTCAGGCCGGGTGTGCTCGGGTAACGGAAGGGTAACGCTTGCTCAGGGCGATGATCTGGATGTTCGTCTCGGCCGTAGTCCGGTTCGTTGGCAGCCACGGGTTTCGGTCGGAGGAAGGTGAGGGTGGGATGTCCATGCGTCTCGTGCGCGCGGTCATGGCGGGCGTGCTGGCTCTGGTCGTGGCACTGCTCGTCCCGGTCGGGAGCGCGGCGGCGCGCCAGGCCGACGACGAGGGCACGCGGACGACGCCGTCGGGGCCGCTGAGCGCGGCAGGCCGGGACATGCTCACCAAGGTGCGGCTCGCCGGGCTCTGGGAAGGTCCCAGCGGGCGCATGGGGCTCGAGAAGTCCGCCAACCCCAAGGTGAAGGACGCCGGCAACCACCTCGTCAACGGGCACGCGGAACTCGACCGCAAGGTCCTGGAACTCGGCGCGAAGTTCGGCATGACGCTGCCGACCGAACCCAACGCCGATCAGAAGTCCTGGCTCGCCGAGATGCGGGCCGCGCCGGCGGGCAGCGTGGAATTCGACCAGGTGTTCGCCAACCGGTTGCGCGCCGCGCACGGCGGTGTCTTCAAGTTCCTGGCCCAGATCCGCAGCAGCACCCGCAACACCGAGATCCGCGCGTTCGCCGAGCGCTGCATGGAAGTGGTGCTGGACCACATCCAGGTGATCGAGGCCACCGGCCTGGTCGACTTCACCGACACCGAGGCCATCCCGCTGCCCGCACTCGCCGCCCCCGCGTCCGTGAAGAACCCGCCCGCACAGGTGCAACCGCAGGCGAATCCCGTCGCGGAGCAACAGCCCCGGACAGGGGCGACCAGCGGCGACACGATCAACGTCATCGTGGTGATCGCGTTCGGTGCGCTCGTGCTGTTCGTGTGGGGTCGACTCAACCCCCGCCGAGGTCGGTCTCGCTAGTCCTCGTTCCGTTTCACTTCTCCTTGCTCCGCAAGGAGAAGTGAAACGCGTCCGCGAAGTCCTGGTGAGCGTCCAGGACGCGGTCGGCGAGTCGGAACGCGGCGTCCGGGTCGAGGAACACCCCGGATTCCGGGCCGCACTCCACGACCTCGTCACCTTAGCTTTTTGTTTAACCATTGATGTCCGTTTTTGGGGTCTTGCCGGGGGCATGGAGTGGGGCTCGGCGGGCGTTTCGTGATCCTGCTGGACGCCCAGGACCGGGTCGGGAGAATTTCGGCGCGCCGGCGGGCAAGGCTGCCGCCGGTCGAACTCGACGAAATCCCCGTCGGACCCTGGCCGGGGACAACCTGTCAGGTGTGACCGCCTTCCGCTCCCAGGGACGCCGTAGGTCCTCCACGAGAGGACGAGCCAGCCGAAGTTGGGTGTAGGCAACGATCACCAGCCAGGTCCATCGATCCGCCGCCTCGGGAGTCCGGATACGGGGCGTGGTCCAGCCCAGGGTTTGCTTGAAGAACCGAAAAGTGTGCTCCAGATCGAACCGACGCAGGAACGCCTGCCACAGGCGGTCCACCTGTGCGGCGGTGGTCGCGGTGGCGGAATGCCACAGCCACAACGGTTTCGGTGTTCCCGTTCCGGGCAGCCGCTCGACTTGGAGTCGGATCACGGTGCCCTCGATGATCGGGAGCGGGCCATGGTGGCCTGTCCAGGCGCCGGTGCGGGTCAGCGTGGGATGCAACCGATCCCACGAGCGGGCGTGCGCGGCTCCGTAGCGGGCGGTGTCGGTCGTCGTGGTGTGCGTGGGGGTCGACCAGGTCGCCGGATCGGCGAACGCGAACCGGGTTCCGTGCCGGGCACTGCGGCCACGGGTGCCGGGTCGCCGTGGTGGTACGGGGAAAGCCAGCACCCGATCCGAGCGCATCCGTACCAGCACGTGGACCGGGAGATCGGCCAGCAGGAACGCCAGGCGGGGGCCGTCGTAGCCGCTGTCGCCGATGATCCAGATCTCGGGATCGCCCTCGCGCCAGTGTCCGGCGGTGATCAGCGCGTCCACCACGGTGCGCAGTTGGGTGGCGGCCAGGTCCGTGTGGTCATCGCTCGGGCGTACCCGGAGGACGTCGAGCATCGCCGTCCAGGAGGTGCGGCCGGGTTCCAGGGCGGCCACGAAGGAGTAGGGCCAGCCGGGGATCATCTGGGCTTGGCCTTTGCCGCGTGCGTAGGTGTGGCAGAACAGCCTGTCGGGGCTGGTGTTCGCATCGGGACGTAGCCAGTGGCTGACGTCGATCCCCAGCATGATCCGACCATCGTGACCACGCGGAATCTGTTGGCGGGCTATGACATTACGGAATCGACCGATGTCGATCCGGCCCTGGTTCAGACCGTCGTACAGGCTGCCGTGGCCACGACGGTGCTCGGTGGCCAGCGACAGTTCGACCAGCGATGTGACCGGCCCGTCAGCGCACAGTGCACTGTCGGTCAGTTCGAACAACGCGTCCGCTCGCGCGGTCAGGCACTGGTGGAAGGCGTGGCGGAACTGGGAGAGGTCCCTCAGCGCGGCGGCCGTGCCGGGGTGGTGCATACTGATCATCGAAGCCCTTGGTTGTGATCTTCCTTCTGTCGCAAGAAGAATGATCAACCAAGGGCTTCATCCATGATCAACCGGGTGTCCCATCGGGCTCCGAGACCTTAAAACTCAAGCTTAGGCGGGACGATCGGCCACGGACAGCGCGATCGTCGAGCGGTCGCCGACCTCGTCGAGCATCGTGACCCGCAAGCCGCCTGATTCGGCGATCCGGGAGGCGGTGGCGAGCACACCGATCGCTTTGCTCGCTACCGCTGTCACCCTCAGCACGAGGTGTTCGGTCGAGGTCGGATCCCGGATCCCGCACGCCTGGTCGTGATCATCGATGCGATCCGGGCAGGGCGCTCAACCTGTGGTGAGCCAGGCGATGCAGCATCTCCTGCAACGCCTCGGGAACGATCTGCCCTTCCAAGTCGTGACGGGCGATGGCCACGACATCGGTGACCGTCGAGATCGGGAGCACGTCCTGGAACTCCCGGACCAGTTCCCCCGAAACGATGTCCACGTGGTGGTCCGACTGCCGCGCGGTTGTCGCCACTGTCCCCTCCGGTTCCTTGGTGCAGTGCTCCCATCCTCAACCGACGACGCGCGGATTGACCTGACGAACGACTGACGATGTGGTCGGGCTCGGGGAAGGCGCAAGCAGATCGTCAGGTTCGCCGCGATCGGTGCGATGCGAGGGTTGCGGGGGAGCCAATCGTGGGTGTGCTCGCCCGTCGCAGCGAGGAGCAGTGGTGTTCGGCCATGTCGTGGTCATCGGATACGGCGCGACAGGACGTCGTGTCGCGTTGGCACTGGTGGAACTGGCGACTCCATCGACGTGGCACTGTGCGTCGTGGTCGGGGTGAAGAGCGACGAGGAGGGCATGCTGGTCACCTCGGCGGTGAGACGCTTGACGAGCGCCGCGATCGTCATCGTCGTGCGCAGATCGGTGGTGACCTCCGTGGCGACCCTGCTCGGAGCCACCCGTGTGGTCGTGTCCGGTGAACCGGGTGACGGAGCGACGAGGCGACGGGCCTTCTGGCCCGACCTGCTGAGGCCGTTCATCGGCGCTGCCGCGCGAGCCGACGACCTCGTGCCGGCACTTCGCCCCGTCCACCTCAGCGGGATCGGTCGCGATCCGCTCCGATTCGGCCCACGAGTGCTGGCCGTGCTGCGCGGTGGAGCACGTCTCTGGTGCGAAGAACCCGAGGCCGCGCACCTGCTGCCCAACGACCACCTCTCGGAACCGCGCGGCAGCGTGCCCGGCGGTTGAGCCGTCAGAACCAGGCCGTATCGCCTGACGGGACGACGACGGGCGGTTCGCCCCCGGCCTCGGCGAAGGCGATCAGAGCCTCGACCAGCCGTACCGAGTGGACTCCGGCATCCGGGCGACGATGGCGGCGATCTCCGCCCGCTGGCGTTCGGTGATGCCGCGCACGACCTGCCTGCCGACCGGGGGCAACCCGACGACGACCTCGCGGCGTGTCGCCGGGTTCGGCTGCCGGTCGACCATGTCCACCGAGGCGAGCCGGTCCACCATCCGCGTGGCCGCTGAAGGGTTCACCGCCATCAGTTGAGCAAGTCCGATCAACTTCATCGGACCCCGGCTGTCCAGCACCACCAGCAGCCGGAACTGGGCCAAGGGGATCGTCTCCTCCACCGCCGCGATGGACTTGGCGGACACTGCGACCAGCAGTCGTGAGGCGGTGAGGATCGCGTCGGTGAGTGCGTTCACGTCGTCGGCGGCGGCCTCGGGCCGGGCCATGCGCAGGTTCTCCTCGGATCGGTCCGGGTGAATGTCAAGCCTACCCGCGAGGTGTGACCCCCGGCCGGCGCCGGAAGCGCGTTGGTGGTCGCCCTGCCCGTCGGCCTTGCGGTTACCTGACATCGTTCGCTGGACGGACTTCGCGCCGGAGATCCGTGTTACCCCGTAAACATGACCAGCAACGGAACCTCGTCATGGCGGTCGACGACATCCCTGACCGGCCGTGTGGCCGCCGGTTTCGCCGCCGCAGCCCTCATCGGCGCGTGCCAGTCCACGGCATCCGACCCACTTGGCCAATCGGTCACCAGTTCGCCGCCGCCGGCGCTCAGTCAGACGCCCTCGATCGCCGCCACGTCGCACTCGACGCCGACACCGGCCGACGGCAGGTGTGAGACGGCAGACCTGCGGGTCGACATCGGGGACAACGGGAACCAGGACATGCGGGGTGCCCACGTTCCGCTACGGTTCACCAACACCGGCCCGGCGACGTGCACCCTGCATGGGGCACCTGGCGTCTCGTACGTCACCACCGAGAGCGGTGGTCAGGTCGGTGAACCGGCCACGCGGAACACCCACGGGCCCGAGGTCGCACTGGCTCCGGGCGAGACGGCATCCGCCGGCCTGTTCCTGTCCAGCGCCCCGCTCAAAACCCCCGGCTGCGAACGGCTCGAAGTCCCCGGCCTCAGGGTCTACCCGCCGGGCAACACCGAGGCAACCTTCGTGGAGCGCACCGCCACCACGTGCGAGCCGCCTCTCGTCGGGCCGTTCGTCCGCGTAGGGCCGGTCGAGCCGGGCCCGGACAACACCAGGTCCTGAACAGCCACATCCCGAGGACACCACCACCACCGATTACCTGACCTGAAGTGATTCGAGACTCATCCGGGGTTCTCGGACGGCTACAAAGTGGACATCCGCCCGATGACCTGACCTGGTCGAGAACCGGTCGAGGTATCACCCCACCTTGCGGTCCCCCGTCTTTCCTCCTCAGGAGGGAGGGGCCGGGTGCAAGGCAATCGTCAGGTTCGGGTGACCGTGCGGGTGGAAAGCTCGCTGCCGTGCCTGGAGACCCAGCCGCCACGCATCCGTCCCGCCTCGTGTCGGCCGCAGACCGGCCATGAGCGCCGCGTACGACGATGCCGGTCACGACACCGCCCTGCTGGTAGTACGTGATGGCGGGAAGTTGCCGCAGGTGCAGGTCGAACCGTGGTCGTGCGCGTGCCTGGACGGCTGGCCGGAGCTCGACGGCCTGCGCGTCCGGCTCATCGTCGCCGAGTTGCTGGACAACGCGCAGCAGTACGGGCGGCCGGGTTGACCATCGTTGATGTGGTGAGCGAGCAGTGGGGCGTCGCGTCCTTGACGCACAGCACGACCGACTGGGGCAAGATCCGGTTCGACGAGTGAATTCCGCGACCGATCCGGAGTGGCGGTGCGCTGTGCCGGCCACTGTCCGATAAGGATACCGGTGAACCCGGTGGCCGATACCGACCACCGGCTTCCTTCGAAAGGAGAACGGCTTGTCCGGTCGGCCATCCATATGGACGTCACGGTTCTGGACAGCGGTGGTGGTGTCGTCGTTGCTCGCGGGCTGCACGGCCGACCCCGTTGAGCCCGCGCAGGGCGCGGTCCCGGCAACGGCGGAGGTCATCACGCCCTCGACCGCGCTCACGGTGCTCGATGTCGACGAAGGCGGAGCCTCGGCTATCGCGGTCAGTGCCGCTCTGTTCCGGAGTGCGCCCGTCGTCGTGGTGACCGTGAGGTCGGACGTGGCCGGGGCGAGCGCTGTCGGAGAACGGATCGGTGCCCCGGTACTCCTCGCGCCCGCTGTCGGCTCGTCCGATGCCCTGCGCGCAGAGCTGACGCGGCTGTCACCGCGAGCCCTGCTTGCCGTCGGCGCCGGCGCGTCCGCCGCCGTCGAGGCGTCCGCCAGCGGTGTGCCGGTGTTCACCGCCGACTCCACGACCTCGGCACTACCTGACGGTCTGCCGGACACCAGCTCGCCCGCGCCGGTCGGGGTGACCGTCCTGGTCGACGCCGCCCGCGACGACGCGGCGGCGATCGCCACGGCACGCGCGGCGGGTGCACGGGTCGTTCCCGTGAACGGCTACGACCCACGCGCCGACCAAGCTGCGGTCCAGGCGCTGCGAGAAGAACCGTCCAAGATCGTCCTTGCGGTGGGTGCGGGCTTCGCTCCGGTGGAACGGCTGCGGGCAAGGCTGGCGGTGGCCTCCAGGGGCGTCGAGTTGCCGGGTGGTGGCCAGGTGCTGTTCCCGGGCAGACGACTCGTGTGCTTGTACGGACACCCCGGCACCCCGGCACTGGGTGTGCTGGGTGAACAGGGTGTCGAGGAGGCCGTCGCGAGGGCGAGGGAGTTGGCGACCCGGTACGAGCCCTTGAGCGGGGTACCGGTGGTGCCCGCCTTCGAGCTCATCGCCACCGTGGCACAGGGTTCGCCCGGTCCCGACGGCGACTACTCGGGGGAGGCGAGTGTGGAGTCGCTGCGGCCCTGGGTCGACGCAGCGGGCAAGGCGGGACTCTACGTCGTGCTCGACCTGCAACCCGGCCGCGCGCGGCTGCTCGACCAGGCCCGGCGGTACGCGCCCCTGTTGGGGTTGCCGCACGTAGGTCTCGCCGTGGACCCGGAGTGGAAACTGGGACCGGACCAGGTGCCGCTGAAGCAGATCGGCGGGATGGACGCCGCGGAGATCAACGAGACCGCGCAGTGGCTGGCGGACCTGACCGCCCGCACCGCCCTGCCGCAGAAACTGCTCGTGGTGCACCAGTTCCGGCTGTCCATGATCCGCGACGAACCGTCGCTGGTGACCGACCACGACGAACTGGCCGTGCTGATCCACATGGACGGCCAGGGCACGACCGGCCAGAAGACCGCCACCTGGAACAGCGTGGTCGCGGCCCGACCCGATGAGGGCGTGCCCTTGGGGTGGAAGAACTTCTACGACGAGGACCACCCGATGCTCACCCCCGAGCAGACGATGGGCTACCGGCCGACTCCGACGATGATCTCCTACCAGTGATGTGCCGCTCATCGTCGTATCCCTTTGCCCATGTCGGATATGTCGTGTCCTGCGCGCACCATGCGGACACCGGCAGTCGGGTCTGGACAATGCTGAACGCGTGTTCGATATTCCGCCCATGCGTTCAGCTTCCGATCTGACGGCGCGTGCCAAGATTCGTGACGCGGCGATGGCGCGTTTCGGCGCGGACGGGGTCGCGGCGACGACTGTGCGGACGGTCGCGGCCGACGCGAGGGCTGTCCGCCGGCCTCGTGCTGCACCACTTCGGGTCGAAGGACGGCCTGCGCCAAGCCTGCGACGAGCACGTGGCGGAAGCGATCCGCGGCGGCACCGGTGTTCGCGACGCCGACGCCCTGGCGGTGATGCTCGACGACGCCATACCGGTCCGCCGCTACCTCGGCCGTGCGCTGCTCGACGGCATGGAGACCGCGGCCCGGCTGGTCGACCGCACGCAGGAGTGGCTCGCCGAGGGAGAAGCCGAGGGCTGGGTGCGGCCGACGGACGATCCGCGAGCCCGCGCCGTGACCTACGTGTCGTGGCAGTTGGCGCCGCTGGTGCTGGGCGACCAGGTCGGCCGACTGCTGGGCGGCGACACCGCGACGGCCGTGCGCGGCGCGTGGGCGGGGCTGGAGATGCTGACCGGCGGACTGTTCACCGACGACCGCTGGCTCGCACTGTTCAGCACCGTGGGGAAGTCCCGGTGGGGGCCCTGCTGATCACACACGGCACCCGCGGCGACGTACAGCCCTTCCTCACCCTGGCCGTAGCGCCGCGAAACCGGGGCCACGAAGCGGTACTGGCGGCTCCTGCGTCGTTCGCCACCGCGGCGGCCGAGTGGGACGTGGAGTTCGCACCCCTGGACGAAGGCCCCAACCAGCTGATGCGCGACCCGGTCGTGCAAGCGGTGATCGACGGTGGATACCGAGGGGTGCGGGGCAAGCTCACCGCGGTGCGCACCGCGCGACGGATCAAGCCGTTGATGGTCGATGTGCTGCGGGATGTGGGTGGGGTGGCGCGGGAGTCGGGTGCCGACCTCGTGGTGCACTCGCCACCGGTGCCCGCCCACCACGCTGCCGAGATGCTCGGCGTCCCCTCGGTGCTCGTGGCGCTGCAACCCGGTTGGGTGCCGACCTCGCTGATCCCCTGCCCGATGCTGCCCTTCTCGTGGGTGCCGAAACCGCTCGATCGCGCGACTTGCGCCGCGCTCGCCGCGACGTTGCGCGCCTATGCCGGGATCGCCACCCGGTGGCTCACCACGGACTGGGGCTGCCCGCGCGCAGGGTGAAGTCACGATCTGGTGGGCAACGCCCGGATCGTGTTGCAGGCGTTCAGCCCGCTCATGACCCGGTCGACCGCGGTGGCCGGATTCCGTACGTTCCACGGGCTTCTGGTACCTCCCGTCGAAGGAATGGGAGGTACCCGAGCCGTTGGCTGCGTTCCTCGCCGCCGGACCGGCACCGGTCCACCTGGGATTCGGCAGCATGGCCGGGTGAGGTGCGCGGCGCACCGCGGAAGTCGTGGCCGAGGCCGTTCGGCGGGCCGGGGTCCGGGCCGCGGTCGCGACCGGGTGGGGAGGCATCGCGCCCGACGTGGAGTCGCGCGACGTGCTCGTGATCGACCAAGCACCCCACGACAGGCTGTTCCCGGACATGGCCGCGGTCGTCCACCACGGTGGCAGCGGTACCACCGGTGCCGCTCTCGCGGCGGGACGCCCGCAGGTCGTGTGCCCGTTCGTCGCCGACCAGCCCCACTGGGCCGTCCGCATGCACGCCGTGGGGGTCGCTCCGGCACCGTTGCGGCAGCAGGACCTCACGGCGGATCGGCCGGCCACCCGGCTGGTCCACGTGATCGGTGATCCCGGAGTCCGCGAGCGCGCCGAACTGATCGGTGTGCGCGTTCGCGCGGAGAACGGCGTTCAAGCGGCTGTCAACGCCCTGGAACACGTGCTGTGAAGGCATTGCCGGTCACCTACGGCGAACGTTGCGCACGCTGTGGGATGGGCGAAGACCACTGCGCAGGTCCACTGTGGCCGGTGCTCTTCGAGCTGGCACGGGTGTGGTGCGGACGGATCCGCTGTGGCAGCAGGGGGTGTGCGCGGTTTCCGCACGTCGGTGCGGGTATGTCGGCGCAGTGCTTCGAGTTGTGCCTGCCATGCTGGCCTGATGCGCCGTTTTCTCTTCGACAGCGAAGGCAACCTCCGCTTCGTCGTGCTGCTCGCATTGCTGCTCCTGGTGCCGATGGTGGTGCTGGCGTTGGCCACGTGGGGTGGTTGGGCCGCGATGGCGCTGATCGCGGTCATCGTGATCGTGGGCGTGGGTGCGGCAGTGTGGTACGGCTGAACGGGATGAACGTCGTTGGGCCGGTATGCCGATCGCCCTGTCCTGTGAGGAGGAACGATGGAGGCTGACCAGCCGTCCGAGGTGGATGGTGAACCGGACTACCGGTTCACCCTGGCCAATGAACGGACATTTCTGGCGTGGATCCGCACCGCGCTCGCGTTGTTGGCGGGCGGTGTCGCGGTGGCGCAGGTGGTTCCGCCGTTCTCGATCCCGCAGGGGACGGTGGTCTTGAGCGTGGGGTGCATCGCGCTGGCCGCGGTGCTCGCGGCGGGCAGCTATCCGCGGTGGCGAGCGGTGCAACGAGCGATGCGGGCGGACCGACCGCTACCCCCGCATCGGATGATGGCCGTGGTGGCCGTCGGCGTCGTGGTTGTGGCCCTCGCCGCGACCGTGCTGGTCCTGCTGGAATGACCAGGACAGGTGATTCGGAATGGCGGGATCGCGGGTTGCAGCGGGAGCGAACAGACCTCGCGTGGCGGCGTACCGCGTTGAGCGCGGCGACGTGCGCGGTGCTGCTGCTGCACGCCGCGGCCCGCGAAGGCTGGGGCGCTCACCTGGTACCCGGTGTGCTCGTCCTGGTCGTGGCGGCTGTCGCCGCGTTAGCAGGCGGACGCGTGCGGCGGGGGCGGATCCTGTTCGTGATCAGCGTCCTGGTCGTGCTGTCCTGCTTGTGGGCGGTCGCCTTCATCGGATGAGTGCTCATTGAGTCTTTCCGAGTAACCCTGCGTCGCGTTATGTGATCAACCGTTGCTGATCACGTGGTCCGGCAGTTCTCCCGGTGCAGCAGTACCAGAGCGGCACCGACGATGTCGCCCAACCGCCACGGACACCCACGATAGTGACGCAAGGCCTTGTAAGTGGTCTTGAGCAGCGAATTCGCACGTTCACCCAGACAACGCAGAGCACCATGGATCGCGTTGTAGGCCTGCTGATCCACCGTCGACGTCCCGCCCGAGGGCTTCTTCACCGGGATCCTGAAGAGCCCAGGTTCGCCTTCATAACCCAGATCTGCCAGGACAAGGGCTCCGTCGCCGACCCAGTCGCCGATCCGGGCCAGCAGATCCGGGTCGGCGCGGGCGGCGCTCATGTCGTGCTCGCGCCCCGGCCGCACCCCGGAGGTCCACAATGGCCACCCGTCCGGAGCGGACACGACCTGCACGTTCCCGCCATGGTGCTTGTGCTTTCCCGACCACCACAAATCCACTCCCACCGTGGGCCCCGGCGTGGAGATCCGATCGGTGCGGATCAGCGTGCCGTCCACGACCACGTACGCGTACCCGGCGATCCTGGCCGCCAACAACGCTCCGTGCAGCGACGGCACGAGCGCCTCGAGCACCGCGATCCCCTCGTCACGGTAGGCGTACGCCGTCGAGGAGGAGATCCCGTTATCGCGGGCCAACCCCGACATCCGGGTGTCGTCGAGGAACCACCGCAACACCAACACCGCCTGCGTCCGGGTCGACAGGGCGCGAGTGTCGCGACGCGTGCCACGTCGCACCCGCTCGGCACCCAGCAGAGCGGACAGGAACAGGACGCTGTCCTCCGACACGTCCAGCACAGCCTCGTATGCGACACTCATCCCGCGCGGAACTCCTTGTGAAGATGATCTGTGGTAGGACCACCTTCATAGCGGAGTTCCGCGTTTTTCGTGCCCACATCACCCAGAGCTGGCTCACCGAGCCCACGACGGTCACACAGCGCCATAATCCGTTACCCGGAATGGTTCATTGAGGTGACCTCAATAGCGGAGATTCCAGCGCTGACGGCCTGATGATGTTCGGGGGAACGTTCGTGCAGGCGCTCTGACGTGCTGCGGGGGCCTGGGAGCAGAAGGACGGGGAGCTCCTGATATGACTGGATTTGCGAAGACGAATCCCAGTCAGAAAGCTCCCCGTGATCACCTATCGAGCCGCACTCGATGCACCCCGCGAACTCGCCCAGCACCTGGGCCAGCTGCTCCACGCCGAACGCCGCGGCCGCGGCACCGCAAGGGCACCAGGGCACTGACCTGCTACCGGCACGCGGTATTCGCCCTGCGCCGGTTCCGGCAGCACGCCGACATCACCGCGCTGGCACGTGATCACGGCATCTCCCGCGCCACCGGCTACCGCTACCTCGACGAGGTCATCACCGTGCTCGCCGAGCGCTCACCGGACCTGCACGAAGCGCTGGAACGAGCCAAGAACGAGGGCCTGGCCCACGTCGTCCTCGACGGCAGGATCTTCTCCACCGATCGCCTCGCCGAGAAGACCACCGGCGTGAAAGGCGAGCAGATCGATCGGTGGTACTCCGGCAAAGCTCACGAGCCCGGCGGGAACATCCAGGCCCTGCTGGCGCCGAACGGTTTCCCGTTGTGGGTTAGTGACGTCGAACCCGGCTCGGTACACGACCTGACCGCCCTGTACTGGGCCTACTCCCAACTGGACCTGCCCACGCTGTCCGACAACGGCTACGACGGGTCAGGCATCGGCGTGTTCACACCGGTCAAACAACCTACGGACGGCCAGGTGCTCGACGTCGACACGCGCACCCACAACGCCCTGCTGCGAGGTCTGCGCCGCCTCGGTGAACGCGGCTTCGCCCTGCTGACAGGACGCCGGCGCGCCCTGCGGCACTTCAGCACCAGCCCACGCAAGATCGGCCACATCGTCAAAGCCGCACCCGTCCTCACCCATTCGAACACGGACGGCTCACCTGAAACTCGATGAGATCACGTCAGTGATGTCCTGCGGGGACGCCATCGAGGACCGAACCGGTGGATGGTCCTGATCGTTCTCGGTCTCGCGCAGCTGATGGACATTCTGGACTCCACCATCGTGAACATCGCTCTGCCGACCGTCCAGCGCGATTCGGGGTTTCCCGTCGACTGCCGGCAGCGGGTGCTGACCGGGTACGCACTCGCCTTCGGGAGCCTCCTGCTGCTCGGCGGTCGGCTGCCGGACTTCTTCGGACGCAAGCGGCTGTTCCTCATCGGCGTCGGTGGATTCGCTGTCGCATCGGCGTTCGGCGGTGCCGCCTGGGACTTCACCATGTTGCTGGCCGCACGTATCGCCCAAGGCGCGTTTGCCGCGATGCTCGCACCAGCGGCGTTGTCGCTGCTGTCGGTCACGTTCGCCCACGACGCAAAAAACGCGGCCGCGCGTTCGGGATCTTCGGCGCGATCCCAGGCGCTGGCGGGGACTCGGGCTGCTGTTGGGTGGCGTCCTCACCCAAGGTCTGTCATAGCGGTGGTGCCTGTACGTGAACCTGATCATCGCAGCGGTCGCCTTTGCCAGCGGGATGGTCTTCCTGCGCGACGGCCATCGGCCGGAGCGGGTTCGGTCCGACATCGCGGGCACGGTCACGGTGGTGCTCGGCCTGGTCGGAATCGTCTGCGGTCTGGGCAGTGCCGAGACGCACGGCTGGAACGACGTCCGGACGATCGGCCCGGTGATCGCGGGCGTCGCGCTCGTAGCCGTCTTCGTGCTGATCGAACGCCGTACCGAACATCCGTTGCTGTCACCGCGGGTGATCCTGGACCGGGTCCGCGGGACGGCGTACTTGTCACTCGGGATTTCCGGGATCGGGATGTTCGTGGTCTTCCTGTTCCTCAGCCACTACCTCGAGAACACCCTGGGATTCACCCCGCTGCAAACCGGAATGGCGTTCCTCCCGATGATCGGCTCGGTGATGGCGGGAGCGGTCTTCTCCGGAGCGGTGCTCCTGCCGCGCACCGGTCCGCGGCCGCTCGTCCCGGCCGGCTGCGTCCTGTCCGCGATCGGTATGGCAACACCCACCGGCATCCGGGCCGACTCCAGTTACGCCGGAGCCGTACTGCCGGCCCTGCTCGTCACGGGCATCGGATTCGGACTGATCTTCGGTCCGGTGCAGAACGCCGCGACCAGTGGAGTCCGGTCGCACGACACCGGAGTGGCGGCCGCCATGGTGACCGCCGCCCAGCAGATCGGCGGGTCCATCGGGACGGCGGTGTTCAGTTCACTCGCCACGACGGCGACCGCGACGCACCTCTCGACCCACGCCGCGACCGCGGCACAGCCGGCGACGATCACCGAAGCCACCCCTCGCCGGCTACCACCTGGTGTTCTGGAACGCGGCGGCGATCTTCCTGAGCAGCGCTGTCCTGGTTGCGCTTCCCTTCCGAAGCGGCTCCCTCCCGCTGCCGGTGGACTCGGACGCGGAACCCGTCACCGCGCCCTGAATTCCGGGTCACCTCGCCACATCGTGCAACGCGATGAACTCACCAAGGAACGTTGGGAACACGCACATGACGATCATCCTCCGTCCAGGGAGCACCGTGATGTCCACCGGCGATTCGATCACCGACCTCCGGCGGCCGGTCGACGAGGATCGTTCCGGATGCGGCTACCCGCTGCGGATCGCGGGCGACTGGTGCTTCCGGCACCCCGACCGACCCGTGACCTGGCTGAACACCGCGAACGCCGGCGACAAGGTGATGGACCTCGAAGCCCGTTGGCGGACAGACGTGCTCGACGCGCACCGGGACGTGGTGTCGATCCTCGTCGGGGTCAACGACATGGGCTGGCACACGCTCGGCCCCCAGGGGTACGTGATCGGAGTGGAGGAGTTCGCGGCGGGTTGTGACTGCCTGCTCGCGCCGCTGTCCGAGGCGGGCATGGAACTGATCCTCATCGACCCGTTCCTCCTGCCGATCCACGACGTCGTCGAAGCCGGTGTCGCGCGCGCTCGCATCGGAACGGGGAAGAGGAAGGAATGGCGCGCCGACCTGGACCCGAAGATCCAGGCCACGCGCGAACTCGCTCGCAAGTACGACGCGCGCCTGCTCGCCGCCGACAGGATGTTCACCGAACTCGCCGCCACGACCGGACCGGAACACTGGTCCGAGGACGGCGTGCACCCACACCGGCTGGTCACGCCGCATTCGCGGCGGCCTGGCTGGGCCTGGTCGCGTGACCGCGCTTCGCAATCGCCCGCGACACCGGCGATCGTTTTGCGGAAAGGGCCGACGCCGAACACCACGGTCAGCGTCGCCCGCGTCCCGGTACGCGACCGGATCGGTAGGCGATCCCCGGTGGAAGGTGGTCCACCAGCGCGGGATCCCGTTCAGCGTGGACCGCGTGGTCGATGCGGTCGACTTCCCCTTCTACCGGCCTGGCCGGGTCCGGATGGACGAGTGGTCACGCGGGCGTGTCGCGCCGACCGGCGAACTGGTGCCGCACCGGGGCGCGCTGGACGAGGACTGACGGCCTATGGGATGCGCCGCGCGACCAGGACATCGCGCTGGAGCGGAGTTCGCGGCGGCAGCCGCGGCCGGTGACGGGGAACCGGACGTCACCGGCGCGGCCTGCCTGATCTTCGGGGTCTTGACGCTGCCGCCCGCACTCGAGGCCCACGGGGATGTCCTCCTGTGGTCAGGACCATCTCCTCACCGCTCGCTGAGGGTGTACGCCCTGATCACGGTGACCTGTGAGGTGTTGCCACTGCTGTCCGCCGCGGACGCGCGCAGCGACACGTGGCCCGGCCCCCGCGGGTGCCGCAGCAAGGCGTGATCACCGAGCACCGGGGCTGTGGCCCAGGTCTTGCCGTCGTCGTAGGAGACGTCCACGGTGATCCGTCGGATCGTGCCGGCGCCGCTGTCGTCGTACTGCTGCACCCGGAGCGGCACGGCGAAGCGTCGTCCACCGGGTACCGCCCCGGTGGTGTCGAGCTTCGGTGCGAAGCGGACCACGGACAGCGGGAGGGCGGCCGTGCCGTCGGCGTGTGCCGAGGTGAACTCCCACACCGCTTCGACCCGTGTGCTCGTGCCGGCCGTGTCGGCGCGGGCACCGGCGACGTCGAGTCGCAGGCGGGTGCGGTCGGCGGGCAACGGGTAGGTGCCGTTGGGATCCGCGGCGATCGGCCTACCGGTGCCGAGGTCGGTGAGCGTCGTCTTCTCGGGTTCGGCCATCGGGACCGCGCCGCGGTTGCCCGCCGCGTCGCCGTACAGCAGCGGGTAGCCGGGCACCAGCGCGTCCCCGACGCGTCGGAGGTCGAACCCGTCGCCGACGGTCACCGCTGTCGGGCCGAGCACCGGTGTCATGGCGCTGGTCGTGGTGGTGCGTCCTGCCCGGAAGGCGGTGAACGGCGTCCACGCGGCGTGGGTCTGCTGCCAGGACTTGTCGTAGTCGAGGTAGGTGTAGCTCCACCGCGTGCCGCTGGAACCAGGGGTCGCGTGGAGGTGCAGGGTGGTGACGCCGGTGATGTCGATCGCGGGGCCGAAGGTGGATCTGTGGTCGGACCGCGTGCCGGCCGACCACGGCTCGATGTAGGTGTGGCCGCCCTCGGGGTGAGGGGGCAGCGTGGTCTTCCTCAGTTCCAGCGCGGACGCCGTGACCGCCTTGTGGACGCCTTTCGGCACCTGGGCGGGCCAGTCCCAGCCCAGCGTGTAGAGCCCATCGGCGCCCGAACGCCAGTGGGAGTCGAGGTAGCCGGTCACGCGGCCGTCCGCGACGGCGCCACCTGTCCGGCCTACGCGGAACGCGCGTCCGCCTCCCGAGAAGCCACCGAAGGAGGCGAACTCGTAGCTCAGTCCGGCGCCGATGACCGAACCCTTGGCACGCAGGGCGATCGTGCCGATCTGCTCGACCGCCGCCGGGTCCTCCGGCAGGGAGATGTCGACCGGCCCGGCTTCCCTGGCGTCGAGCGAGACCTGTGCGTCGGCGGTCAGGGCAAGGTCGGCGTAGACCATCAGGGTGACCTCGGTGCGCGTGGAGATCGAGCCGGTGATGCCGTAGATCCCCTTGGGCAGCCGGATCGAGCCCTTGCCCTCGTCGTCGGTGACCAGGTCCACCAGCGTTCCCGCCTGGTCGAGCCGGTAGACGCTGAGACTGGACGAGTCGGGTGCGCCCTGGGAGTCGAGGGTCGTGACGTCGAGCCGGTACCTCTCGTCCTCGACGGTGAGCGCCACCGGGGTGCGCACCCGCGTGCTGCCTCCGGTCGCGACCAGCGCACCCTCGTACTTGCCGTACTTCGTGGTGCCGCGGGTGTCCGCGGTGACGGTCGCCGTCGCCTCACCACCCACCGGAACGGTCAGCGAGGTGGGGGAGACCGTGATGCCGCCCTGCGCCGCCGTGCCTTCCAGAGCGAGGCCGAGCACGACCGGGTCCGTACCGGTGTTGCGATAGGTGACCTGCTCGACCACGGGCTCGTCGTCGTCGTGCGGCCACGTCCGCACGCCGAAGGACAGGCTCGCCGGCTCCGCGTCGACGGTCTGGGTGAGCGCCCTCGTCACGTCCACGCGCCCTGAGCCCTGGGCGAAGACGCTCGACCCCTTTGTCGGCTCGGCCGATCCCACCAAGGCGGACTTCAGCTGCGTCCCGGTCCAGTCGGGGTGGCGCTGGGCGAGCAGCGCGGCGGCACCCGCCACGTGCGGGGTCGCCATCGAGGTACCGGACATCCCCACGTAGCCGGGATCCGCGACCGGCGTGCCGATGGTGCCGTTGGCCGCCTTCGCGGCCGCGATGTCCACGCCGGGCGCGGTGACGTCGGGCTTGACGGCGCCGTCGGCGATCCGCGGTCCGCGACTGGAGAAGGGTGCGATCGCATCCGCGGCGTCGACGGCACCGACGGTGAGGGCGGCGTCGGCCGAACCCGGACTGCCCAGCGTGGTCCCACCGGGCCCGGAGTTCCCGGCGGCGACCACGAACAGCGCGCCGCTCGACGCCGACAGGGCGTTGACCGCCTGCTCGATCGGGTCGGTGCCGGGGCTGTCGGACGGGGTGCCCAGGCTCATGTTGATGATGTCGGCGCCCTGGTCGACGGCCCACCGCATGCCTTCCAGGATCGCCGAGTCCTGGCAGTAGTTGCTCTCGCAGACCTTGCCGATGAGCAGTGACGCGTCCGGTGCGACGCCGGTGTACTTGCCGCCGAGGTCGGCGCCGCTGCCCGCGATGATCGAGGCGACGTGGGTGCCGTGCCCGACCGTGTCGTCGATGCTCGGCTGTGAGGAGAAGTTCGCGGTCGCGGCGATCCTGCCCACCATGTCGGGGTGGGACTCGTCGACACCCGTGTCGAGCACGGCCACTTTGACGCCGGTCCCGGTCAAACCCGCCTGCCAGGCACCGGGTGCGCCGATCCGCGTGACGCCGGGTTGCGCGCTGAGCTTCTTCTTGCCGTCCAGCCAGACCTTGTCGTGCCCGGCGACGAGCGCGTCGAGCGTCACGCCGTCCTGTGGACCGGCGGCCGAGAACTGCCCGCCGGTGCCCTCCACGATGACCGGTGTGGCGTCGGCGTACCCGAACTCCCGCAAGGCGTTGACGTCGAAGAGCGCCTTGTCGAGCCGCCCCGCGGAGATGAGCGGCTCCGCGTCGGCCGGGATGACGTACCGGTGCTGCCCGGTCGTGGTGATCGCGAACATGGCGTGCTCGCGTCCACGCGCGGGCACGATGCCGACTCCTGTGCGGGATAACGTCACCCTGTCGCCGGTGACGAGCGTGACCTGATCGTCCGATCCGCGACCATCCGGCGCCGCGGTGGTGGGCGGGGCAGGGGCGAGGGTGACCAGCAGTCCGGTGACCGCACCCAGCGTGGCCAGGCGTCTGCGCATGAAACGACCTCCGTGTCGACACCGTGGACGAGACCGTTCACCGCGCGGCGGAGGCGGTGCCTGAAACCGAGGCGGCAGAACCGGGTCATCGACTCGTCCTGCCCGAGGCTCCTTACGTGAGAGCGCTCTCATCCTGGACCGGTCGTCGAGAGCCTGTCAACAGCGTCGTGGCGCTGGAGAAAGACATCCGCGAGTGGGTACAGGACTGGAACGAGGATCCCAAGCCATTCCTCTGGCGCAAGACCGCCGACGAAATCCTGGATCACTCGCACGATATCGCCGACGAATCGCCGACGAACCGCCGACGAACCGCCGACGCGGGACACTAACCCAGTGGCCATCGTTCCGACGGCGCGTTTCCCACCAACCTGGTGGAGTCGGCTTTCCGCGCCCTTCGGACGGCCGGTGTCGCGGGTCGACGTGGTCCCGCTGATGGTGGGTACCAGGTGGACCGGTGATGTCGACGTGTCCGAGCAGGGCGAGGTCCACAAAGGACGAAAGGTCGAAGACCGACCTTCATTCGGTGAGGTCGTCGAAGAAGCCGCGGACGATCATGCCTGCGGCCGGTGCGCGGGAACCGCCGTCAGACCCGGTCCGACCTGCCGTCGCCGACAGGCCGGACCGGCCGGACTCAGCCGCGGGCCCACTGCTGGTTCGCGGTACCGCCGCAGGGCCACAGGATGAGCCGGGTGCCGTTGGTGGTGCCGTTGTCGTAGGCGTCGAGGCACTTGCCCGAGCCGACGCCGACCACCGAGCCGTCCGAACGGACCCGCCACTGCTGCGCGGAGGAACCGTTGCAGTCGTAGATCTGCACCGCGGTGCCGTCGGCGGTGGCGCCCCCGGCGGCGTCGAGGCACTTGGTGGCGAACACCATCAGCTGGTTGGAGGACGTCGACGTCCACGACTGGTTCCCGCCACCGTTGCAGTCCCACAGCGCGGGTCGTGTGCCGTTGGCCTGGTCGCTGTTCGGCACGTCGACGCACCGGCCCGATTGGCCGCCCTTGAGCAGGCCCGGCGTCGCGGTCCTGGCCCAGTGCTGGTTGGCACCGCCGGTGCACGTCCGGATCGCCAGCCTGGTGCCGTTGGTGGTGCCGTGACCGGTCGTGTCGAGGCACTTGCCGGAACCGGTGTTGACGAGGCCGCCGTTGTCGTCGACGGTCCACTCCTGCGCGGAGGAACCGTTGCAGTCGTAGATCTGCACGATCGTCCCGTCCGCGGTGCCCGCGCCGTTCACATCGAGGCACTTGGTCCCGTACACCTGCAACTGCTTCGACGGCGTGGACGTCCAACTCTGGTTGGTGCCGCCGTTGCAGTCCCACAGGGCGACCGCGGTGCCGTTGGTGGTGCTGCCACCGGGCACGTCGACGCACAGACCGGACTCGACACCCTTCAACACGCCACCGGAGTTGCCCGAACCGCACGTCGTCATGCCGTTGACGTAGGGGCACACCACGGAAGCGAAGCCGCCGCGGGTCGCGATCGGCACCGAGAGCGTGTCGGAGTTCGTGACGACCCGCGTCTCGCGCAGCAGCGTCCCGGTGCCGTCGCGCACCGTCTCCAGCAGCCACTGCCCGGAGCCGAGGAAGCCCAACGGCGTCTGGAACGTCTTCTGGGCCAGCGCCGAGACGCCGCCGAGGTACCACTTGGATCCGTTGCGGCGGGCGAGGTACGCCTCCTGGCCGGGACGTCCGCCCAGCAGCCTGGTCTCGTCCCAGGCGGCGGGCAGTTGGTCGAGGACGCGCAACGCCTCCGGTCGGGCCTCGTAGGCCGCCGGGTTGTCGGCGTCGTGCTGCCAGCCGGATTCGAACACGATCGCGGTGGCGAGCTCGTGGGCGTCGGTCGTGTCGCGGTCGGTCATGCTGAACACGACAGGTGTGTAGTCCATGCTGGAGATGGCGTTGCGGGTGAAGGGCAGGATCGTGTTGAGCGCGGCCCGGTTGTGGAACTGCTCGGCGCCGTACACCGCTTCGGCGGTCATGACCTGCGGCCAGGTGCGCTGCAAACCGCGTGGCGTGGCGGTGCCGTGGAAGTTGACCATCAACTTGAGGTCGGCGGTGCGGGCGAGGACGGCGTCGTACCACTGCAACGTCGGTTGTGTGTACTCGTAGCTGAAGTCGATCTTCAGCCCGGCCGCGCCCCAGCTCTTGACCAACGGCAGCCAGTTCTCCCGCTGCTGGGCGGTCCGGAGGTCGGCCGAGTTGAACCACAGGACGACCTGCACGCCGCGGGCCTTGGCGTAGGCGATCACCTCCGGAGCCCAGTTCGACTGCCAACCCTCGTCGATGAGCACGTAGCCCCAGCCGTTGCGCTGGGCGAAGTCGATGTACTGCTTCTGCCGGTCGGCGCTGGAAGGGCTGGCGTGCTCGGTCAGCCACGACCACGCGACCGTGCCGGGCTTGACCCAGGAGGTGTCGCCGACCCTGGACGGCGGGGCGAGGTCGTCGACGATGGTCGACTCGGTGACGGTCCGCAGGTCGCCGATGGCGGCTGTGCGCCACGGTGTGGACAGCGGCAGGCTCGCCGTGACCGTGCCGCCGGCGAGGGAGGTGGTGTAGGTGCCGGACCCGGCTCGGTGGGTGAGGGAAGCGGCGGCGTAACGGCCGTCCAGGTCGGTCTCGGCGACGAGGGCGAAGGTGCCGCCGACCTCGAACAGGGCGGGCACCCGGTAGTCGTTGTCCGGCGCGCCGCCCGCGGTGGTCTGGAGCCACACGCCCTGATCCTCGTTGTCGGGTGGGACGACCCAGGCGTTGGACGAGGTCGGCAAGGTCCAGGAGGACGCCTCGCGGCGGACCGTCACCGATCCGCTGCCGGGCAGCACGTAGCGGTAGGCGGCGCCCGTGTTCGACACCCGGACCACCACGTCGAGCCGCGCCGCGTCGACGCCCGTGAACGACAGCGTCGTCTCGGTGTAGGAGGTCGACCGGCTGCGCTGCTTGCCGGTCGTCATGGTGTAGGCCTCGGTGATCGTTCGGTCGCGTCGAGCGGTGAACGTCAGGTTCCTCGTCAGGTCGGCGGTGGCGGTCTCGATGCCGATGGGCGACGGCGAGAGCACGGTGCGGCCCCGGTCGGACACGCCGAAGGTCGGCGTCCCGTTGTCGAGGGAGACCAAGGCGGACGTGGGGGAGTCGGTGGAGGGCCCGGCGACCGTCCACGAGGTCGCGGCGGACGCCGGTGCGGCGGTGGCGGTCAGGAACGCGGCGGGGATCGTCAGGGTCAGGGCGACGTGCAGCAGGGACTTCCAGGGTCGCATTCGGGAATCCTTCGGCAGGGACCGGATGGCAGGGCGACGGTGTGGAGCGGTAGAGCGACACGACAGCTGATGTCAACGTTGTCATCACCGACGTCAGGGGTGTCGGTGATGACAGCGGTGTGACTGGTCTACCAGGTGACGGGCAGGGTGTGCAGCCCCCGGTGACGCGTTCGGTGTGCACGCGCAGGTCGGTCTGCTCCACGGCCAACCGCAGGCCGGGAAGGCGCACGAACAGGGTGGAGAACACCGCGGACAGCTCGCCGCGGGCCAGACTCGCGGTTCTGCGGCCGAGAGGGGAGTGGCAGGCCGCTCAGGCTTTGGCCGAAACCGCCCGACCGGCACATCACACCGCCCGCAAGCCTGATGGCGGACACGCCCACTACTCCCGCACAGACCACCCGTGCAACGCGGCGTTCTTCAGCCGACCCAAACGCTCGACCGGCCGACAACGGCACTCAACCGGCCAACTGAGGAGCTCAGTCACAACGGGCCCGGCCCCCGTCCGCCGAAGAGGACGCCGTCCTGCTCGCCGCCGAGCAGGACGTTGAGCGCCGATCCCCTGGGTGAGGCGGCCACGTGGCGCTGATGACGCACCTCGCGCCCGACGGTGACGTTCTCCGCTGGTGCGAGGAACACCTTCCCCGGCACCGGGGCCGTGGTGGCCCGGATGGTCTCGGCCGCCCGCGTCGCCGCAGACCCGTTCCGCCCGTACGTGTCGAGCGCGGGGTTCGGGACCGCGCCGGCGGACTTGCAAGATCAGCCGCAGCTGGTCCGACGCGTGGTCCGCCGCGGCGTGCACCGCGCGGAATTCCGCGTACACGGTGTGCCCTCGCGTCGCCTGCGAATCCTTGCCCGCCAAGGGGACGCCGCTGAACCTGTTGCCGTGGTGGCTTCGATCCATGGCCGGACCGTCCCTGGCCGGTCTGGTTCTCAGGGGAGTGGAGAACCCGACCGGGGATGTGGCAGCCGGGGGAGGGCCGCCGAGCGCGGATGCCCGAGCCGTCGCACGAGATCCGCTGGAGCACCTCACGCATGTCACCCGCCGTACGATCGCCGACCACCATCGTCATCCTGCCTTCCTGCGTCGCGGTGACGTGCGGGTCCGCAGTGGTGAACGCATGCCCCCGACTCGGAAGGCGACCTCGTGACGGCCGCACCGCGGGCCGATCACGACGAAGTCCACCCCGCCGCCCAGGATGGGTTCCGACTGCTCGGCGCCAACCGGTCACCCGGTTCGACTTCCCGGTGCCGGCCGCGCCCGCAGTGGTGCGTGTGGTGGACCGGACATGATCGGCTGCCACGCAACGCGTTTCCTCCTCCTACGAACACGCGGCAGACGACTCACAAGGTGCCGTCGGGGTCGTGGTGGCCGTAGGGCACGGCGTCGAGCAGGGTGACGCGGACGGTGCCGCCGCCGGGGACGCGGTAGCCGCGCTGTTCCCCCGGACGTGCCCCGATGAGGGCTCCGCCGAGAGGTGACTGCGGGGAGTAGACCTCGATGTCGCCGTGTTCCACGGCACGCATGCCCAGCAGGAAGGTCTCGGTGTCGCGGGTGTCGTCGTAGCGGACGGTGAGCACCATCCCGAGTTCGGCGATCCCGTCATCGGGCGGGTCCTGGTCGATCGCGGAGTTGTTGAGCAACTCCTGGATGTGGCGGATGCGCTCGTCGCGCGGTCCGGGGGTCGGTGTGGTGCGGGCGGTGGACAAGCCCGCGAGTTCGGCGCGGAGCCGCCGTCGTGCGTCGGGGGTCAGCCAGACGCTTCGGGTGCCGGTCATGGTGGACCTCGTCGTGTCGTCGTCGAGCGAACGGGTGGATAGGCGCTGCCGGGGAGGTCGGTGAGGGGGAGACCGGACCGCCCTGGCAGCGGAGGTGCCCGCGATTCCGCACGCGGGCGGGCACAGCGGCGGACCGGGTCAGCGGTCCGCGGATCGGTGGTCGGAGGTCGCGGGCGCACGCCTGCCGAGGAAGACCTCGACGTCGTGGGCATAACCGGTGGCGATGCGGGTGAGGACGTCGCGTTGGACGCGCAGGAACGCGTTCTCCGTGCGCAGCCAGTCGAGTTCGGCGCGTTCCTCGGCGGCGAGCGGCGTGCCGCCGTGTTCGGCGGACTCCGCGGTGTCCACGGGTGTCCTCAGCGCAGCGGGTCGAATGCCCGCAACGCCTCCGGTTGTTTGCCGGTGGTGATCTGTTCGGCCAGCAGCCGCCCGGTGACCGGGCCGTGGGCCACGCCCCACATGCCGTGCCCGCCCGCGATGTAGACGCGCGGTGCGCGCACCGCCCCGACCAGGGCACGTCCGTCGGGGGTGATCGGGCGCGGACCGACCCACGTGTCGCGGCGTTCGTCCCAGCGCACGCCGTCGAGCAACGGGCGGGCGGAGGCGATGATCGCCTCCAGGCGGGCGTGGGAGCCGGGGGCGTCGGGGTCGCGGAATTCCATCGTGCCCGCCACCCGCAGCCCGTCCTTGTAGGGCGTGCACGCCACGCGCACGCCGGGCAGGTAGACCGGTCCGGGGACCGGGCGCTCCACGGGCACGGTGAAGGAGTAGCCGCGTCCGGCGCGCACCGGCACGCGCACCCCCCAGCGGCGGGCCAGCCGGGACAACCAGGCGCCGGTGGCGACCACGGCGACCTCGGCGTGGACGGCGGCCCCGGTGCGCGGGTGGACCGTGACCCCGTTGCCGTACGTGCGGATCTCGTCGACCTCGAACAGCCGGATCGTGGCGCCGCGAGCGACCACCGCCCTGGCCAGCGCCTGGACGAAAGCGCCGGGGTCGATGTAGCGCTGCCCGTCGATCCGCACCCCCGCGGTGAGGGCGGGCGAGGCCAGGGGGACGTGCTCGCGCAGCCGGTCGGGATCGAGTTCGACGTGCTCGACCGGCTGCCCGGCGTCGGCCATCCTGGCCAGTTCCCGCAGCAGTCCCCGTGCCTGGCGCGGTGTCTCGAACACGGCGGTGATCGGGGCGGCGATGGTGGGCGCGTGCACGCCGTTGGCGGTGAGCACGTCGAACGCCTCGACGCACTCCGCGTTCAACAGCAGGTTGGCGTTCACGGCACGGGTCCACGACGACCACCGGCAGTTCGCCGCGAACCTGGTGAGGAAAGACCACAGCGCGGGGTCCGCGGTCAGCGGGACGTGCAGCGGAGCGGCCGGGTTCAGCAGCGACCGCAGGCCGTAGCGCAGCACGGCCGGTTCGTTGAGCGGGATGGCCAAGCCGGGGGCGATCCACCCGGCGTTGCCCCACGACGCGCCGGCCGCCACCCCGGCGCGGTCGACCACGGTGACCGCGACCCCGCGTTCCTGGAGGAACCACGCGGTCGACAGGCCGACGATGCCCGCGCCGACCACGACCGCCGACCGAGGTCCGCCGTCGATGCGCTCGACGTCGACCATGACCACCTCCACAGGAACGAGTGCTGCTGACGAAGCCAGCCTCGCCCGAACCACCCGGTGGCCCGTTGTCCGTTCCCGTCAACCTCGAGGGGTGATTTTGTAGGAATCCGACAACGGGGTCGATCAGTCCTGTCCGGCGACGGCGAGGTCGATGATCATGGCGAGGCGCTTGCGCGCGTCGTCGAGGTCCAACGTGGCCACCTCGGACATCTTGCGCAGCCGATAGCGGATGGTGTTCGGGTGGACGCCGAGCCGGTCACCCGCCAGGGTCAGGTCGCCTTGGTGCTCCAGCCACGCGCGCAGGGTCGCCACGTAGGACGTGGCGTGGGCTTCGTCGTGGCGGCGCAGTTCCGCCACCGGGCCCCGCGTCGGGATCCGTCCCGCCTGCGCCGCGGCGCGCATGCGCTGCACCAGGATGTCGTCCCAGGACTCGTCGTAGGCCGGGGGCGGGGTGTCCGACGCGCGCGCTTCGTGCAGCGCCAGGCACTCGTCCGCCTCCAGTCGGCTCGCAGGCAGCTCGGTCGCCGACGCCGTCCCTCCGATACCGGCGGTCACCTCCACCTGCGCGGGCAGCGCCGTCCGCAACGCGGCCACCCACTGCCTTGCCGTGCCCGCCTGCTCGCCGGGCAGGATCGTGTAGAGCGTGGTGCCCGCCAGGGTGCTGCGTCCCGGCCTGGACCAGCCGAACCCCGTGGTGGCCCGCTCGAAGGCCAGCAGCAGCGCGGCATGGCGCTCGGCGGCGATGTGCGCGCGGACGGCGACGACCCTCAGCGGCCCCCGCGGCAGGCCCAGCCGACTGGCGACCGTGGCGGCGTCGACGGTCCCCTCCAGCAGGCGGATCGACAGGTCGGACTCGACCTGTCGTTCCAGATCCGCGCTCGCCCGCCAGCGCAGCAGGTGCAACGCCACCGTGCGGGCGCCGTCGGCCAGTGCGGCGCACCGCTCGTCGGTCAGCGGACCACCGCAGGTCACCCACACCGACCCCAGCAGCTCCCGGCCTGCGCGCACCGCCACCACCATGCGCCCGGTGAGACCGTGCTCCCGGTCGTGCTCGACGTACAGCGGCTCGTCGAGGGCCACCAGGTGGGCGAACACCCCTCGGTCCTCGAACAGCGCCCGCAGACCGTCGGGGACCTGTCGGCCGAGGATCGTCTCCAACCGGGCCTGGTCGGCGCCCTGCTGTGAACCGGAGTAGGCGAGGACCGTCGAGGACCGGTCCTCGATGGTCACCGCACCGCCGACCGCGTCGGCCAGGCTGTCGGCCAACGCGAACAAGTCGGTCGGGCCCCGTCCCGACTCGGTCTCGCGGCCTTCCAGCACCAGGCCGTAGACCACCCCGGCCAACTGGCTCCACGGCACCCTGGGATCGATCACCAGCACCGCGACCCCAGCGGTTCGCCCGAGCGCGGCGGCCGGCCCCACAACGTCGTCGTCGCCGTGCACCAGCACCACGCCCGCCCGCGCACCCACCGCCCACTCCACGGCCGCGGGCACCGACTCCGCACCCACGGCCAGGAACACGTCCCCGGCGACCGCCTGGGAGTCCGTGGCCTCGCGCATCACCACGCTGCGCAACTCCGTCGACCGGGATATCGGGCAGCAGGCCAACCGCACACCGTAGCCACCCAGCACGTTCACCAGCCGGTCCAAGCTGATCACAGGCACTCCCGTCCGCCCCCCGAACGCTCACCGTAACGATCGGCAGCGATCCTCGGGGCGGCGGACAACACGTCGTGCCCGGTGGCAACCGGCCTCGGATCTTCCCGAGCGACCGTTGCCGGACCGATCACGTTGCCCGATTTCGCCCGCACCACCATCCACCTGCCCATCACCCTCAAGCGGGGGCCCGCCCAGCCCCCGCCGTTCCATCCCTGTTCTGGACGCAGTGCGATCGCGGCGCGGAGTCGAGGACCGGTGGAAGTCTTCGTCCGTCCGGAGAACGACTCGTTCGACGCGATCGCGTCGGAGACTTTTTCTCCCGCTCGGTGAACACGGTGAACAGCGGGATCAACGCGGCGGGCGGATCGTGCCGCGGCTGTGTCCGGCGGAGCACCGTGGTCCCCGGTGCTGCGCGGCGGGACGTTCACCGCGCAGCCGGGGGTGCGGGTCGGTGGTCCCGGCCGCAGCGGTGTCACGAGAGGCGAGATCGTCTATTTCTTTTCCAGCAGGTAGACGTTGCCGTTGCCGTCCGCGTCACTGTTGAAGATCAGGTCGGTGTCGTTGATGAACGCGGTATGCGGGTGCACCGATTCCGTGTCGGAGGAACTCCGGTGCTTGAACATCTTCACGGTGTCGACCTTGTTCGTGCCCGGCTTGATGTAGTAGTGGAAAATGGAGGGCGTCTCGCCGCCGTGCCCGTCCCCTTCGATGATCGTCTGGGCCGGGTTCATGGCGAAGTGGTTGCTGTCTTCCCGGATGTCGTGGCTGAAGAATCGCTCCTTGCGGATGTTGTAGGTCACCACCTGCTCCGGTGTGCCACCTTCCGGCCGCTGGGCGAAAGCGGCATCCCGACCGTTGGCCAGCCCCACGCACGGTGTCCGGCGTCAGGTGGACGGCGGGGATCGGGCAGGAACAGTCGTACCCGACGCGGCATGCAGGCCATGGGCGTGGTGTACGACGAGGCCTGCGGGCCGGTTGATGCCTGCCACCGGCACCACGGCGAGATCGTGCACCGGAGGCAGTGGAACGTGGCGGTCACGATCCACTGTCGACGTGATGGAGCGCAGCGGCGCTCGACGGAGTCCTGCGGGATCGCCCAGTCGCACTTCAGGTGTGCGACGAGTACCACTCGGGAGGTGGCGAGCGGAAGTTCCTGGCAGGGCGGGATCTCCGTGTCGCGTGCTCGCAGGTTGTGGACGACGACACCGGTCGCGTGCGGGTCGCCCAGGATGGCGCGGAGCGGATTCCGCAATTCCCGGACGAAGCCCCGATCGTCGCCGACCCGGCGCAGACGCGCGCACGGCCCCGGGGATCGTCGTCGATGGTAGGTTCGATGATCGCCGGGCGTCTCCTGGTCGTCCACGGCCGATCACCAGGATCGAGCGCAGCCACCTCCGGGCGCCTGGTCCTCCAGGCCGCGTTGGACTCCACCACCGAACAGCACGACACGGCAGGCTTCCGCCATGCGAAGGACTTGCTCATCCCGCTGGCGCGCGAGGACGTGATCGCAACTTCCTCGCTGCTCGCGCCGCGGCACCGACCACGCGGTGACGGGCACCGGGGGAGCGACCATCGGGAACACGACGCCGTGAACCCGCCCTCCGGTCCTCGACGACACCGGGAACGGCCGTGCCGACACTCGGCAGGCGCCGCACGCGGGTTCGCACGCACCACCGGATGTGGCACACAGTTGTTGCCCTGCAAAAGGAACACCGCGATGACGAGGTCGGCTCTCCTGGTCGGGTGCCGCTCGGGGCGAGCGGATCAAACCCGGTCGACCGGCGTGCTGGACCACTTCCGGTGGGCGTGCGGTTGTGCGATCGGCTTGCCCGCAAGCAACGACTTCAGGATTGCCCACTCCGCATCGGTCAGCCCACCACTATTCGATCAGATGTTCCGGCGGACACGCCCTGGGGTGAGCCCCGTCCGATGCTTCTTGGTCGAGGCGACCACACGAGAATCCGCCATGTTCCGCAGGACGACCGAGACTGCGCGACAGTGGCCGAGCACACGCGACCGGCCAGGCGAACCGGGGCCGCGAAGTAGGTCCGAACCCTGCGGAATTGCTCCGGATAGGACAGTGGGTGCGGACGCGAGCCGGGGACGTCGTTCGTTTCCGGTTGGCGGGATCGATGGCCGAGGACGTGTCGGTCGTGGGGTTGCGGTCGAAGGCGCGGCCGATACCGATTGACACGGCTTCCCCGGCGTCGGCTGACAGGGGCGGCTGTTTCGCCGACGCCGGAATCGAGGACGACCGTGGCGATGTCATGCGGCTTCGTTGTTGTGCGACGGGACACCTCACACAGCGTGTCGAACGCCTCGGCGGCCGCCAGGTCGCGCGGGTGCGTCGCCATGCCCTTCGCCTACTGCGATGACCGGCTTCCCGTAGTTCTTCGCCCTGACGGGCGGGCCCGATCGGCTTGTCCACGGGTGCTCACCGGCCGACTTCACCCGACTGGAGATGCGTTGCCAAGCGGAAGCCCGCGCCGAGTTCTCCCGTGCTCCCCGGCGGCGTACTCCGGTTCGGGCGATCAGCGCGCGACCGGTCGGCTCGTGCGCGGGAGGAAGGTCCGGTCGTTCGCCGGGCAGTGCGGGTCAAGTCGACCGGTGGCCGGCGCCCTTGTGCCAGTGGCGGGGATCGTCCGCCGGTGGTGCTGTCAACCGAGTGGGTGCCTTGTGGGGGAGATCGATTCCCGGGTGGCGGCCCAGGAGGCGAGCAGGCGCAGGCCCTCGTCGGAGGGGGAGGCGGGTTCGGCGGTGTAGATGGTGAGGGTGAGGCCGGGTTCGGCGGCCATGTCGAGGCCTTCGTAGGCGAGGGTCAGTTCCCCGACGGCGTGGTGGTGGTAGCGCTTGGTGCCGGTGCCGTGGTGGCGGACGTCGTGGGCGCCCCAGCGGGTGCGGAAGTCGTCGCTGCGGGTGGACAGTTCACCGACGAGGTCGTGCAGGTCCTTGTCGTGGGGGTCGCGGCCGGCTTCGGTGCGCAGGATGGCGACGGCGATGTCGGCCGCTTGGTCCCAGTCGGGGTAGAAGCGTCGGGAGGCGGGGTCGAGGAACTGGAAGCGGGCGAGGTTCGCGTGGTTGTGGGGTGCGGCGTAGACGTCGTCGTAGAAGGCGCGGACGAGTTGGTTGGTGGCGAGGAGGTCCATGCGGCCGTTGCGCACGAAGGCAGGCCCGGCGCTGACCGCGTCCAGGGTCCATTGCAGGCTGCGGTGCGGGGTCCATTGCCGGAGGGTGCGGCGGCGGGGGCGGGTGAGGGCGTCGGAGCCGTCGGCGGCCTGCGCCAGATGGAGGAGGTGGGCCCGTTCGGCGTCGTCGAGCCGCAGCGCGCGGGCGACGGCTTCGAGGACCGAGGGGGAGACGCCGGCGAGGTTGCCGCGCTCCAGCTTGGCGTAGTACTCCACGCTCACGTCCGCCAGGGCCGCGACCTCGCTGCGGCGCAGGCCCGGAACGCGTCGACGGGCACCGGAAGGCATCCCTGTCTGCTCCGGGGTGATCTTCGCTCGCCGCGAGGTGAGGAACTCGCGGACCTGTTGGCTGTTGTCCACGACGTCCACGGTACGTATCGCGCATGGCCCCAGGGGTGTACTGCCGGTACACCCCTTCGTGGTGACTCGCTGAGCGGGCGAAGAGCGGCTTGACTTGATGGCACGGCACTTCCGTCCGGCCGTGACCACGGTTCGGTGGAACGCTCGCATCCGGGCCCGTGGACCGCTTCGCGCCGACCTGCGCACGGCCCGGGACCGCACTCGGCGGCCGGTACGCCCCGGTATCGGTCGCCCCGACACGAAAGGCAATCCATGCGCGGAGCAGTGATCCACGCCCCCGGCGATGTCCGCTTCGAGACCCTGGAGGACCCGAAGATCCTCCACCCGACCGACGCCGTCATCCGCACGGCTGTCACCTGCGTGTGCGGTTCGGACCTGTGGCCCTGGCGCGGCCTGGAGCCGATCGGCGAGGCGCACCCGATGGGGCACGAGTACGTCGGATTCGTCGAGGAGGTCGGCGCCGAGGTCACCTCGGTCAAGCCGGGCCAGTTCGTCGTCGGGTCCTTCGCCACCTCGGACAACACCTGTGCGAACTGCCGCAACGGTTTCCAGTCCAACTGCCTGCACCGCGAGTTCATGAGCACCTGCCAGGCCGAGTACGTGCGCATCCCCAACGCGCAGGGGACCCTGGTCGCCACCGACGAGGTACCCGGCGAACAGCTGTGGCCCGGTCTGCTGGCCGTCTCCGACGTGATGGGCACCGGGTGGTGGGCGGCCGATGCCGCCGAGGTCAGGCCCGGCTCGACCGCCGTGGTCGTCGGAGACGGCGCGGTGGGCCTGTGCGGGGTGATCGCGGCGAAGGAGATGGGCGCGGAACGGATCATCGCCATGTCGCGGCACGCCTCCCGGCAGGACCTCGCCCGGCGGTTCGGCGCCACCGACATCGTCACCGAACGCGGCGAGGACGGCGTCGCCAGGGTCAAGGACCTCACCGGTGGCATCGGCGCCGACTCGGTCCTGGAGTGCGTCGGCACCGCACAGGCCATGCGCCAGGCCCTGCGCTCGGCGCGGCCCGGCGGCAACGTCGGCTTCGTCGGAGTCCCCCACGACGTCGTCGTCGACGGGCAGGAACTGTTCTTCTCCCACGTCGGACTGCGCGGCGGCCCCGCCCCCGTTCGCCGCTACCTGCCCGACCTGATCGACCGCGTCCTGTCGGGCCGGATCGACCCCGGCGAGGTCTTCGACCTCACCCTGCCCTTGGACCAGGTCGCCAAGGGCTATGAAGCCATGGACGAACGCCGCGCTGTCAAGGTCCTCCTCACGCCCTGATCGCTCGCAGGCCACCCGTGCACCGCTCGTCCCCGACGCTCACAGAGAAGGAATGACCGTGCAGATCACCCGGAGTTCGATCGACACCGCGAAGGGGCCCGCCGACTGGTTCACCGGCGACGTCTACATCGACGCCGTCGCCGCGGCACCCAGCCCGTCGCGGGTCACCGCCAACCTGGTGCACTTCATGCCCGGCGCGCGCACCCACTGGCACCGCCACCCCCTGGGCCAGACCGTGTTCGTCACCGAAGGGATCGGCCTGTGCCAGCGCCGGGGCGGCCCCGTCGAGGTCATCCGGCCCGGTGACCGCGTCCTGTTCGAGGCCGATGAACAGCACTGGCACGGCGCAGCACCCAACCGGCTGATGGTCCACCTGGCGATCAACGAGGGCGACGCAGACCACGATGTCGTGCACTGGCTGACCCCCGTCACCGACGAGGAGTACGCCGCGGCCCCGTCCACCGCCTGAACGACCGACATCAGGTCGGCAGCGGATCGGCACGACGTCGGTCCGCTGCCCGAGAGGACAGGAACCCGATGAACACGACCTACGACTTCACCGGCCGGGTCGCCTTCGTGACCGGCGCCGCCTCCGGTCTCGGCCGCGCCACCGCCCTCGCGTTCGCCCGCGCCGGCGCGCAGGTCGCACTCGCCGACCTGTCGACCGACGGGCTGACGGAGACGGCCCGCCTCATCTCCGCCGACGACGGCCAAGTCCTCACCCTGACCTGCGACGTCACCAGCGAAGACGACGTGCGGGCTGCCGTGGACCGGACCGTCGAACGCTTCGGGCGCCTGGACGTCGCGTTCAACAACGCCGGCATCGAGCAGCCCGTGCAATCGGCCGCCGACACCGCCAAGGACGACTGGGACCGCATCCTGGGGGTCAGCCTGACCGGCGTGTTCCTCTGCGCACGGGCCCAGATCCGGCAGATGCTCGCCCAGGGTGGCGGTGGCGCCATCGTCAACGTCTCCTCCGGCGCGGGCGTCAAGGGTTTCCGGGGTCAGGCCGCCTACGCCGCCGCCAAGCACGGCGTCATCGGCTTCACCCGCTCCGCGGCCCTCGACCACGCCGCCGCGGGCATCCGCGTCAACGCCGTCTGCCCCGGCATCATCGACACCGAGATGATCCGCCGCTTCGGCGACACCCACCCCGGTGGCCGCGCCGGACTCATCGCGGACGAACCCGTCGGCCGCCTCGGCAAACCGGGGGAGATCGCCTCCGCCGTGCTGTGGCTGTGCTCCGACGACGCCGCGTTCACCACCGGCACGGCGCTCGTCGTCGACGGCGGCCAGACCGCCTGACCCACCAGAACCCCACCCAAGGGAGCCGCGTCCGTGAACCCCACCTACGACTACACCGGCCAGGTCGCCTTCGTCACCGGCGCCTCCTCCGGGATGGGCCTGGCCACCGCCCGTGCCTTCGCCGCAGCCGGTGCCGCCGTCGCCTTGGCCGACATCGACGAAACCGCCCTGACGGCCGCGGTCGAGCAGCTCACCGCCGCGGGCCACCAAGCCCTCGCGATCGTCTGCGACGTCACCGACGAGACCCAGGTCGCCGCCGCCGTCGACCGCACCGTCGACACCTTCGGCCGCCTGGACATGGCCTACAACAACGCAGGCATCCAGATCCCGCCCACCGACGCCGCCGACGAGAGCGCCGAACAGTTCGACCGCGTCAACGCCGTCAACCTCCGCGGCATCTGGGCGTCCATGAAGCACGAGCTGCGCCACATGCGCGCCCAGGGCAGCGGCGCCATCGTCAACTGCTCCTCCCTCGGCGGCCTCGTCGGCATCCCCGGCCGCGCCTCCTACCACGCCACCAAACACGGCGTGATCGGCCTGACCGGCAGCGCCGCCCTCGAATACGCCCCACGCGGCATCCGCGTCAACGCGATCTGCCCCGGCACCATCGACACCCCCATGGTCGACGACATGATCGCCAAGGGAGAACTCGACCGCGCCCAAGCCGAAGCAGGCCAGCCCATCAACCGCCTCGGCACCGCCGACGAGATCGCCCAAGCCGTCCTGTGGCTGTGCAGCCCCGCGGCCGGCTTCGTCATCGGCGTCGCCCTCCCCGTCGACGGCGGCTACGTCGCCCAGTAGTCGCGGCCGGCCCTCCCGTCGCGCAGCGCCGAAGACAGCGTCGCCAGCGGAGTGGGGGAGACCGCCCGCTCCCACCCCACGAGCTGCAGATCTCGAATGGCGGGGGTCGATCGTGCTGTTCACGGCGTGTCCGCGTCGACCATGCCCCGAACTGGGCATCCCGAAGTGGTGGGGCGCGCGGATGGAGGCGGTCCGTCCGAGCAGGGCGGAGCCACCCGCGAAGCGGTCCGATCGCGGACGGCCGGGTTGTTCGTCCGGGACGTGTGCGCCGCCGAGGTCGCCCTGCGGCCGCGGGTGTCGACCAACGAGGTCCACGCCTGGCGGCGGCGACGGCGGGCAGGCGGCGCGTCGGCGTCGGCGTCGAAAGGGCCGGGCGGGTCGTGCTGCCTCTTGGACGCCCACACCAGCGCCGCCGTGCGCCTTCCGATCGCCGCGCGTCCTTGGTTGCACGTGATCAGACCACCGGCCGCACACCGGAGCCCAGCCCGGTCGGACACGTGTGGTCACACGTGCAACGCGGCCTGGGCGACCTAGCCGTCCACGGCATCGACGACCTGGTCGCGACTGTGGAGAACCGACCCGAACGCGTCCAGCACCGGACCGATCGGACCGAGGCCTTCCTTGTCCACACCGGCCCCACGCCCGACCCGGCGCCACCGCGACCCTTCAAGGTCTGTTGTGCCGCACCCGGAACAGGCGCTTGCCCCTGACCGGTATGGCGTGCACGGCGCGGTCGCCCTCGCGCACCGTGGCCCCGAAGCCGCCGAAAGCCCTCGGGAGCGTCCCCACCTCGATATCGCGGCCGGGACATGCGGCGTGGAGCACGGCTTCGAGCCCACCTGCGTCGACCAGGTCCTGGCACAGCGGGTCCCCGTGCCGCCCACGTCAACCGCGGCGTCGACCAAGGCGGCAGCGTGGAGCGAACGGGTGCCCATCGGCCGAGGTTGATCCACCCCGGCGTCACCCCGGCGCGAGTCGCACGCCACCGAGCGCGCGATCGGGTGGTCCGACCCCGTGCGGCCGCGACGCACTGCGACAACACGGGTCTGGACAGACCCCTGCCCGTTACCGATAGTTGAGGCCCTTGTCGACCCGCCGTCCCCGAAAGGCTCGCGATGACGTCGCCACCCCGCTCGGCGAACAGCCGGGAACTGGCGCGCATCCTGCGCACCGGCACGTTCGCCGAGGCGTTGGACGCGGCGATCACGGCTCGTGGCCTCACCTTGGACCGGTTGCGGCACCACCTGTCCGAACAGGGGATGGACGTCAGCTTGGCGACGCTGAGCTACTGGCGGCGCAGCCTGCGGCGGCCCGAGAGGCCGGAGTCGCTGCGCGCGGTCCAGGCGCTGGAGGCGCTGCTCGGCCTGCCCGCCTCGTCGTTGGTCACGCTGATCGGCCCGCCCCGGCCGCGCGGGCGCTGGCTGCGCCGCCCGGAGGAGGCCGACCCGGCACTGGTGGCGCGATTCGGGGACGGCGACGACGGCGGGCACGACGTCGTGTCCGCGCACGACGTCTTCACGGTGGCCGAGGACCGCTCGGAGCGCGGTGTGCGCTCCCGACTGGTGCTGCGCGGCGCGCGCGGCCGGGTGACCCGGCGGGTGGTGAAGTACCAGGCGGACGACCCCCGGTACCCGCCCGAGTTGACCGACGTGCGGTTCTGCCGGACGGGACTGGTCCAGCACGACGCGCAGACCGGGCTGCTGGTGGCGGAATTGCTCCTGGACCGCCGCTCGGCGTCGGTGAGCACACGGTGATCGAGTACGAGATCGCGGCGAAGCCCGGACCGCCGGTGGAGTTCTACTACCGCGAGTTGACGCACCCGATGAACGAGTACAGCCAGCAGGTGCAGTTCGAGGGCGCGCCGCCCACCTGGTGCCACGGGTTCCGGCAAAACACCCCGACCGGACCGGAGCGGCTCGCCGAGGCGCTGCCGCTCGGCCCGTCGAAGTCCAGTTGCCAGGTGGGGGTCAACCTGTCGCCAGGTGTCGTCGGTACTCGCTGGCGCTGGTGAAATCAAAACGGTGAAAAGCGGGTTGTTCACAGTTTTCACATTCTGAAACGCCTGGTCAGGGCACCCCGCAACGCCGGGAGCAGGCAATCCGGCACGGGGCGCGCGAGCCGTTCATCCCAAGCTTTCACAGAATACGACCGCCGGTAATCAACCGGCCACCCGTGATTGCCATCAGCCACGAACGACGGTCATTCTTCTGGCGTCACCCTGCAGTGACGGCAGTTCAGTCGTCCGAAAGGCACCCTGCATGAAAACCCTGTTCTCATTTGCTGTTCCCATCGCGATTGTCGCGGCGAGCACGGCACTGCTCACCCAAGGCGAGGCCGCGGCCGCCACCCGGTGTTCGCTCACACCGCCCACGCACGAGAAGTCCGAGACCCCGGCGAGCTGCGTCGCGGCGGACGTGTCGCTCGACCGACTGCCCGCGGTAGGCGAATCGGCCACCGTCACGGTCAAGATCAGGTCCCAGGTCGCGATGGGCAGGGCGAAGCTCGCCATCCGCCTGCCGGACACCCTCCGGCTCACCACCGGCTCGAGCGGCCTGTCCGCGCCACGCGTCGTCGGCCTGTCCCAGGTCGCCGAGCAGCAGTTCGGGCTGTCCGACGCAGGTCGTACGGTCACCTTCGGGGTCACCGCGCTGGCCGCGGGCCCCGCGCACATCGAGGCCGACGTGACCAGCGCGGACGCACCGGCGGCCGACCGGTCGGCGCACTCCTCGGCCACCCTCACCGTCGGCGGCACGGCGGGCTCCTCCCGCACCGGGACCGACGCGACCCGCGCCACCGGAGTCACACGGGTGATGCCGACCCCGGCCGTGGCCGCCGTCGCGGGCAGGATCTGCGCCGCGGGCGCCTTCACCTACTCGGACAAAGCGGGCGCCTGGAAGGCAGGCCGCAAGATCAAGACCCAGATCGCCGGGCGCACCACGACCTCGGCCGCGGCGCAGTACTACGTCACGGGCGAGACCGGGGCCGACGGCGCTTACAAGCTGTGCTTCGACGCCCCGGTGGCGTCGATGGCCCAGGTGTGGGTCGAGTTCGCCACCGACAACGCCCTGTGGCGGGTGACCAACAACGCGGGCACCGGCGTCTACACGGTGAGCACCGCCGCCAAGAACAGCGTCGCGAGCGGCACGGACACCTCGTTCGGCACCACCTCACCGACCAGCGCGCAGATGCGGGGCTGGCACGCGTTCGACGCCGTCAACAAGCTGTTCGCGATCCACGGCTCCGCCACCTGCTGGACCGCAGGGGAGAGCTCCTGCCGCAAGCTGACCCTGCACTGGCAGCCGGGCAGCACGGACGGCACCTACTGGAACAACGACCCGGCGCTGCCGGTGGCGCAGCGCTACGTCGCACTCACCGACGCCGACCCGGATTCCGAGCACACCGTGCTGCACGAGTCCGGTCACGGCCTGATGGACATGCTCTACGCGGGCTCGTGGCCGACGAGCGACTGCCCGTCCCCGCACTACCTGCGCGCCCGCACCGGGCCGAGCTGCGCCTGGACCGAGGGCTTCGCCAACGCCATCGCCGGCTACGCCGTCGGCGACGGCAAGTACATCTGGGCCAACGGCGCCGAGATCAACCTGATGACCACCACCCCGTACAACGCGAACGGGCCCGCGGACAACACCAACGTCGAGAACGGCGACCAGGTGGAGTGCCGGGTCGCGGGCGCGATCATCGACCTGTGGCGCAAGGTCGACAACGGCCCGCTGCCGACCTTCGCGAGCATGACCGCGAACCCGTCCGGCACGTTCGAGGAGTGGTTCACCGCGGACCGCCCGGCAGGCGGCCTGGACGTCTCCTCCGCGACCCGCGACCTGGTCTACACGCACACGATCGACTACCGCGCCGGCACACCGACCCCGACCGGGATCGTCGCCAACGGCGGCTTCGAGAACGGCACGGCGAGTTGGACCGTCACCGGCGGCTCCGTGGGCAACTGGAACACCTACCCGGCGCAGTCCGGGAGCTGGTACGCCTGGCTGGGCGGCAACGGCGCCCCCAACACCGACTCGGTGAGCCAGCAGATCACCGTCCCGACGACCGGTACCCCCACCCTCGGCTACTACCTGCGGGTGGCCACCCGGGAGTCGGGCGCCACGCCGTACGACTACCTGCGGGTGCAGGTCGTCAGCGGAAGCACCACCACGACGCTCAAGACGTGGAGCAACACGGACGCCACCACCGGGTACGTCACCCGCACGGCGGACCTCAGCGGCTTCCGCGGCAAGACGATCACCCTGAAGTTCCTCAGCACCGAGGACTCCACCCTGCAAACCGACTTCCTCGTCGACAACGTGGCAGTCACGACCGCGTGACCACCGGGGTGGCCGGGCACCGCGTCCGGCCACCCCGACGCGATTCGGCCGGGGCCCCGGTGGGACACGGGGAAACCACGGCGACCACACACCGCACGGCACCGGCCCACCGCGCTGGCGACGTCCCTGTCGACCGCCCCCGACGCCGCCCGCCAGCGGCCCGGCGGCTCGGTCGTGCCGATCCGGTACAACCTGAACACCGACGTCAGCGCGGCCATGCGCGCTTTCGCCGCCGCGTGGGACCGGCCGCACGCGATCCGACCACCGGCCTGCACGCCGGACCTCACCCCCGTCGGACACGAGTGGGCGACGTTCGGGTTGATGGTGCGGGCGTTGCTGGCCGATGTGCCGAAGAAGAACTCGTGGGTCTGGCCGAGCGCGCGGGGTTGGCCGCGCCGCGTCCGTTCGAGCATCTGCTCGACGGTGCGGTGTGGGATGCCGACGTGCTGCGGGACCGGGTGCGTGAGCATGTGGTGGCGGGTCTGGGATCGGTGGACGCGGTGGTGGTCGCCGACGACACGCAGGCGGTCAAGAAGGGCGACAGGAGCGTCGGTGTCGCCCCGCGGCATTGCGGGTTGACCGACCAGATGGAGAACTGTCAGGTCATGCCGATGCTGACCTGTGCCACCGAGGCCGGGCACGCGTTCGTGGATCGGGGGTTGTACTTACCCAAGGCGTGGACCTCCGATCCGGCGTGGTGCCGGGCGGCGGGGGGTCCGGTGGATGGGGAGTTCGCGACGAAATCCGCACTGGTGCGGAGGATGCTCGCGCGCCTGGTGGACGCGGGGGTGCCGTTCGGGTGGTTCGCCGCGGACTCCGGCTACGGCCGTGACCCCGATCTGCGGTTGTTCTGCCACGAGGGTGCGATCGCGTACACGATGGCGGTCCCGATGGACCTGCCGTTGGTCGGCGCACGAGGGGAAGCGTTGTCCTGTAGGGATGTTCTGCGGTCGGGGGTCCACCAGTGGGGGCGCCGCACGGCGGGTGAGGGCAGCAAAGGGGCCCGGCTGTACGACTGGTCGACGCACGCGGTGACGGTGAAGGAGCAGCCTCCCACCGCCGGGTTCGGCCACACCCTGCTGATCCGACGGTCCAAGGAGATGAGGAAACACAAGGATCGGCGGTCGTCCTGCGACATCGAGTTCTTCCTGGTCCACGCGCCGGTGGCCGCGACGACGACCGCGATGATCCGGGCCGCCGGGCTGCGCTGGAGGATCGAGGAGGACAACAGGATCGGCGAGGACCGGCTCGGGGTGGATGCCTGCCAGGTTCGCAAGTGGACTCCGTGGTACCGGCACGTGACGATGTGCGTGCTGGCACAGGCTTTCCTGACGGTCACGCGTGCGAGTCAGGGAAAAGAAGCGATGCTCCGGGAGAGCGAGGCGGTCCGTTGAGGCTGGTTCCGCTGCCCTTGTCGACCGCGGCGATCCGGAGGTTGCTGGCCGCGGCCGTGTTGGTCCGCAGCATCGACATCGGTGCTGCGATCGCCCGCACTCCCCGGCGCCAGGTCCACCTGACCAGAGCCCTGATCAACCACTATCGCCGACTCGGTGACCCGCTTCCGCGTGATCTCGGAATGTAGTACAGGGGACAGAGGCCAGCGACTCGAGCCTGTTGGCAGTCGGCACTACGTAGTGGGGTGGCCCTTCGCCAGTGCCGCCTGTGTCTGACGGCCTTCGTGTCCGCCGCACGGTTCGATTTCGCACTCGACCAGACAGCACCGCGGCGTACTTGCCGATTGCGAACCAATCGACGTTCGATGCGCATTGGGAATTCCTTCAGTCGCCACTCCATCATGTCGACCTCGTGATGGGCCGCGACTGCTCTGGAGTTGCTTCGTGGGCTTCACCTCTGGCCGGACATGGGTGCGCAATCCTCGCGGTACCGTTACCGCATTACCCGGTGGTACCCGTTCTCGGCGAACTGCGGGTTTGCGATTCCGGCGGTGGGGAATACCCTGGAACATCCGAATCGTGCGATCGAGAGGTGCACCGGTGCCGCTGTCGGTGAACGACGAACTGCTCGCCGATCGGTACGAGCTGGCCGAGGTGATCGGCATCGGCGGCATGGCAGAGGTGTACCGGGCCTGGGACACCCGGCTGCGGCGCCCGGTCGCGATCAAGGTCTTCACGGCCGACGCGGACCCCGACAACGCCCGCCGGTTCGACAACGAGGTCCACATCCTGGCCGGGTTGTCGCATCCGGGTCTGGTGTCCGTCTACGACGTGGGCACCGCGGGGCGCACCCCGTTCGTGGTGCTGCGGCTGGTCGACGGGCACACGTTGCGCCGCCGCATGGCACTGGGCCCCCTGACCACCGATCAGGTCAGGTCGTTAGGGGCTGCGGTGGCCGACGCGTTGGCCTACGTGCACGGCCGGGGCGTGATGCACCGCGACGTCAAACCCTCCAACATCCTGCTCGACGACGACACCCCGTACCTCGCCGACTTCGGGCTGGCGCACTCGGTCGGGAGCACCCGGCTCACCCGCACCGGTCGGGTGGTCGGCACAGCCGCCTACCTGGCCCCGGAACAGGTACGCGGCGCCGAGGTCGACTCCGCCGCCGACGTGTACGCCCTCGGCCTGGTCCTGCTGGAATGCCTGACCGGCAGGTGCGAGTACACCGGAAGCGATGTCGAGGCCATGGTGGCGCGCCTGCACCGGTCCCCGGTCATTCCCGAGCACCTGCCCGCCGGTCTGGCGCGACTGCTGGCGCTGATGACGTCGCCATCACCCGAGCAACGCCCCACCGCCGGGGATTGCGCCACCGTCCTGCGCGCCGGAGAGCTCACCACCGAGCCGATCCCCGAGCCGATCCCCGAGCCGGAACCCAAGCCGGAACCTGAGCCGTCCCCCCGCAGACCGTGGCCGCATCGGAAAGCGTCCGCGGTCTTCGCGGCGGGTCTGCTGGGAGCCGTCGGGGTCGGCTGGGCGATCACCGCGGGCACCACCGCGCCCGCACCCGAATCCCCCGCGGCCGTACATCCCGCCATCACCTCGACCACACCGGCTCCGACCACCACGACGCAACCCGTCGCGAACCCCGACACGGTGTCCGCGACGACACAGCAACCGCCCGACGACACGAACCACCCCGCGCCCGCCCCTGAGCCGAGCCCTGACGGTGGTTCCGTGGAAAGCCCGGAGCAGGATCAACCGCCGGGGGCGGACAAGAAGGACAAGCAGATCCCCCCTGGTCAGGCCAAGAAGAACAAGCCCTGAACTCGTTGTCGAAGACCGAGTGCACCGTGCACTCCACTTGGACCGCTCACGTGGGCAGCTTCTTGAATCAGGTCAGCACTGTGGCCGAATTGGGAAAGAAGTAAAGGTCACTGCCATGTCGCTCGTATCGGTATGCGGGCAGCGGTGATCGACTAGCCGGGTAATTGTGCGTTCAATGACCTGACGGTGTTGCCCGGGTCTGTCGCTGGGCTCGACGCCTTTACTGGTGACGCAGGTGTCGATGCCGCAATCCCGCATCCACCTGCGCAGGCCCCTGCTCGCAGGGCCTTGTCCGCGTGCAGCTTCTCGGGTTCTGCTGCGGCGACCACGTGTCAGGCGGCCCATCCGCCTTTTCGGCTCACGAAGGTGGTCGATGATCAACGCATTTTTGTGGTTTTGGATGATGGTTTCCCGTCTTGTCGAGGATCTTTTTTCGAATAGATCGCACAACCTCCACCTGTTGGAGTAACCTCAATAAGAGTTCATAATGACATTGCTTCGCCGATGAATAATGCTTTCCACCGTTCGGCGGTGTAGGGGTGGATAATGCGGAGTACCTTCGATTGAAGATCGCGAAAATTTCAGTTCCGATTGGGGTTGCGTTGCTGTGTGGGCAGATGTCGCGTGATGTGGTTGACAGCTTGGGTGTATATTCGGGATCTGCCTTTTTGTAGTTTTCTGCTTGCAACTCCAGATATAGGCCTTCAAGTGAGCCCTTGTAGGGTGCTCCGATCCGTCGATGGTCGGTCCGTCAAAGTAGCCGGAAATGTTTCTTCTTCGCGACTGTTCGACTGTGCCGAAAGCGCAGTTCAGGTGCATTGGGCAAGCGTTGGATGAGGTAAGGGGAGGCGGGACGACGCGGACTTCATCACCGGCACCTCGCACTCCGCGGACGCGTCGATCTCGTTTCTCGACGTGTCCGACGCCTGGCATGTCCCGAACCCGCATCTCATCCCGAAGACCGTGCCCGGCTTGGTGCACTGCGTGACGATGGGCAGGGCCGCGGTCGAGGTGCTGTCCGACCGCGACCGGCACCTGCCGGCTCTGCCGTCGAATCGGCCGAGTGCCAATTCTCTGTGGTGATCGCCAGCACGAAGCGGTGCTGTGGGCGCCGAGTGCGACCCAGTAACAAATGCCGCCCACCCCTTGCGTCGGAGAAAGGTCGACTCGATGAGACTCAGCGACCGCGGATTCACGCTGGTGGACCTGCCGCCCTTGCCGATCGACCTTCTGGAAAGCTTCCACCACCTCGAGTTCGACAAATACGCGGGCCACAGCCGGTACCGGCGTTTCGGCCAGTACCGGCTGGTCACCACCCCTGCCGGGTTCGGGTTCGAACAGCTGCCCCATCGCCGTTACACCGCCCCGCGTGTATTCAACAGCCTCGTGGGCGGCATAGGTCGGGAATACGCCCCGCTCACCGTCGATTTCACCCCGCTCGTGAGTTGGGCGGTCGAACACGTCCCGCTGGAGCCCGATGTGGACTGGCAGGTCGACGTCCACCAGATCCGCGTCGTGGCCACCGCGGGGAACGCAGGCGTAGTCGTCCCGGAGGGACCGCACCAGGATGGGCATGAGTACGTGGTCATCGCTGTGGTCGACCGACACGACGTCACCGGCGGCGAACTCAAGCTGACACCGCTGGACAGCCGTGGCGGGGAACCGTTCTTCGCCGACGTCGTCCCGGCCGGACGTGCCGTCGTGCTCAAGGACCTGGAGCTGTGGCACGACGTCACACCCGTCGAACCGGTGGGGGAGCGAGGCTGGCGTGACACCTTGATCATGACTTTCACGAGGTGGTCGGAGAAGAAGTACGGAGAGGAGTTCGAGGTACGGGAGATCCTGGACCAGGCGACGCCCGACGCGGACGTCCTGCAAGAGCTGTCGGTGTTCTTCGAGACCACATTGGGCAAGCGGCCGGATCCGGATGAGGACTACTTCGCCAGTGGCGAACTCAGCTCGCTCTCCGCGCTGGAGCTGGTGGACTTCGTCGAGCGACGGTTCGCAATTCGGGTCGAGGCCACGGACTTGGACCTCGCCAACTTCCGCACCATGCGACGAATCGCGCGATTCGTCCAGGTGAAGAACACCGGGGTGCGGCAATGACCGCTCCGCCTGATGTCGCGGCCTTCGCCGAGGCCGTGGCGGATGACGCGGCCGCTTGGGACGCGGTCGGCTCGGTGCCCGACGAGGTGTTGCTCACCATGGGCGAGTCCGGCCTGTTCGGCATCGACGTGCCACCACGATACGGCGGCCTCGGCCTTGGCCCCTTGGCTTTGGGGGAGGCCTGCGCGGTGCTGGGCGGCGTGTGCAGCAGCCTGCGGTCGCTGCTCACCGTCCAGACCATGGTGGCGGCCGCCCTGGTGCGGTGGGGCAGCGTCGAGCAGCGGAACCGGTGGCTGCCAGACCTGGTGAGCGGCCGCGCCAGGGCGGCTTTCGCCGCTACGGAACACGGCGCGGGCAGCGACCTCGCGGCTGTCGACACCGCCGTCGACCACCACGCGGAGCACGTCACCGTGCGCGGCCACAAGATCTGGGTCACCTCCGGGCGGTTCGCGGACGTCTTCCTGGTGCTGGGCCGTTCCGCGGCGGGACCGGTCACCGTGTTGGTGGAGGGGGACCGGCCCGGTGTGGAGCGCGAACCGGTCTCCGGGCAGCTCGGGCTGCGTGCGGCGCAGCTCGCCCACGTGCGGTTCGACGTGCGGGTACCGAGGGCCAACGTCATCGCGACCGGTGGATTCGGACTGACCCATGTCGTGGGCACCGCATTGGACCACGGACGCTTCACGGTGGCATGGGGGTGCGCCGGCCTGGCCCAGAGCTGTCTCGAGCAGGCCGTCGCGCACGCTGTCGACCGGAGGCAGGCCGGTGTGGCGCTGGCTGACCACCAGCTCGTGCGCGCGCTGTTGGCCCGATCGCTGGTGGACACCAACGCGGCCAAGGCGTTGTGCGAGCGAGCCGCGGAAGCGAGGCGGTGCACCGCCTCCACCGCGATCGCCGACACGGTGGTGGCGAAGTACGCCGCGGCCAAGGCGGCGGCCTCGGTGAGCCGGGACGCGTTGCAGGTGTTGGGCGCCTCCGGATGCGCGCGCGACAGCCTCGTCGGACGGCTGTTCCGCGACGCCAAGATCATGCAGATCATCGAGGGCTCCGACGAAGTGGCCGAACTGCACATCGCCGACCACGCACTGCGGCAGCACGCCCAGCGGCGAGCGGCGGCAGCACCCCCGGAAGGGCGAAGATGACCACGTCGACCGTGAAGTGCCTGGTCTGGGACCTCGACGACACCCTGTGGGACGGCGTGTTGCTGGAGGGCGACCAGCCGCGGCCACGCGAGGACGCGATGCGCACCTTGAGGACGCTCGACCACCGCGGCATCCTGCACGCCGTGGCCAGCCGCGGCCACTACGACACCGTCCTGCGGCACCTCACCCACCACCGCTTGGACGACCTGTTCTGCGCGGTGCAAGTCGGCTGGGGCACCAAGTCCGCCGCGATCGTCCGCGTGGCCGACGAACTGAACATCGCCGCCGGGGCACTGGCCTTCGTGGACAACGACACCGCGGAGTTGGCCGAGGTGTCGGGTGCACTGCCGTCCGTGCGCTGCTACCCGGCCGAGCAGGTAGCGGCCCTGCCGGACCTGGAGGAGTTCCGGCCCCCGTTCGTCACCGCGGAGTCCCGGCGACGACGGTCGTTCTACCAGACCGACCATCGTCGCCGCACGGCCGAGCAGGACGCCGGAGTACCCGCACCGGAGTTCCTGGCCTCGCTGGACCTGGAGATGACCGTCCGCCGGGCCGGACCCGACGATCTGGCACGGGTCCACGAGTTGACGTTGCGCACCCACCAGCTCAACACCACCGGACGCACCTACGACCTCGACGAACTGCGCGAACTGACCGCTTCACCGGGACACGAGGTCCTCGTCGCCGAACTGGCCGACAGGTTCGGGGAGTACGGCACCATCGGCCTGGCCGTGACCGAACTGGCAGGGGAGGACAGCATCCTGCTCCTGCTGCTGACCTCGTGCCGGGTGATGTCCCGCGGTGCCGGTGGAGCGCTGCTGGATCACCTGGTCCACACCGCGCTCGCTGCCGGAAAGCGTCCCGTGGCGCACTACACCCCCACCCCCGTGAACCGCATCATGCTGATCACCCTCAGATTCGCGGGCTACGAGGTCCAGGAAGAGAACGAGGCAACCCTGGTGCTGGCAGTCGATCCCGCGAAACCGCCGATGTCGCGCCCCACCGCCGTCCGCGTGAATCGGTGGTCGTGACCATGGCCGGGCACGTGGGTGTCGTCGGCGCCGGCACGATGGGCATCGGGATCGCCCAATGCCTGTTGCGCGCGGGCCATCCGGTGACGATCGTGGACCCGGATCCGGCCGCACTCGCCGCGGGGCCGGACCGACTGCGGCGGGGCGGACGCCTGCACTCCCTGGTGGGATCACCGCCGTCCGCGTCCCGACCGGACCCTGCCGAGCCCCCGCGCTGGTCGTCCGCTCTGGCCGACCTGTCCTCGGCGTCCTGGGTCGTGGAGTGCGCGGTGGAACGGCTCACCGTCAAGCGGCGGATCTTCGACGAACTCGACGAGGTGTGCGCTCCCGACGCCGTGCTCACGTCGTGCACGTCGGCGATTCCCGTCGCCCGCCTCGCCGCCGGTCTGCGCCACCCCGGCCGCGTCGCGGGCACCCACTTCATGAACCCCGCGCCGATGAAGGCCACCGTCGAGGTCGTCCGGGGTCCCGAGACCACCGACGACAGCCTGAGGCGGGTGCTGGACCTGCTCGCGGGAATCGGCAAGAAGGGCGTCGTGACCCGTGACGCTCCCGGTTTCGTGACCAATCGGGTGCTCATGCTGATGATCAACGAAGCCGCGGCGGTGGTGGCCGAGCGGACTGCCGACGCGCCGACGGTCGACCGGATCTTCCAGGACTGCTTCGGCCACCCCATGGGCCCGCTGGCCACTGGCGACCTCATCGGTCTGGACACGGTGGTGGACACGCTCCTCGTCCTGGTGGCCGAGACCGGTGATCCGCGCTTCCGGCCCTGCGTCCTGCTGGTCGACCTCGTCGCCGAAGGCCGCCTCGGACGCAAGAGCGGTCACGGGTTCCACCGGTACACCACGTCCGCGTGACCACAGCACCGGGAGAAGACCATGACACCATCCGAGTGCGTCGAGACGTTTCCCGACCGCGACGGCGTCGGACGGTGGTACCCGGCCGATCGCACACTGCCCGACCTGTTCGCCGAGCGCGTCCACCGGCACGGCGACGAACTGGCCGTGCGGTCGGCCGCGGGAACGCTGACCTACCGCGAGCTGCACGATCGGGCCGACCGGATGGCCGCGTACCTGACCACCTCCGGTGTCCGACGAGGTGACCGGGTGTGCGTGATCACCAGGCCGGGGCCGTGCGCCGTCGAAGTCTTCGTCGCGGTGGCGCGGATCGGCGCCTGTCTGATCAGTCTTGAACCCGACGTGCCACCGCAACGCCTGCGGGTGATCCTGGACGACTGCCGACCGGTGCTGGTCCTGCTCACCGATCCCGCGGACTGCTTCGACACCGGCGAGGTGCCGACGCACGACATCGGATCCCTGCCCGCGGTGGCCGCGCCGACCCGGTGGGAGGCACCGGTACCCGATGACCCCCTGTGCTGCGTCTACACCTCCGGGTCGACCGGACGCCCCAAGGGGGTGGTGCTCAGCCATCGAGGCCTGGTCAACCTCGTGTCCTGGCACCGCGACACCTTCGGGTCGGCCGAGGGGAAGCGGCACGGTCAGGTCGCCAGCCTGTCCTTCGACGCCTCGCTCTGGGAGATCTGGTCGACGCTGTGCCTGGGTGGCTGCCTGTGCGTCGCCGACCCCGAGCTGCGCCGCGACCCCCGCGCGCTGAGCTGGTGGATGATCCGGGAGGGGCTGTCCCTGTGCTTCTTGACGACGGTCACAGCGCACCGGATGCTCACCAGCGGCACGCTGGCCGGCGCCTTCGACCTCCGCTTCCTGCTGGTGGGCGGGGACAGGCTCGCCGCGACACCCGGTACCTTCCCCTTCACCCTGGTCAACGTCTACGGGCCGACGGAGGCGTCGGTGTTCGCGACGTGGTGGCGGCATGACGGCTCCGCCCCACCGCCGATCGGTCACCCGCTGCACAACGTCCGCGCCCACGTGCTGGACCGGCACCTGCGCCCGCTGCCCGTCGACCGCGTCGGCGAGCTGTACCTGGCCGGGGAAGGACTCGCCCACGGCTACCTCGGCGCCATGGGCCCGACAGCCTCGCGGTTCGTGGCCGACCCCTTCGGCCCACCGGGCACCCGCATGTACCGGACCGGGGACCTGGTGAGCCGCAACGCCCACGGGGCGCTGACGTTCCACGGCCGGGTCGACCGCCAGGTGAAGGTGCGCGGCACACGCGTCGAGCTGGACGAAGTCGAACTGGTGATCGCCCAGCACCACCAGATCGCCGAGGCCGCCGTCGTCTGCGACGGGGGCCCGGCGGGCGACCCCTTCGTCATGGCCTACATCACCGTGGCCCCGACGCAAGACGTCGATCTCGCCGAGCTGAGAACGTGGCTGCGCGACCGGCTGCCGCCGGCGATGATGCCGTCGCGGATCACACGGCTGCCGACCATGCCCATGACCGTCAGCGGAAAGACCGACCGCCGTGCTCTGGCCCAACACCCACCGCAAACCTCGACCCGCCCAGGGGAGCGGCCGCGGACGGACGCCGAACAGACCGTCCAGGCCCAATGGGCGGCCGTGCTCGACGGCAGGCTGGTCGGGATCCACGAGAAGTTCTTCGACGCGGGCGGGTCCTCGATCCGGCTGCTGGAACTGCGCTGGCGGCTGGAACGGCTGTGCGGCGGCACGGTGTCGGTCGCGCAACTGTTCGAACACACGACCATCGCCGCGATGGCGCGCCTGGTGGAAAGCGTCCACCCGGCCCGCGTCACCGACGACGACTTCGAACTGTGAGAGGTGTGATGAGCGTGCAGGGCGGTCCAGTGGCGATCGTGGGGATCTCGTGCCGGTTTCCGGAAGCCGACAGCCCGGAGCGGTTCCGCGACCGCCTCGACAGCGGTCATGACGCGATTCGGCCTCCCGATGAGCAACGAGTGCGTCAGACCGGTGAACCCACGGGCATCGGCTACCTGCCGATGGGGTACCTGGACCGGATCGACCTGTTCGACCACGACTTCTTCGGCATCTCCTTGCGAGAGGCCGAGGCGATGGACCCGCACCAGCGACTGCTGCTGCACCTGGCGCACGAGGCGATCGAGAACGCCGGCTACGCCCCACGCGGGCTGCGCGGATCATCCACCGGTGTCTTCCTGGGCACCCACCAGACCGACTACCAGACGCTGTACCAGGATTTCGACCCCCAGCAAATCCTCGGGTCACTGCCCTCGGCCTCGGCCGCCCGCCTCGCCTACGCGTTCGATCTGCACGGGCCCGCCCTCGTCGTGGACACCGCGTGCAGCTCCAGCCTGGCCGCGGTCGTCCTGGCGGTGGACCGGCTGCGGGCCTGCGAGGTCGATCTCGCACTCGCGGGCGGTATCAGCGTCCGCCCGGTGCTGCCCCGACGAGCCGGCCACGAACCCTTGCGCGGGATCGACTCGCCCGACGGAACCTGTCGCCCCTTCGACGTCGGGGCCAACGGCGCCGTCGGTGGTGAAGGCGGCGGGATCGTTGTGCTCAAAAGGCTCGCCGACGCCATGGCGGACCGCGACACCGTGTACGCGGTGATCACCGGAACAGCGCTCAACCACAACGGGCATCGTGCGGTCAGCATGGCCGCGCCCAGTCCCCAGGCCCAGGCCTCGGTCATCACGGCGGCGCTTCGCGACGCCGACGCCGACCCGACCACCATCGGTTACGTCGAATGCCACGGCTCGGCCACTCCCCTGGGCGACGCGGTGGAGATCGACGGACTACGCCGTGCGCTGTCGGCCCCAGGTGCCCAACGCCGTGCGTGCGCCATCGGGTCCGTCAAGGGCAACATCGGCCACCTCGACGCGGCAGCGGGAATGGCCGGACTGCTCAAGGTCGTGCTCAGCGTGCGCGACGCCGTGCACTTCCCGACGGTCAACTTCACCGCGCCGAATCCACAGGTCGACCTCGGCGACCTGCTCACCGTGCCGACCCGGACCACGCCGTGGCCCGGGCCTGAGGGGACACCTCGGCGGGCGGGACTGAGCTCCTTCGGTCTCACCGGGACCAACGTGCACGTCGTGGTCGAGCAGGCACCCCCACCTTCCCCGACCTCGGCCCCGGGAGACCCGGAGTGCCACCTGGTCACGTTGTCGGCCAAGTCGGCGTCCGCCCTCGACTCGTACCGCCGTCACTGGGTCGACTTCCTGCGCACCACCACCCACCCGCTGGCCGCTGTGGCGCACGTGATGAACCGCGGCCGCGACGACCACCGCTACCGGCTGGCCTTCGCCGTGAGCAGCGTCGAGGAACTGCAACGGGCGCTGTCCACGGCGGTCGTTCCCGACCGGCCGGTACCGGTGTCCAGACCCCTGGTCGTCCTGTTCTCCGGTGGTGACCACCCGGATCCGGCATCTCGGGGCGAGGAGGTCGTCCGCCAGCACTCGTTGCACGCGCTGCTCGACTCGCTGGGGCTGAGCACCACCCGGTTCGCGGGCAGTGGCACCGGCAAATCGGTGATCCGGGCCATCAGGGGAGTGCTCCGCTTGGACGAGGCGGTGCAGGCCGCGACCGGAACGACGGACGGTGTGTCCATCGACCACAGCCGACTGCGCGCGGCGGTCACCGGCTTCGAGCGCGAGGGTGCGCTGCTGGTCGAACTCGGCGCGGGAGCCCAGCTCTCGAGGGCGATCCGGCCACTGACCGACCTGCCCATCGTGGCGTTCGCCGACGAACCCGGACGAGACCACCTGCTGGACAAGCTCGCCTTGCTGTACACCCTGGGCGCCACCCTCGACTGGGACCGCCACTACCACGGCGCTGACCTCCCTCGCGTCCCGGCGCCCACCCACCCCTTCGAGCCGGTGCGCTGCTGGTGCCGCCCGATCGGCACGCCCGCCGCGCGCGGTACGGGCGGAACGAACCACCCGGTCGTCGACCCGACGCGGTCGTTCGACGTCCAGGACGGCCACGACGTCGAACGCCGGCTCGCCGCCGTGTGGGCGGACGTGTTGAAAGTCCCCGCCGTGCGCGAGGACTCCGACTACTTCGCGCTGGGCGGCACGTCCATCGCGGGCATCACCGTGCTGCGTGAAGTCCAACGCGAGTTCGGCGTCGAACTGGGCTTCACCGATCTCTACGACCACTCGACGATGGGCAAGCTCGCCCAGCGCATCCGCCGTGGGCTTCCCACCGGGGATCGCGCCGTGGTCCTCGCACCCATTCCCCCGGTGTCGCGTCTCGACCCGCTATCGCTGTCGTTCGGCCAGGAACAGCTCTGGTACCTCGACCGGCTCAACCCCGGCAGCCCGCTCTACAACATCCCGGTGGACCTCCGGCTGTCGGGTCGGGTGGACCCGGTGGCGCTCGCCGCCGCGCTGGGCGACATCGCCGACCGGCATGAGGTGTTGCGCACCCGCCTGCCCAGCAGCGACGGCGAACCCTTCGTGCTCGTGTCGGCTCCGCCGGTGCGCCTGCCGATCACCGACCTCGGCGCACTGCCCGCGGCTGACCGTGCCCGGCGGGCCGACGAGTTGATCGCACAGGCCGCGAACCACCCGTTCGACCTGGCGGTGGGCCCGCTGTGGCGCACGCGGCTGCTCACGCTCGCCCCGGACGACCACGTCCTGCTGCTCACCTGGCACCACATCGTCTTCGACGGTTGGTCGCCATCGGTGTTCTTCCCCGAGTTGGCCGCTCTGTACCGGGCACGGCTGGACGGACGCCCGCACGGCCTGCCCGCCCTGCCCGTCCAGTACGCGGACTACGCGGCCTGGCAGCGCGCCCGCTGGGCCACCGGTTCCGCACCGGCACTGCACTACTGGAAGCACCGGCTGGCCGGACTCGAACGGCCCGAGCTGCCGCTGGACCGGCCCAGGCCGCCGGTGCGCGAGTTCGGCGGGGACGTGGTCGAGTTCACCGTGGACGCCGAACTGGCCGACCGGGTCCGCGACTTCGGCAAGCGCCACGGGGTGACCTCGTTCGTCACGATGCTCGCCGCGCTCACGGCCCTGCTGCACCGGTGGGCGGGCTGGCGCGACGTGGCGGTCGGCGTGGCCACCTCCGGGCGCAACCACCCCGACACGCACGGGCTGATCGGCTACTTCAACAACGCACTGCCCTTCCGCACCGAGGTCACCGACGATCTGTCCTTCGAGGACCTGGTGGCGCGCTGCGCCCGCACCGCGGCCGGTGTGCTCGACCACGACATCCCGTTCGAAAAGATCGTCTCCGACCTCGGCGGAAGTCGCGACCCTGCCAGGCACCCGATCTTCGACGTCGCCTACACCCACCAGAACGCGCCCGCCCAGGTCGTCGAGTTCCCCGGCTTGACCAGCGGCGGCCGCTACGCCGGCCACATGACCGGCATAGCGCCGGGGACGGCGAAGTTCGACCTCACCTTGGGGGTCGTCGAACAGGGGCACGGCGCCATGCACGGATACGTCGAGTACGCGGTAGCCCTGTTCGACCGGGGCACCGCAACGAGGTTGGCGGACTGGTTCACCGAACTGGTCGACGCGGTCACCGCGGACCCGGCACGGCCCCTGGGCACGCTGCGTCCGGGACAACCGCCACTGGAGGTGCGGGGGCGGGCCCAGTCCCCGGTATGGCACCAGGTGGAGCGGTACGCCACCACGCGCCCCGATCACCCCGCAGTGGTGGACGACCACGGCGCCCACACCTACCGGCAGCTCAACCGGATGATCAACCGACTCGCCCGACGACTCGCGGACGTGGGCGTCACCGCGGAGACCCGCGTACCCGTGTTCGCCAACCGCGATGTCGACCTGGTGGTCGGCTGGCTGGCCGTGGCCAAGGCCGGCGGCGCTTTCGTCCCGGTGGACCCGACGTCACCGCGACCCCGTGTGGACGCCATCCTGTCCGACATCGGAGCCTCCGCGGTGGTGCTCGGGCGCGGCGTGGACACGCCGTCAGCCGCCACGACGCGGATCGTGGTCGACCCGGACACCGACGAGTCCGACGACGCGCACCCGGCGGTGTCGTTCGCGCAACGGCAGCTGGCCTATGTCTGCTACACCTCGGGCTCCAGCGGACGCCCGCACGGCTGCGAGACCGAGCACGGCCAACTCACCGGCGTGGTCAGGTGGTACGTCGAGGAGATGGAGCTCACCGGCGAGGACCGGATCCTGCAAGGTGCGTGGCCGAGCTTCGACACGGCCATCATGGAGGTCTTCGCGGCCTTGGACCGCGGTGCGACCCTCCAGCTCGCCGACTCGGCGATGCGCGATCCCGGTTCCCTGCTGGACTGGATGGCACGCCACGGCACCACGGCGGCCTTCCTGCCCACCCCGGTGGCGGAGGTGCTGCTCACCGAAGTCGAGCCACCGACGGGGTTGCGGTTGCGGGTGCTCAGCACCGGCGGCGACCAGCTGCGTGTCCGCCCGACAGCGCGACTGCCGTTCCGGCTGCTCAACATGTACGGCCCCACCGAGTGCACGATCGTGGCCACCGCGGGGAACGTGACCACCGAACCCGACATGGCACTGCCCGACATCGGGGTACCCGTCAGCGACACCGTGGTCCACCTGCTCGACGACCACGACCTGCCTGTGCCGGACGGGGAACTCGGCGAAGTCTGCATCGGCGGCGCCATCGTCGGACGCGGGTACCACGGCTTACCCGGCTTCACCGCCTCCCGGTTCGTCGCCGACCCGTTCATCGGCCGTCCCGGCGCGCGGATGTACCGCACCGGTGATCTCGGACGTCGCCTGCCCGACGGCACCCTGCAGTTCCACGGCAGGGTCGACGACCAGGTCGAGGTGCGCGGCCACCGGGTCGAACCCGCGGAAGTCGAACAAGTCCTGCGCAACCACCCGTCGATCGGACAGGCCCTGGTGATCGGCACCGCGAGCG